>CALZBR010000001.1 GCA_945621435.1 uncultured Lachnospiraceae bacterium
TGTTTACGAAAAAGGTTATCATGTAACAGAGGCATGTGTCCTGACCGGCAATGGATATCCTGTCAGTATCTTTTCCCAGATTCACTCTTCAAAAGAAAAGAACTTCACATCCACTAATGATATTACTTTTGCTGCAATGGAGCGTGGAGCCGCCCTCTTTGGTAAAGCCACCTTTGCTCTCGACAGAGGCTATGATGATAACAAGATGTTCCTGAAACTTGACAAACTGAACCAGGACTATGTTATACGGCTTACCGCGAAACGCAAAGTCTTCTTTCATGGTAAATGGATTCCGGCCACTCAGCTTAGAAACCAGAGAAAAGGGAAAATCAAAACTCCTCTTGTCTACAGAGGGAAAAAGCGTGACGCTTACCTTTCCCATGTGAAGGTACAGATAACTGCCTCTAAAAAAGATATTTACCTTGTACTGGTTTATGGCATCACGGAACATCCCATGATGCTTGCAACCAATAAGGAAATCCGTTCCAGAGATGATGTCATAAAGGTTGCCAAAACATACTTCTCCAGATGGCGCATCGAAGAATATTTTCGCTGTAAAAAGCAGATGTTCCAGTTTGAAAACTTCCGTGTACGAAAGCTGTCCGCAATCAATGCGTTGAATTTTTATATTACCTTATGCATGGCATTTCTGGCTCACATTTCCATGAAATCAGAAACCAATGCGCTAAAAGTTGCTATTATACAAACAGCAGATCCCATAAAAGAAAAAGTACATTTCTGCTATTATCGGTTAGCAAAAGGTATCTCCGGCATACTCTCGTATGCAAAAGAAGGCGTCAGGCTATGGTTTAGGACAAAACGTCCTGTATACCGTCAACTCTGCCTTAAACTAACCGCTTAAATAGATAAAAGAATATTTCTCCCAAAGCCCGGCTCCGGTGGGGTTTATTAAAGTACCTCTACTCACCGAACTGCCACTTTGTTACTTCAAAAAAATCGGCAGATTGGTACTTTAGGAAGATATTCTCATTTTTCAATTACAGTTTGCGGAAACTCAAGCTTTCGAGTCAAATTCTGCTAAGGTAAGTTCTTTTGATCCTTTTCTTACAAGTTTACCTGAAGTATCAAACAACCCCTCTATTCCATCCAACTGATTTAGCGCTCTATTCAATGTCCCTTTCAATTTCTGAGGATTATGGTAACTGTTTGCCAACAAATCAACACTCTTAGTGCTGACAAGAACCCGGTCAGTTACTCTGTCTGCTACCGGGAAGTAAGTTCCCAGTCCCACACCTTCTTTATGCAGATTTACGGCTTCGTCAATATGCTGTCCCCTTAAAATCCACCCTTCATCCCAATAACTGGCAGGGATATTACTATATACTTTTTTAATCGGAAGATCCTTGCTAACCTTCCTCAGATAATCAGTCATTCCTAAATCATTGCAAAGGAGAAAATCAATGAGAAGAAAAATTCAAAAATGTACCGTTATTCTGTGCTTAGGTCTTTTGCTGTTAGTAAAATACAAAAATCTTTGGAATACCTATATTCCATCAGGCTCTGCATGTCAAACTTATTCAGACTATGAGCCACAAAGGCTACTTGATTAATGACATTTTGTGTATATTTCCTCAATGTGTTTTTTGATAAACTCTTTGTCCTTCTCTCTTCCAAGCAGGGCTTCCAGATAATAGGAAGCCCTCATATAACGAAGACTTTCCTCTCTCGCTGTCCCACCACTTTCCCACAAATGTTCCATATTCCAGCCACAGTCATACAAAGTACTAATTAAAATAGCCCCCAGTCCGCACTCCAGTGCAATCTTAATTCCAGCGTTTTCAACCTTAATCCCCTCTTCGTATCTGCCTGCATTTCCCAGCAGGTCTCCAAGTGTCCTACAGGTCAATTCATATCCTCTTGCATAATGCTGCAATCCCAGAAACCATTAACTGACTTATGCGGCAAAGTCAGATACAGTGCTTCCCGGCACATATCCCTCTCCTGTTCCGGAGAGATTTTATTCTGATTTGCCAGAGCCAGTGCTTTGGTATGTATTATAAATTGTTTATCCTGTCTGTTCGGCTCATGAAGTCGCTGCTCCAGCAAGGCAATCAGAGGCTCTGCCTCCTCCCCTCTTGCCTGATTCAACAGCCGGTGAATCTCTGTCTCCAGCTTCCATAGCTCCGGCTGATTCATGGGCATATCCGTCTCATGTTCGCTCCCCCTTTTCCACCCGGGCAAGGAAGGCACGCGAACAAAGGCCGCGACAAAGCTCGCCCCGGCTGATATTTGCCTCTGTCCTCACATATTCGATTAACTTTCCTGTGATGTTGTGCTGCTCCATTTTTCATCCCCATCTCCGATACATCCAACAGCGGTATTATATTATTTTATCAGATTAACCCGTGTTTTTAAAGTCAGTTTTCTACTTGTCACCTCTTACTTTTTATGCTATATCTATATATTGTAATGAAAAATTTCATATGGCGGACTGAGTTTGATACGCCACAAATCTAACAGAAAGGAACATTAATATTACCAATGAAAACAAAAATACTGATTCTTGAGATTATCTCCTGTCTCCTGCTTGCCGTCAGTTCAGCGCTGTTTTTCTCAGGCTGGATCTCCATCAATGAGGACACTGAAATCGACTTAAAAATGGGAGATTTTCTCGGTGAAATTGACAATATCTCCGATGCCATAGAAGAATACGAGGATGCCGACAGAGACGAGCTGTTGGATGAGATTGAAGAAGCCTTTGATGAAAAGGGAATTAAAATCAAACCAAAGAGATTTCTTGAAGTGATTGACAAGCTTTTTGATGTGTTTGAGGATAAACAAATCAGTCCCTATGAATATACCAAATTAGGATCCGTCAGTTCCGATTTTTTTGACTTCATTCCCGAAGATGAAATGGATGACGATGCTACTATCGGATTGCAGGTTATCAAATGGGGAACCCTGATTCCTTCCATTCTGTTCTATGCCATCCTGGCATTTAATGCGCTGACATTGGTACTTCATATTTTCCACAGAAAATCCTGCGGCTATTTCAATACTTTCCTGACCCTTGTTATGGCAGGTGCCAGTATGCTGGTCGTTCTTCTGTTTAATGTTGGAATATCTGCAGGCTCCGGAGAGCCTGAGCCCAGCCTCTCCTCCTATTTGCAGCTTTCTGTTATGCCCTATATTACCTTCGCCTGCTCTCTTGTGTCCGGCATTTTCTGGTCAGTTGCAAAGCGCAAGCGTCATTCCTACAATTTGGCTCAATCTGTCGCAATGAACTCACAGCCTCAGATGAACCAGTATCAGCCTCAGATGAATCAGTATCAGCCTCAGATGAACCAGTATCAGTCTCAGACGGAACAGCCCGTTGAGCAATATCAGTCGGAGCCGACGCAGGCACTGTTCGGAGGCGGCACACGTTATTGTAACCAATGCGGTGCCTCCATCCCCAACGATGTCAAGTTCTGCCCTACCTGCGGAACCCAGTTATTTTAAATTGAAACAAATTATGAGGAGTATGTAATGATAAGTGCAAACAATGTAACCTACAGAGTAGGAAAAAAAGCTCTTTTTGAAGATGTCAACATCAAGTTTACCGAAGGCAACTGTTACGGTCTCATCGGTGCAAACGGTGCCGGCAAATCTACCTTTCTGAAGATTCTCTCCGGCAATCTGGAAACCACCAAGGGAGATATCGTTATCACTCCCGGGCAGAGACTGTCCGTATTGGAGCAGGATCACTTCAAATACGATGATTTTGTTGTTATGGATACGGTCATCATGGGCAACGAGCGTCTTTACCAGATTATGAAGGAGAAGGATGCCATCTATGCCAAGGAAGACTTTACTGACGAGGATGGTATCCGTGCCAGCGAGTTGGAGGGTGAATTTGCGGAAATGGACGGTTGGGAAGCGGAATCCAATGCAGCCATGCTGCTGAACGGTCTGGGCATCGGATCCGATTTCCACTATTCTCTCATGAAGGATCTGGACGGTAATCTGAAGGTGAAGGTACTTTTGGCAAAGGCTCTCTTCGGAAACCCCGACATCCTGCTTCTGGACGAGCCTACCAACCATCTGGATCTGGATGCGATTGCCTGGCTGGAGGAGTTCCTGATTAATTTTGAGAACACTGTCATCGTGGTATCCCATGACAGATACTTCCTGAACAAGGTCTGCACCCACACTGCCGACATCGACTACGGCAAGATTCAGCTCTATGCCGGCAACTATGATTTCTGGTACGAATCCAGCCAGCTGCTGGTAAAACAGATGAAGGAGGCCAACAAGAAGAAGGAGGAAAAGATTAAGGAGCTGCAGGAATTTATCTCCCGCTTCTCCGCTAACGCCTCCAAATCCAAGCAGGCAACCTCCAGAAAGAGGGCTCTGGAAAAGATTGAGCTGGATGAAATCAAGCCCTCCAGCAGAAAATACCCTTACATCGACTTCCGTCCCGACAGGGAGATTGGAAACGAGGTGCTCACTGTCGAGCATCTCTCCAAGACCATCAACGGGGAAAAGGTATTGGATGATATCAGTTTCGTCATGGGACACGATGACAAGATTGCATTTGTAGGCAGCAATGAACTTGCCAAGACCACTCTCTTCCGGATTCTGGCAGGTGAGCTGGAGCCGGATGAAGGAAGCTATAAATGGGGTGTTACCACTTCCCAGGCTTATTTCCCCAAGGATAATACTGCTGAATTCGATAATGACCTGACCATCACCGACTGGCTCACAGGCTACTCTCCCGTCAAGGATGTAACTTATGTAAGAGGCTTCCTCGGACGTATGCTCTTTGCCGGGGAAGACGGTGTAAAGAAAGTAAAGGTGCTCTCCGGTGGAGAAAAGGTACGCTGCCTTCTTTCCAAGATGATGATCAGCGGTGCAAACTGCCTGATTTTTGATGAGCCTACCAACCATCTTGACATGGAGTCCATCACCGCACTGAACAACGGTCTCATCAAATTCCCCGGTGTGGCACTTTTCTCCTGCCATGACCACCAGTTTGTCCAGACCACAGCAAACCGCATCATTGAAATTCTGCCTGACGGACACATCATCGACAAGATTACCACCTACGATGAGTATCTGGAAAGCGATGAGCTGGCGAGAAAGAGGACCGTATTTACCGCCAATAAGGAAGATGACGAAGACTAAGAGAGATGACAGGCATAGAGGAAAAGGGAGTTGACGAGACATGCGGCAGATAGATTTACATGTACATTCCACCCGCTCGGACGGAACCTATACACCTACTCAGCTTGTGGACTATGCTATGGAAAAGGGGCTGGCTGCTTTTGCTCTGACCGACCATGACACAATCGACGGTCTGGAGGAAGCGATTTCCTACGCAGAAGGGCTGCGGGCAAAACAGACGGAAGCCGGTGCACAGGCTCCTTCTTCTCCGGTTCCCGAGGTCATTCCCGGCATCGAGTTCTCCTCAGAATACCAGGGTCAGGACATCCACATCGTGGGACTCTACATTGATTACCACAACAAAACCTTTGCCGCAAAGCTACAGGAATTCGTAGATTCCCGTACCCTGCGCAATCAGAAGATGTGCCGACTGCTACAGGAAGCGGGAATGGATATCACCTATGATGCCCTGCTGCAGGAATTCCCGGATTCCGTCATCACCAGAGCTCACTATGCCAAATATATGTTGAATCACGGCTATATCACAAGCATGAAGGAAGCCTTTGACCGCTATGTGGGCGACCATGCCCCCTGTTACGTTCCAAGAGAAAAGGTAACCCCGAAACAGGCTGTGGAATTGATTTTAGAGGCAGGCGGTATTCCGATTCTGGCACACCCCATCCTCTACCATATGGGAAAAGAAAGACTGGATAATCTGGTCTCTGAATTAAAGGAAGCAGGACTGACAGGTATCGAAGCAATCTACAGCACCTACAACGCCCACGAGGAAAGAGAAATCCGTGAGCTTGCCGCCAAATACGATTTATGCATCAGCGGCGGCAGTGATTTCCACGGTTCCAATAAGCCCGGTCTGGATCTTGGCACCGGGTACGGTAAACTATTTGTACCATACGACATATTAGAAAGGTTGAGGTTTCGTAAATAACGAAGCCTCAACCTTTCTTAATCGTCCTTATCCCTCCACAATCAAATATCTTCCGTCTCCTACCTCGAAGACCTCGTCTGCTTCCAGAATCTCTTCCGGAGAAGCACCGTCCATATCGACGCCCTCTTCCTCAAAGTACTCAGCAACCTCTGCTGCGGAGTTCACTACCACTGCCATACAGTCCAGCAGAAAATCCTCCGCCTCCTCCAATGTCTCTGCAACCTTTTCCGGAAAGAGCTGCAGCTGGTTCTTCAGAAAACACTTCAATACTTCTTCATCAAAATCCGGCATAATCATTCCTCCTTGCTGATTCGCTTTTATCAATATAATCCAATAACTCCAGGGGATGTGCAATAATGGCATCCGCATGACTTTCTTCCAATTCTTTTCGATCCCTGAAGCCCCACAGTGCCCCTACCGTAAAAGCACCTGCGCTCTTACCGGTATTCATATCTGTGGCGGTATCTCCCAGGTAGAGAAGCTCCTCAGGTGTCATTCCAAACTCCCGCAGGATTTCATATACTCCCGCAGGGTCCGGCTTGATGGGTACACCTTCCCTCTGACCGCATATGATATCAAAGCTTTCCTTGCCAAACAAGGTCTCAATCACGTCTATGGTCTGCAGATGAGGTTTATTGGAGAGCACTGCTATCTTTAAGCCCTGTTTTTTCAACTCTTTTAATAACTCCGGGATCTCCGGATAAGGCTTTACCTCATACATACAATCCACTGCAAAATACTCTTTGTACAGAGTCAGTGCCTCCTCCAGATGTATCAGCTTACTGTCTCCTGCTGCTGTCAGCGCCCTTTTCATCAGATTTACCACTCCGTCACCGACAAAATACTTATAATCCGATTCCGGAAAAGGATCATATCCGAAGTGTGCCAGGGCACGATCCGCACAGTATTTTATGCTGGCAATAGAATCGGACAGGGTTCCGTCCAAGTCAAAGATTACCGCTTTTCTCATATAATGTACTCCTTTGCCTCCTGATAGAGACGTCCCACAGGAAGCCCTACCACATTGTTATAATCTCCGTTTATTTTCCGAATATATCTGGCACAAAAGCCCTGAATGCCGTAAGCACCGGCTTTGTCAATGCAGTCCCCTGTACTACAGTAGGTGTCAATCTCCTCCCGGGTCATGGGATAAAAGGTCACCTCCGTCATCTCATGAAAGCTCTTACGCTGCACAAATCCTACTTTGTCCCGATGGAGCAGTGTCACCCCCGTAAACACTCTGTGGGTATGACCGGAGAGGCTGCGAAGCATATCCTTGGCCTGTTCCATGTCCTTCGGTTTGCCAAGGATTCTTCCCCCAGCTTCCACTACGGTATCCGCACCGATGATAAGTACATCCTCTTCCGGCTTATTTTCTTTTACTATCCGCTCTTTTAGGCAGTCAAGTACGGTTCCGGCCTTCAGGGCAGACAATTCCTCTACCAACAGACAGGGCTCTTTCTCTGTGGTACTCTCGTCAGCCTCACTGACCAGCACCTCGAACTCCAGCCCAATTTGTGCAAGCAGTTCCCGTCTTCTGGGCGACGCCGATGCCAAAATGATTCGCATTTACTGTCCTCCTGTGCTATTCACTCCTGTACTGTTTATTCTTCCGCATGTTGCGCAGGAATAAAGGTTCTGCTGACTGCGGCAATCTCATCTGAAGCTGCCTTGGCCTTTCTGATGGCTTCCTGACAGAAGAATTCCTGTGACTGGAAGAGAGATCTTCCTCTCTTATCCGGCTTCACATAGGTTCCATCCGGCTTCAGCTCAGATGCCTTCACATTGTCCTTTAACTGACACTCCAGAATATGCAGAAGCTCCTCCTTGAGTCCCGGACTGTTCACCGGGAACAGGATTTCCACACGTCTCTCAAGGTTCCTGGGCATCCAGTCCGCACTGCCGCAGTAGATTTCATAATTACCGCCATTTTCAAAATAAAAAATTCTGCTGTGTTCCAGGAAATTATCCACAATGGAGCGCACAGTGATGTTCTCACTGACTCCTTTGATTCCGGTCTTCAGGCAACAGATTCCTCTGACAATCAGTTCAATCCTGACACCGGCTGCCGAAGCCTCATAAAGCGCCGCAATCACATTGCGGTCGCAGAGGGAATTCATCTTGGCAATAATATGTGCTTCTCTGCCTTCCTGTGCATTTTTCTTCTCCCTGTCAATCAGGTACAGGAACTTATCCTTCAGCCACAGGGGTGCCACGCTGAGCCGGTTCCAGACAAGAGGCTCCGAATAACCGGACAACATATTAAACACAGCGGTGGCGTCTTCCCCGATGTCCTCCGAACAGGTCATCAATCCGACATCGGTGTAGAGCTTGGCGGTGGCATCATTATAATTACCGGTTCCCAGATGAACATAACGGCGAATACCGTCCTCTTCCCTGCGCACCACCAGGGTGATCTTACTGTGTGTCTTCAGACCCACCAGACCATAGATTACGTGGCATCCGGCTTTCTCCAGCATTCTCGCCCAGACGATATTGTTCTCCTCGTCAAATCGTGCCTTCAATTCCACGAGCACCGTAACCTGTTTGCCATTCTCGGCAGCCTGTGCCAGTGCAGCAATAATAGGGGAATTGCCGCTGACACGATACAGGGTCTGTTTGATGGCCAGAACCTCCTTATCTCTTGCTGCCTGACGAATAAAATCAACCACGGGCTCGAAGGTCTGGTAAGGATGATGCAGCAGAATATCCCCTTCTCGAATCCGTTCAAATATGTCACATCCCTGCGGTAACTCAGGCACCGGTTGTGATATATATTTCGGTGTTTTCAGATGTTCATAGCCCTCTAAGCCGTATAGTTTCATCAATACCGTCAGATCCAATGGTCCGTTAATCTCATAGATATTCTGTTCTTCCATATGCAATTCGGTACGAAGTATTTTGAGAAGCTTTTTGTCCATTCCCTCCTCTACTTCCAATCGAATTGCCTCGCCCCACTGACGCTTCTTCAGCTGTTTTTCGATTTCTTTTAAGAGATCCTCGGCCTCATCCTCCTCGATGGTCAGGTCTGCATTCCTCATAATACGGAAGGGATGAGCACACACAATATCATAATTGAGAAACAGCTTATTCATATTTCTCTCAATAATCTCTTCCAGCAGTATAACTCTCCTGGCTTTGCCGTCTGTGGGCAGCTGAATGATTCTGCTCAGAACGGAGGGCACCTGGACCATGGCAAATTCCAGTTCTCCCTTGCCGTCCTTTTTGCGTACCAGGGCTGCAATATTTAGGGACTTGTTGCGAATCAGGGGGAATGGTCTGGAAGAATCCACCGCCATGGGCGTAAGTACCGGATAAACATTTTCTTCAAAATAACGGTCTACAAAGACTCCCTCTTCCTCTGTCAGAGCTTCATGACCACCAATTACCAGCAATCCGTTTTTGGCCAGCTGGGGAGTCAGGGAGCGGTTCCAGGTAGAATACTGCATATCAACCAGCTCATGAATTGCCGTATCGATGGCTGCCAGCTGTTCCGCCGGAGTCATACCGGCGATGTCCTTTTTATCATAGCCCGCATTCACCATATCCTTCAGGGAAGCTACTCTCACCATAAAGAATTCGTCCAGATTGGAGGCTGTGATACTCAAAAACTTCAGGCGCTCAAACAGCGGAATATTCTTATCTCTTGCCTCTCCCAACACCCTGCGGTCAAAGAGAATCCATGACAATTCACGGTTGGTATAATATTTCGGATTGCAAAAATCGATGGCTCCCATAGAATCAACACCTCTCAAATCTCTTTTTTCTGTTTCAATACAGGTTCAATACTGAATACTTCCTGAAAGAATTCGCTTCGTTCCTCAAAAAAGCCCTTCTCCAGGGTAATATCCTCTGTGGTATCGGCGGACAAAATCAGCTGACTCTCCTTCAGGGACGCCTTAAGCCCTTTCAATTTCTGCTTATGACTTCTGTCCAGACCGTTTGCCAGACGCAGGATTGCCGTCAGCTTTGCCACGGTCAGATAGGCTTCCCGGTCCAGACCGCAAACATCATTTCTGCCACTGTAATAAATGAATTTACTGTGGTTAAACCGGACCACATTTGCAACAATCTCCCGCTCCTGGTGGGACAGACCGATCATCTCTGTAGCCATGACAATCTGGTAAGAGCTCTCGCCAATATTCATCATGCTGATGAATTTACCGCATTCCTGCAGAATCGAAGCCAGCCTGAGATACAACAGCTCTCTGCTTCCCAGTCCATGGATTTTCTTCAGGCTGTTGAAAATGGTAACAGAAATATTTTCCAACGCCTCTGCGCGCTTTCTGCTGCCCATATAGCGCTTGTTCATGTTCATGGCACAGGCTACGATATCGCGTTCGAAATCATGCTCTCCCCGAAGCAGCTTCTGCTTCTCCGCATACTCATAAGCAATACCGTCGCAAAGGGTCACACCGGGCATCCAGATTTGTTTCACATCCATAAGCTCGGCTAGCAGACCAATCAATACGCCGCTCACAAACATCAGCGGAACCTTTTCTTCGGGAATGTCCAGGGCAACGGAAAGCCGTGCGGGATTCTCACCCCTTAACTGTTCCAACGCTTTATAGAAAATCTCTCTTGCCACAACGACCCGGTTCTGTTCTCCACCTGCCTTTTTGATGACCCATGGCGAAAAATAATCATCTATCACAATAAGATTGCGAATCTCCCTGTCCTTCAGATAAAGCTTCTTATAATTATCCAGCTGTGCCATTGCCATTTCTGTGATGAAATTCTCACGGTTGGAACGTTTCACCCGGAAACGGTTCAGGTACTCCTGAATTCTCAATACTCCAAGGAGCAGATTCTGGGTGGACACCAGCGTGTCATTGTCAAAGAGAGAGATCTGTATGCTGCCTCCCCCAATCTCCAGAATCGCTGTCTTATCCTCTATTATCTTACGATAATCCTCCCCTTTGGAAGCAACGGACTTATAGTCCAGAAAATGCTGTTCGGAATTACTCAGGGACTCGATCCTGATGCCGGTGCGTTGGGCAATCTGATCCAGGACAATGGCAGCGTTCTCCGTCTCCCGAATGGCACTGGTGCCGTATGCTTTGTACTCATCCACCTTATAGGCCTTCATAATCTCCGTGAATTCCTTTAAGGTACGACAGAGTTCATCCACTTTCTCCGCACTGATTTTCCCGTAGGCATAGGTGTCGCTTCCCAGATCGATTCTCCTCCCCAGCATATCAATCTGGTGCATCCGGTTCTTCCCGGAAAATTCAAATATTTTCATGGACAGCTCGTAGCTGCCCACCGCTATGGCCGCAAAGGTCTTAACGCTCATGCTTTCTTCTCCTCAACCATTCCAAGCAGATAATCGATGAACTGCTGGGCACTTCTTCCCGAAAGTCCACCATGTGCAAGTTCCCACTTATTTGCCTCCAAAAGCAGCTCATCCTCTGACATTGCAACGCCGCTTCTCTCCGCCAGAGTCTTCACTATGTTCTGGAATTGCTTTTTATCCGGCGCTCCAAAGTAAATCGTTACGCCAAAGCGATATACCAGAGAGAGCTTCTCCTGAACGGTATCTCCGGTATGCATGTCCTCCCTGATTTCCTCTTTGTCCTTATAGCTCTCGCGAATCAGATGTCTGCGATTGGAGGTTGCATAGATCAATACATTTTCAGGCTTTTTCTCAAGTCCGCCCTCAATGATGGCCTTCAGATATTTATATTCCGTCTCGAATTCTTCAAAGCTTAGATCATCCATGTATATTATGAATTTGTAATTACGCTTCTTGATCTGACTGATTACCTCATTCAGATCTCCGAACTGGTGCTTATATACCTCTATGATACGCAGCCCTTTATCATAGTATTCATTGGCGATAGCCTTGATACAGGAGGATTTGCCGGTACCGGCATCGCCGAACAGCAGGCAGTTATTGGCCTTTCTGCCTGCCACAAAGGCATCCGTATTGTCTGTCAGCTTCTTCTTGGGAATCTCGTAGCCGACCAGGTCATTCAGCGCCACATGGGCAATGTTCAGAATAGGCTCAATATGTACACCCTTCTCATCTCTGCGCACCCGGAAAGACTTATGCAAACCGAATTTACCCACACCGTATTCCCGGTAGAACTCTGTCAAGGTCTCCTTCATTTCCGCCGGTGTGTGGTCTTTACAAAACTTCTCGGCAAGCTCGCAGATTCTGGAACAGATTCTGGTGTTGTACACCTTGCTCTCCAGAGTGCTGGCAACATAATTCTCTGTCAGGGCAAATTCCGGCACCTTCAGCACTTCACACATCTCACTGAAATCAAAATCATAAAACTCCTTGAAAATAACGATATCATGAAGTGCGGCTTCATTGATGGTTCCTTCTATCTCTCCCCTGATCTCACAGCCACAGCTGTAGCTGTTCTCGTTATTTACCAGAAGATTTGCCAGATAACAATGCCACAGATTCCCATGAAAGCCATAATTGCCGGCAAGATCAAGGAGTCTGTGAATACAGTCATACAGAAGCTCAGTCATGCCCTGGGCTCCGGTCTTGTAATTCTCCATCAGCCAGGCCATATCATACAGCAGCTCTCCTTCTTCAAAATTACGATATACGATTAGTTCCTTCTCTCGCATTTCTGTCACCTCAGTCAATAATTTCCCAGTATTTTCATATTGCGGGCTTCATCACGCAAGCCTCTCAATGCGTTCTTCACCGCACTGTCCGCAAGATTTCCCTCAAAGTCCACAAAGAAACGATATTCCCAGGTCCTGTCTTCAATGGGACGGCTCTCAATCTTGGTCAGATTCAGATCGTTATAAATGAAATGAGACAGCATATGATACAGAGAACCGCTCTCATGGGGTACCTCGAAACAGATGCTGATCTTATTGGCATCCTTGCGGAATACCTTCTGATTGGTCACAATAATAAAGCGGGTGGAGTTATCCCCGGAATCATTTACCCCTCTCTGTAAGATTTCCAATCCGTAAGCCTCCGCTGCGTGTTCCCCGGCAATGGCTGCCTGGGTAACATCCCCCTCTTCCGCTACTTTTCTTGCGGCAAAGGCATTGTTCTGCATACTGATCTGCTTCCAGTCGTGATTGCTGAGGAACTTTGCACTCTGCATCAGAGACTGGGGATGGGAGTACACCGTTTTGATATCAGATACCCTTGCCCCGGGAACTCCCAGCAGACAGTGCTCAATTTTCATAATCTGCTCTCCGACGATATAATTCTCATATTCCTGCAACAGGTCATAAATCTCATTCACAATACCTGCAGTGGAATTCTCAATAGGCAGAACCGCAAAGTCAGCGCTCCCCTCGTCAATGGCACTCATGGCGTCCCGGAAGCTGTCCACATGAAAGCTGTGAATCCGGTCTCCGAAATACTTCGCCATAGCTGCCTGGGAATAGGAGCCCTCCGCCCCCTGGAATACCACTCTCGCACTGTCAGCTTCCAGCTCATCCACGCCGATAAAGGGAAGCTTTCCAAGGCTTCCATTCTCCGCCAGAAGTCTGTATTGCAGCTTTCTGCTCATGGACATAATCTGCTCAAACAACTCTTCGATTCCGTGCTTATTGAAATCATTCTGTGTCAAAGACTTGACCTTCGCCAGCTTCTCCGCTTCTCTCTGTTTGTCAAAAACCTTCTTGCCTGTACTGATCTTATATTCCGCAACCTGTCGGCAGATATCCATTCTCTGTTCATAAAGAGAGACAATCTGGGAATCAATGATATCGATTTTATCTCTCAGCTCCAATAAATCCATTGTTTTCGCTCCTGTATTTTAACATTTCTATTCAAAGAGAAAGTACCTTCTCCGAACAGCTTCATTTTATAACAAATGCAACTTGATAGCAAGTAAAAAGGGGTGTATAGTTAGGATAATATAAGAAAAATGAGGAATCGATATGA
Organism: uncultured Lachnospiraceae bacterium; assembly: GCA_945621435.1. Taxonomy (GTDB): domain Bacteria; phylum Bacillota; class Clostridia; order Lachnospirales; family Lachnospiraceae; genus Acetatifactor. Next base: position 13,926 of record CALZBR010000001.1, read on the forward strand.
GTAAGATACAAAAAACAGCCATAGTCATCACAGCCTGCTTTCTGACGGTTGTCCTCCTGTTTCTGGTGCTGTTGCTCTGGGGGCGAATCCCTTCCAATCCCGAGGGAACCGTGGGAAATACTGCCGGAAATATCTACAACGGCGGGTTGTTCTGCGAATATAACGGAACCGTTTACTTTTCCAACGCATCCCAGGGCGGAGCCCTCTATGCCATGGATTCTGACGAGACAAATATCCGCCGGTTAAATGAACTCAATGTGCGCAATATTCTGGCAGGCGGTGACTATCTGTATTTTTTCCAGACCGGTTCTTCCACTCATACCGGTTTCGGTCAGCTGCGGGGAATCAAGTCCTTTGACCGCTGCAGGACAAACGGTAAAAATATCACCGCACTCACCAAAAGCACCGTATTGTCTGCTCAGTTAGTGGACGATTATCTCTATTATCTGACTCCCTCTTCTGCCGGCAGCAGTCTGTACAAGATGAAAACCGACAAAAGCGGACAAACCCTTGTCACTGACCAGCCCATCAATCCCGCCTGTGCCCGGGATGGAAGGATTTACTATAATGGCGTGGCACAGGATCATTCTCTCTATTCCCTCAACACGAAAAACGATGCCGTCTCGGAAATCTGGCAGGGCAATCTATGGTATCCTGTAATAGAAGGGGAATATGTCTATTATCTGGACGTGGAGAATAACTATCGCATCTGCCGTTATTCTCTGGTCAGACAGGAAATCGAGATTCTCACAAAGGACAGAGTAGATTGTTTTAATGTGGGATACGGATATATTTATTATCAGACAGCCGGGAAGAATCCCAATCTGAAATGTATGCACACCGACGGCTCCAATAGCTATGTTCTTGCCGAAGGTGTATTTACAAACATCAATATGACATCCAACTATGTGTATTTTCAGTCATTTACGAACCAAAACATCCTGTTTCACTCTGCTCTCGGAAGCAGTGTGTACAGTGCTTTTACGGCGGAGTAATGCTATGATTTTCAGGCAGATTACTCCTCTATATGATCAAGACCCTGACTCAGAATCGTCACAATATGAGAGTCGGCAAGAGAATAAAAGATCGTTTTACCCTCTCTTCTGTACTTAACCAGATCCATCTGCTTCAACACTCTCAACTGATGAGATATAGCCGATTGCGTCATGCCAAGAACTGTTGCTATGTCATACACGCACATCTCCGCGCACAATAATACATATAAAATTTTTAATCTCGTGGCATCTCCGAACACCTTGAAGAACTCAGCCAGATCCTGTAATTCCTCCTCCGGAGGCATCTTCTCATCTATGATCTTCAAGGTTTGTTCACTTACCTGAATAAATGTATTCTCAGACATCCTATCTCCGTTTCTTACTGTTTTTTCTGCAGTTCTTCCAACAGCTGATAAACAGACTTGCCAAAAATCGGATGACGCAGCTCAGGCGCCATGGTTATCAAGGGTTTCAATACAAATTCTCTGTTCTGCAAATCAATATGGGGAATCACCAGGGATTCGCTCCTGTAGACCTCATCATCATAAAAAAGGATGTCCAGATCCAGCGTTCTGGGCCCCCAATGAATCTTGCGTTCACGACCTGCCGCATTCTCTGTCTCATGCAATACATTCAGCAGTTCTTCCGGTGTAAACAGTGTTTCCAGTTCAATAATGCCATTGAGGAAATCGTCCTGTTCCCTATAACCGTAAGGCGCTGTTTCTATCAGCTCCGACACCTTAACTTTGCGAATCAGTTGCTGTGCCTTCAATGCTTCCACTGCATCATCGATATACTTCCTGCGGTCTCCCATATTGGATCCCACAGACAGATATACCTTGTGCCAGCCTCTGCGCACCTTCACGGATACGCTGCTGAAAGTCAGTTCAATCGGTGCTTCCGGTTTGCGAATCTCCAGGTCCATGGAATGAATCAGCTCAAATTGAAGCAAGACTGCCTTTGACAGCTTATCCAGAACAGTCTCCAAAAGCTGATACGTATTCTCACGCATCCACTTGTCTATAAACATACAGACGGCGCCATAATCCGTCGCGCAGCTCAGGTCGTCTGTCGCACCGGCCTTGTGAGTGTCCGTGTACATCGTCGCATTGACCACAAATGTCTGCCCTTGTCTTCTCTCTTTGGGATGTACCCCATGATACGCATATATTTCCAATCTCTCGATTCTGATTTCATCTTCCGGCCAAATGTTATTCATCCTTGTTTTCTCCCTTGCAAAATGGCTTCCGTCATCCTGATTGCCCGCATATTCTGTTCTACATCATGAACTCTCACGAACATACATCCGCTTAACACACCAAATACCGTTGTCACCAGGGTTCCTTCCAGCCTCTGGTCCGCCGGAAGCTCCAAGGTCAGTCCGATCACAGACTTTCTGCTGCACCCAAGCAGTAACGGATATCCTAAGCCATGTAACATATCCAGTTTTCGAATTACCTCAAGATTCTGTTCGTAGGATTTGGCAAACCCCACTCCCGGATCCAGAATGATTCTGTCCTCTGCAATTCCGGCTTCCGCCGCGAGTGCCAGTGTTTTCTTCAGATCGCTTATCACATCCGACATAAAATTGTCGTAAACCGCTTCCTTGCGATTGTGCATCAGACAACAGGGCAATCCTGATTTTGCAATGACCTGAGCCATTCTGTCATCATACCGCAATCCCCAGATATCGTTGATCAGATCAGCTCCTGCCACGATCCCCGCCTCTGCCACTGCAGCCTTATAGGTGTCCAGGGAAACCGGGATTGCAAATTCTGACTTAATCCCTTCAATGACAGGAGCTATCCTTGCAATCTCCTCTTCCTCGGAAATCTGAGTATATCCGGGACGCGTAGACTCTCCTCCCACATCAATGATATCAGCTCCCTGGGATATCATATCCTCTACATGCCAAAGGGCGCTGTCTCTGTCATTCCACTTCCCTCCGTCAGAAAAGGAATCCGGCGTGACGTTAAGAATTCCCATGACATAAGTATGTCCCTTTGTTGCAAACTCTTTGTTCCCGATTAGCATAACCTCTCTCCTCAATATTGAATCTGAAGATTCTTCTTTTCATTTTTCCAGTTGCACTCCTGCTCCGCCTCGCAGGCAAAACATGCTCTGCCTGCCTTGTCAGCGCGATAAAGCAACCCCCTTAAGTCCTTTTCTCCGGCCATCTCAGCATTTCTGTGACAGCGGATAGCCTCTGTGACGCATTCCGTCTCTGCTTCCGAAAAACCACATTCCCTAAGAATCACCGGGGCAATCTCCGCACTGGCAAGCTCATGTGGTATTCCGTCCGTGTATTGCTTATGTTTCCCGATATCGTGAAGAAGCGCCGCAGCATAAATCAACTCTGTGGAGATTCCATAGTCTTCCTCCAGATTCAGAATTCTCCCGATTCTCGCCACATCCAGAAAATGTACCATATCATGCCGGCAGAATCTTCTGTCTGTCTCAGCCGCTTTATTTTTCTCCAGGTGTTCCTGAAACAATCGATGCTTTATGATTCTATTCGCTCTGTCCATGTTAATACGTCCCGGATTCCCTGTATTTTTCCTCAGTACAGACATGTCCGCCTTCGTCACCCATTCTAAGCATCTGAAAGAAACGGTTCTGCAGTTCTGTATTGTCCGCAAACGCTCCGCGGGTCGCAAGACTGACAGTCTTACTTCCCGGCTTCTTCACGCCCCTCATGGTCATACACATATGTTCTGCCTCCACAACAATCATCACACCCTTGGGCGCAAGATGCTCCATGATGGCATCGGCAATCTGATTGGTCATGCGCTCCTGTACCTGCAGTCTTTTCGCATAAATCTCTACGGTTCTCGCCAGTTTGCTCAGACCAACCACCTTACCGTCAGGAAGGTAAGCCACATGAACCTTACCGTAAAAAGGCAGCATATGATGTTCGCACATAGAATGAAACACAATATCCTTCTCCAGTACCATCTCACTGTTTTCGACCGTAAAGACACGTGATAAAGGCTCTGAAGGCTCCTCCGTCATACCGGATAAGATCTCCGTATACATTCTTGCGATTCTATCCGGAGTCTCTGCCAATCCTTCTCTCTCAGTGTCCTCTCCGATACCTTCCAGCAGCAGCTTTATGGCTTGTCTCACTTTATCCTGATTTACCATGATATTATCAATTCCTTTTTCTTCGTTTATTATCCCCGGCAGTTTTACCGGTTTCCATCGTTTTCTGTACGATTTCCATCAGTCTTCCCATAAAAGACAGAGAACCAAAGGCAATGATACAATCATCCTTTCCCGCAAGCAGCTCTGCCATCTCCACGGCTTCCTCCAAGCTGTCCACGGCAGTTACCCCGGGATGAACCTCCGCAATCTCCTTAGCCAGTTCATATGCCGGCATGGCTCTGGGGTTGTCCGGCGTGGTCACAGTAATAATCTGGTCTGCAAGAGAATGGGTCAGATCAATGATTTTCTCATGCTCCTTGTCTTTTAATACCCCCATTATATAGATAATTCTTTTATTTGTAAAATAGAATCTGATGGATTCCGCAAGTCTTTTTGCGGCATCTTCATTGTGGGCTCCATCCACGATAAAGTAAGGCTTTTTCCCAATGACCGTAAATCTCCCCGGCCAACCGGTCTTTGCCAGCCCCTGACGCAATTTGTCCTCTTTCACAGGGAAGCCGCATTCCTCGAGCACCTTCAAAGCTTCCACAGCCAACGCGGCATTCTCTATCTGATATTTTCCGGCCAAAGTGATTTCCAGGTCACGATATCCGCCATAGCTGAATCTTTGAACGGAAAGTCCATATTTTACGTGAGAAATATTGTCCGGTTTCATGACTGAAAGCCGACATCCCACTTCCTCTGCCTTGCGCTCAATCACCTGCATTACCTCCGGTTCCTGCAGGATGCTTACCACCCTGCACCCGGGTTTCATGATTCCGGCCTTGTGTGTTGCAATCTCTTTCAGCGTTTTGCCAAGGAATTGCATGTGGTCCATACTGATGGATACCAGCACGGCCAAAACCGTTGTGTCCACAAGATTCGTGGCATCAAAGCTTCCTCCCATGCCTGTCTCCAGAACCACTATATCACATTTTTGTTCCTTGAAATACAAAAAACCCAGCGCAGTCTCCACTTCAAACGGCGTCGGCTGCGGCATTCCCCGGCTGCACATCTCATCGCAGGCTTCCTTGACCTGTTCCATCAGACGCCCCAGGGCTGCTGCTGAAATGTTTTTATCATTGACCTGTATTCTCTCCCGATAGGAAAAAATCACCGGGGAAATATAACGCCCCACGCGATAGCCTCCGCTTCGCAATGCCGAGGCAATGTAGGAGGACACGGAGCCTTTGCCGTTGGTTCCCGCCACATGAATAAATTTCAGATTATTTTGCGGGTTGTCAAGTCTCCTGCAAAGCTCCCTGATACTGTCAAGTCCGGGAACAATCCCCATGCCCTTGATGCTGTCAATATATTCCAATGCCTGTTTTTCGTTCATTTCTCCTCCTTACTTCACCGATTCGCCAATGAAATTCACCGTCCGGTTCTATCCTGATTTCATCGTCTGATGCCTCAGGATACATAAACATTCTTTTTTCGGTTAATACTGACATTGTTACCTCTGTTTTTTTCCGAAAGGTTACAGTCAATCCATGAAAAACAAAAACACTTTTTTGCAGGATTTTATCATCTGCGGCATTGCCGGATGGTGTATGGAAATCCTCTTTACCGCCTTAGGCTCTTTGAGACGCAGGGACTACACATTAAAAGGCGTCACTTCCCTCTGGATGTTCCCAATCTACGGCCTGGGGGCAATTCTCGGTCCCCTGAGCCGCCTGCTTCACCGGCTTCCCACATTGTTACGGGGTCTCATCTATATGTGCACGATCTTTTCCGTGGAGTTTTTCTCCGGCAGATTACTGTCCCGCCGTAAGCTCTGCCCCTGGAACTATTCCAGAAGCCGGTGGAACATAGACAGTCTCATACGCCTGGATTATGCTCCCTGCTGGCTGGCCGCCGGATTGCTGTTTGAAAGACTCCTCTCTCACAGGCGCAAAACCAAAAGCGGCACAGGGTGAACTGCATATGTCATATCGCCACATAAAGAATCAGCAGGATGTCTCCTGCTGATTCATAAACCCTTCTCTTAATCAATATCATCAATATCCACATTATTGCCCGAACCGATATCAAGCATATTCACTGTCCGTCTCTTAATGCGAGCTTCTTCGGACTTCTCAAAAATGAAATTCTTAATCTCCTTGGAGTTTTTGACATGCTTAATCACAAGCTGAGGATCCGTGGTATCTCCCGTATAGCATATGATGGTTCCAAGCCTGAATATTTTTTCCACAAGACTCGCCACATGCTGAACATCCTGCACCTTGTACATATAGCAATCGTTTTCAACAGTTTTAAGCAGTCCGGAATCTATGGTAATCATGTCTTCTTTGATAATATACTTGGTAAAAGTGAAAGGTAATCCAAAAAACAACCAGCGCTTTCTTTCTCTGAATTCCATTTCCTCAGCCTCCTTTGTTTTCTCATCTTTTATTATAGTCGAATCTTTCAAAGTATGCAAAACCTTTTTCAAACTTTTTTGGAAAAACTTATGGAACCTACCATTGTATCTGTTTGCATGATGTGATATCATAGAGAAAATGTACTAATGGAGGTTATCAATATGACAGCAAACGAATGTATTACCGGTCGCAGAAGTATTCGTAAGTTCACAGAACAGCCTGTTCCTCACGAGACACTTGAAAAGGTTGTGGAAGCTGCTTCTTTTGCCCCCAGTTGGAAAAACACTCAGATTACCAGATACATCGCTGTGGAGGGCGCCAAAAAGGAAGCTCTGGCAGATTGTACCTCTCTTTACCCCGGCAACGGCAACATCATGAGACAGTCCCCCATGGTAATCGCAGTAACCATCCTCAAGGGTCGCAGTGGCTACGAGAGAGACGGTTCCTTCTCCACTCCCAAGGGCACCGGCTGGCAGATGTTTGATGCAGGCATTGCCACCCAGACATTTTGTCTCGCCGCTCATGAGCAGGGACTGGGTACCGTAATCATGGGACTATTTGACGAAAAAGAAGCCACCGAGCTTCTCAACATTCCCGAAGACAGAGAATTAGCCGCTCTGATTGCCATAGGCTATCCTGCGGAATCTCCTGCTGCCCCCAAGCGCAAGACCGTAGAGGAATTGTTGTCATTTGAATCTTGACATTCTGAGTCGAAGATATCTCTCTTCGACTCTTTTTTAGGAGGAATATATGCGTAATCTAATGAGTCCCTTGGACTTCACAACAGAAGAATTGGACAGACTCTTTGACCTGGCCAACGATATTGAACACAATCCCGGGAAATATGCCCACGCCTGTGAAGGCAAGATTCTGGCAACCTGTTTCTATGAGCCCAGCACAAGAACAAGGCTTAGCTTCGAATCTGCAATGACCAGATTGGGCGGACGCGTCATCGGCTTCTCCGATGCTGCTTCTTCCTCTGCTGCAAAGGGCGAAAGTGTATCCGATACCATCCGGGTCATTTCCTGCTACGCAGATATCTGCGCCATGCGTCATCCCAAGGAAGGTGCTCCCATGGTGGCCGGAGAGAAATCCCTGATTCCCGTAATCAATGCAGGAGACGGAGGACATCAGCACCCTACCCAGACCCTGACCGATCTGCTTACCATCCGCAGCATGAAAGGACGTCTGAACGGATTTACCATCGGACTCTGCGGTGACCTTAAATTCGGACGTACCGTGCACTCTCTGATCAACGCACTGGTTCGTTATCAGGACATTAAATTTATCTTCATCTCGCCGGAAGAGCTGAAGGTTCCCGATTATATAACAGATATGCTGCGTGAAAAGAACATCGCATACGAAGAGGTAATCCGTCTGGAGGATGTCATGCCCAAGCTTGATCTTCTCTACATGACCCGTGTACAGAAGGAGCGCTTTTTTAACGAGGAAGATTATATCCGCTTAAAGGATTTCTACATCCTGAATATGGACAAGCTGGCACTGGCCAAAGAGGACATGCTGGTTCTCCACCCCCTTCCCCGCGTAAATGAGATTTCCGTGGAAGTCGACGATGATCCCAGAGCCGCTTACTTTAAACAGGCTCAGTATGGTGTCTTTGTACGTATGGCACTGATTCTGACTCTTTTGGAACTGGCCTGATCTAAGCGGTATTCGAATTCCCGATATAACTTCATCACAACAAATAATCCGCCTGTGTCGATACAAGGTACAGGCCAGAATGGAGACAGTTATGTTAAATGTAGGTAAAATTGAAGAAGGTTTTGTACTGGATCATATCAAAGCCGGCAAAAGTCTTGATATTTACGAACATCTGCAGTTGGATAAGCTGGACTGTACCGTAGCTATCATCAAAAATGCCAAGAGTAACAAAATGGAAAAGAAGGATATTCTGAAGGTCGAATGTGATATCAATCTCCTAGACCTTGATGTCCTGGCATTCATCGATCACAATATTACCGTGAATGTCATCAAGAACGGTGAAATCGTGGAGAAGAAAGATCTGGTTCTTCCGAAACAGATTAAGAATGTCATCAAATGTCACAATCCCAGATGTATCACTTCCATCGAACAGGAACTGCCGCATATCTTCTACCTCGCTGATTCCGAAAAGGAAGTTTACCGTTGTAAATACTGCGAAGAAAAATATACGGAATCCGCACTGGTAAAGCACTGATTTTTCCTGTACCACGCAGGAGTTCAACAAAGGGCGATGTTCCTTCCGGATTCATCGCCCTTTTACTTACATTTCTTCCATTCTATTTTTTTCTCTTCCTCATACTGAACCGGCTTGCCTTACTCTTCAATTCTTCAAGAGCATCTTTGTATCTGTCGGAGGTCATGCCGGGATTGGAACGAATCATACTTCTTTGGACATAATCTTCCATACTGGTAATCGCCTCATGCTCCTCCGCACTGGCATCATACTCTGATTTGATTTCCAATATCTCTGATTTGATTTCCTGTACTTCCTCTCCAAATTCCGCCACATCCTCTTCCGCGCCTCTGGAGAACAACATCATTTTCAGTTTCTCAAACCTGGTTTCAATTCCCCCTTTTAAATCGGAGGCACTCTGTGAGATCTCCACCTTTGCATTGCTCACTCCGCCGGCTATCCCCGCAACCGCAGAGCTTACTGTGCCGACAATACTGTTTTTGGCACCTTCCAGCTTTGCAAAAACACTGTCCAGTCTCCTCTGTACATTGACAAATCTCGATTTAACCTTGGACATTTTCATCAGAATATTGCCCATGTCAACAGCTGTCTTAAAGCACATAATAAAGTCTGCCAGAATAGCACCGGTCAGCATAAAGGTCACCACGACAACCACATTCCCCGGAATAGACATCATGAATGCTTCCAAAGCAACCTGCAGATAATAGGCTGACAAAACCGTAAATACTCCCCAGGTCAGTGTTGAGCTGAGGCAGATTCTTCCGTGCAGATTAAACTTTTTTTGAGAATAATCCCAATAACGCACCTTAAACAAGGCTTCCATGACAACACAAGTGATATACTCCAGAACTGTCGCGCCGATACACCCCGATAAATAGGTCAACAGAATACTGTCACGGAATGGCATGGAAACAACCAGCATTGTCGTAGCTCCCGCACCGTAAATCGGTAAAAAAGGTCCTCTCATGAATCCTCTGTTAGTTAATTTGCGGGTGCGTATAGAGACATAGGCCGACTCAAAACACCATCCCAAAAAGCTATATAAATAAAAAAAGAACAACCATTGAATCAAAGTGTAGTGATACATTTTTATCCTTTCACCGATACACAAAAGCGGTTACTGACAGTTTTCCCTTCCGGGTTTCCCTAAAGTCATCTCCAAGGATAAATTTGCCAAACCCTCTTGCATTCACTGTTTCCTTTGGCTTTAAAATACGCGAATTACTCTCACAGAGTCGACCGTTAACATACACCTTTCCCGCACGGAACAATTCCAGGCTCCTCTCTCTGGAAAGCTGATAAACCTTGGCTATAACCGCATCTACCCGCAACGACTGTACCTGAACTGTCACCGTTTCCGGTTTTTCCTCTTCAGACATCTCGTACCGTTCCACCATGTTACATTTCACATGCGTATGGCGAACCTGCTTCAAATTATCACAGATATATTCCGCCATTGAGTCCTGGCAAAAAAGATACGCCTGCTTTACTCCAACCTTGATATCACCAATCGTACTCCGCTCTATCCCAAGATTCATAAGTGCACCCAGGAAATCCCGATGGGACAGGTCATCTGCAAACTTCTGCATGACCGGTGCAATATGAATACAAACGATGGGAAAGGGTACTTCATATCCCAGCTCCTCTGCATTGCCGAAACGTATCATCACCCTGTCGGCATTATCACAGCCGCCGTTCAAAGAGTACCCGGCATATTTAAGCCTCTGTTCTTCCCGCCAAAACACATCCTGCTCACTCAATCCCAAAAAACCTATAAAAGTGTATATCCCCTGAGAATAAGAACGCTCTGCCAGATCATGATATCTGTTTATCAAATTCTGTATTTCTTTAAAATTATCCTGCGTCATTACGAGAAGCTGATTACCTCATCCTTTGGCGCTTTTGTTTTTTCTACACTCAAGGCCTGGAGGATAGGTCCCTCTCCCTTATAATCTTCAAAATATCCCTTAGTGACAGCCGCAGTTATCTTGATCCATTCCTTCTGCTTCAGAGAAGCTGCACCGGCATATTCACAGGCATAACCAATAAATGCCATATCATCTGCACAACAGGTCATAGCCATACGTCCTGGCACAAAATACCCCTTAGGGAACTTCTCCGGCTTCAGAACCATGGCCACAAACTGAATCTTCTTTCCAATGTAGCGCTCCAGATGATCCATGGAATCCAAATACCAGATTCCATATCCTTGATTATCCAGCACTATGATCTCCTGATTCAGGTCATATGGCAGGTCTTCTTCAAATATCTCATCAATTTCACCATTGGCATCCTCGAATATAACATCGGTCTGCGCATTCACAGCCTTGATATTTCTCTTGTATACATTCAACTGATCCCTGACGGTATCACAACGATTGAAAATAATCATCTCAGATTTGCGAATCATATCCGCAACCATAGACCGCATATTGTTGTAGTACACGGGAAATGTAGAACCGTCAATCGTAGTAATCTGCTGTTCAACCTTCCAATTGGAGGGCAGACTGATATCCTTGCTGTTCCACATACCGTTGAACTCGATAATAATCCTGTCAGGCTTATGCTTCTTCTCCAATTCAGCCAACTTGTCGGCGGTAAAATCTTCTTCCTCTTCAATTATTTCGACAACACTTCGACTCTTCTTCAGCAGCTCCTCAGGATACTCATTCTCCCCCTCTTCACACAAAAGAATCAGAGTGTTTCCCTTGATCTGGAAGTAAGGCTGTGCCAAAGTAAAACTGATAAATCCGGTCTTACCGCTATCCAGAAATCCGTTAATCATATAGACCGGAACTACTTTTTTCCCTCTTCTATCTAAAAAGTTCATTCAGCTTGTCCTCTTTCAGTTCAGCCCCGATAACACAGAATTTACCGGTAACCTCAGGTTTACCTGTTCTGATATCATGCTCTTCCGGTACATAATCAAAGTAAATCCATGTCCCGTCTTCACCTGCGACCATACCCTTGGAGCGAAGGATATTGCCATATTCACCGCTGTCAAGGGCATTTAAGATAGTTTCAATCTTCTCTGCGGTATATTTGGCAGGCGTCTCCTTACCCCAGCTGGTAAACACTTCATCTGCATGGTGATGATGATGGTGATGACCGCACCCGCATTCATGATCGTGATGATGGTGATCCTCCTCTTCATCCTCGTCGTGGTGGTGATGATGCTCATGTTCGTGGGCATGCTCGTCCTCTGTATGCAACTGTTCCATCATTTCATGCATCATCTCATCAAGCGTATCTGCACCTTCTATGGTCTCAAGAATCACTTTACCCTCGAGCTGGTCCAAAGGTGTCGTAATAATGGTTGCCTTTGCATTGTGCTCTCTGATTAATCTCACACATTCTTCCAACTTTTCGGCATTCACCTTATCTGTTCTGCTGAGAATGACGGTTCCTGCAAACTCAATCTGATTGATGAAAAACTCACCAAAATTCTTAATATATACTTTTGCCTTGGAAGCATCCACCACAGCAACTGCGCTGTTGACCTGAACATTCAAATCCGCAGCCACATCCTCTACAGCCTTCAGCACATCCGAAAGCTTACCGACTCCCGATGGCTCAATCAGAATACGCTCGGGGGCGTAGGTCTCAATTACCTCCTTAAGGGACGTTCCAAAATCTCCCACCAGGGAACAACAAATACATCCGGAATTCATCTCCTTTATCTCAATTCCCGCTTCTTTCAGAAAACCGCCGTCGATACCGATTTCACCAAATTCATTCTCAATCAGTACGGTCTTGCTTCCTTCCAGTGCTTCCTTTAAAAGCTTCTTTATCAAAGTAGTCTTACCGGCTCCCAGAAAACCTGAAAAAACATCTATTTTTGTCATTTTGTTCTGTCCTTTCATTAAATATTTACAGATAGACTCTATCTATCCAAACCATCCTTTATTTTCTCCCATTCCGAACAAGTTGTCAAGCAATCCCTTAGGAATCTTTATTAAACTTTAATAATCTGATATACCTTGCCTTACATTCACAAAAAAAATCCCGCGAATCAGTCAAAAGACTGTTTACGGGATATTATTTGATGTAAGCAAAACGATAAGCCGGGTTATGTCAATAGAATCCTTCGGATTCCGGGACGATCATCTATCTAGTACGACTGTTGCCAGTCGTCTCAAGCGACCTACCTGAAAGCAGGCCGGGCAAGCCTATGGCTTTCTTTTTGGTCTTGCTTCGGATGGGGTTTACATGGCTCCGACCGTTACCGGCCGGACGGTAGTCTCTTAAGCTGCCTTTCCACCCTTACCGTGAACTTAATGATTCACGGCGGTATATTTCTGTTGCACTGGCCTTGGAGTCACCTCCACCGGACGTTATCCGGCATCCTGCCCTGTGAAGCCCGGACTTTCCTCCCCCGGTACAGACCGGCGGCGATCGTCTGTCTTACTTACATACGACATTGTAAACTAATTTTGTGCAGATGACAAGTCTCTCATTAACTCTTCTTCTCTTTTACTTTTATCCGCTTTCCTTTTGTTGTGCATAAGCACCAACTTTCCGGATACAATGAGATAGAATTCTCTGTATCCCACAATCGCCAATGGAAACATTGTGACATAACACGGAAATATGTATCTTGATTTTGCTTCCCAGATAATACTGAACAGAAAGACACCGATAGCGTTGATTGCCGGTATATGCTGCACAAGATTACCGTCTCCCCTGACTGCTGCCAAAAAATACAAGAGCATTCCACAAAAGATAATGACCTGCAGCACATCACAAATCTCAAGTACCTTAAAATAGTATTCTGTAGAAACCTTCAGGGCTAATGAACCCTCCTTGGGCCGATTATCCGGTCTGTAATTTGCCGTAAAAAACAAACTCTGATAGGTTGGCACATCCCATTGTGAAAGGATTTTTTCTCTAAAAAAGGTCGCGGTATAAGAAGGATTCTTGCTAAAATTCTTCAAATGCTCCCGTATGTGTTCCCGTGCTGCTTCCTCTGTCTTTTTCTCATCAAACCCATTTTCAACATACATGTTGAACGCAGAGGTGTCTTCCCAGCCATAATTACCGTCATGGTCATGCATGCCCATATCAAACCATGTAATGGTCGGCAGACCCTTACTCTGTTCAAAGCCTGAGCGAACCTCATACATCTTGTATATCCCGGCATACACAAGCCATGGAATTAGTATCGAAAGAATGGCAGCTATGAGAATTTTCTTTTCTTTTTTACAGATAAAGCAAACCACAGCCACGATGCACAAGGCTGCAATATAAATGGAACAATTCTTCCTTACCATGAGTCCTAAAGTAGAAAAGGACACTACGCATACAATCCATCTGTAATGTCCCGTTTTTACGCATCTCAGCAATGACCATGTCGTGAGCAACATAAAAAATATACTGGGAACATCCCCATAGATCCAAGGTGTGTAAAAAAACAGGGGAAAACAAGCCATCATCAGAAGTGAATAACTGACCGCCGATGCCATACTGTCTGTTATCTCACGCAAAACCAAATACCCTGCCACAATAATTCCACATGGAAAAAAAATCAGAAATTTTTGTACCGCAAAATAATTAAATGTTCCAAATATTCTGTATAACAGTTCTAACAGAAAAGTCAAAGCTTTCTGATACGGATAAACTGCCAGATATGCTCCTGGCGGGTTTAAGAAAAAATATTCGCCGTCAATAAAATAAGAAGCTGCCGCAGATAAATATAATTGATCCGCTTCCGGTGTTCGTTCTACGGCACATACCCACCAGCGACACACAAACCAGGTCCAGACTACGGCAATAAATATCACTCCACAAACTATAACATTTTGCACTCGTTTACTAATCTTTTTCTCGACGAAAACCAAAAAAGAAAAAAGGGAAAAAAACAAAATGACAGCAAGTATATTTATCCAGGTTGAATCATGCAACACCAGGCTTTTCTCAACCTCCAGCGGAACCATATAGTGTGTATATCTCGCAGCATACCATAACAGCCAACCAAATATAACACTTCCAACAATCATAACGACCCTATTTGCGACCTTGTATAGGATTTCTCTCCTACTGTACATTTTGCACCTCTTAAGATAATCTGGTTCCTTATACATTAAAACAGCTTCCACCTACAAATTCCCTGCATATGGAATTATTGGGAAGACTTTCTGCCGGAACATTCAGAAAATAATCCAGGAACTTCAGCAATCTCTTTGCTTCATAATACTCCGGTTCTCCTTTGGGGATCTGAAACAACAAAGGTTCTGCATAAGTCTTTAATACCGCCAGCTCGTAAATCTGAGCGGAGTTGAACATCGCGTCCGCACACTCCTGGAATGGGAAGATATTCTCCTCTTCGCCTCTCCTGACAGATGGCCACATTTGAATGGTCCTCTGTGCACTGGAGCCTCTGGTTCTGGCGTCTCTCACCATGCGCCGGAGCAGTCTTCCGTCCGTGGTAGGTATACGATTATGTTTGTCAACATTCAGTGTAGTCAGGGCACTGATATAGATCTTGAATTTGCTCTCCTGCGGAAGCGCGTAGGACATCTTATCGTTCAGACCATGAATTCCCTCAATCACTAAAATATCATCGGTACCGAGCTGCATGCTGTCTCCCTTATATTCCCTCTTTCCTATCTTGAAATTAAAGGTAGGCATTTCAACCCGTTCGCCGTTCAACAGCCTGATCATGTCCTCATTGAATTTTTTTACATCCAGTGCTTCCAGGCATTCAAAATTGTAGTCCCCGTTTTCATCTCTTGGCGTAAACTCCCTGTCCAAAAAATAATTGTCCAGCGCAATGGGATGCGGTACCTTGCCCAGGGTCCTGAGTTGAATGGAAAGTCTATGTGAAAAACTTGTCTTACCGGAAGAAGAAGGTCCCGCTATCATGACAAATCTGACATTGCCGCGGGCAACGATTTCCTTGGCAATCTCACCGATTTTTCTCTCCTGTTCCGCTTCCTGAACCAATATCAGCTCACTTAACGAGCCTTTACATATCTGATCATTCAGATCACCGACAGTCTCTATTTCCGCTTTAGTACCCCAATCCTGCGATGTTTCCATGGTCTCAAAGAGTTTTCTGCGCTCCTCGAATTCCGGAATCACCGTGGGATTCTGTCTGCGCGGCAAAAGCAGCATAAAACCATCCTCGTAAGGAATGATATCAAACCACTTTACATATCCCGCATTTGGAAGCATGTAGCCATAATAATAATCATAATAGCCATCGATTTCATAGACATTGACTGCGGAACTCATGCGATAACTGAACAATCTCTCCTTATCCTTCATTCCCTGTGCGGTAAATAAGTCCTTAGCCTCATCCAGGGGATACGAACGCTTCATAAAGGGTGTTTTTTTCTCCACGATTTCCAACATCTTTGCCTTGATCTTTTCTGCATTTTCCCGATTGGAAGCCACCGTATCATGAGTATTTACATAATACCCGTGACCGATTGTGAATTCCACACAGCTTTGGCTGGCAGCCTCATTGCCAAACAAATCATGGACAGCCTTGAAAAACAGCATAGTCGCCGTTCTGATATAGGTTTTATGTCCCACCTCATCCTTTAAGGTAAAAAAATCCACCGTGCACTCTCTGGTTACTTTCTTAAAAAGCTCTCTGATCTTACCGTTTTCCAATGCGACTGCAATCTCTGTATCATAATCCTTCTGAAACTCTTTTGCAATTGTTTCAAAAGATGTGCCTTTCTCATACTCTCTCTGTTCGCCCCGGATTATAACTTTTACCATCCAATTACCTTCCTTTCCTCCAACACATGTTCATCGATACCATTTCAATGCTTCATCAATGCCCTTCAGTTCGTCCTTCACCTGACGCAAACGCTCCTCCATCCGGCTTGCGTTTGTCTCATCCGACCCACGTCCCCCGACATGCTCTGTCAGATTAATTACCAGTTGTTCCACAACATTCCTTCTGAATTCCAAATATTGTTTTAATATCGGATGTCTTTGTTCAAGAAGCTTTTCCCCATACTCGTCAAAGATATCACAATCCTGATTCAGACATTCATTTTCCTGCTGATATCTTCCCCTGTTCTGTTGTGAGTCAATGTATTCCGAAACCACTGCCTTTATGGCAAAATAGTATTTCCCGTCCTCATAAACCGCATTCTCCTCCAGAATACGGAAGTTTTCTCTGCGTAAAAAGCTACGGAATTCTTTTAACTCTGATTGAGGCTGGAGAATCAGCGTCATATTCCGTACCTTTTCCATCCCCTCCCGGAGAATACGCTGGATCAAGGCACCGCCCATCCCCGCACAGACCACCGTATCAGCTTCCCCTTTTTCCAACTGTTTCACGCCATCGGACAGTCTGGTATCTATGTAAGCCTCAAGTCCACCGGAAGTAATGTGTTCCTTCGCAGCTCCCAGAGGTCCCTTGCGCACATCCATTGCAATGACTCTTGGACTGATCCCCTTCTGTACCAAATAGATTGACAGGAACCCATGATCGCAGCCCACATCTGCTACCCGGTCTCCAACCTCAACCATATCAGCCAGCATCTGCAAGCGCTTTGATAAAACGACTCCCCTTGCAGCCATCAGTCCAGATAATCCTTCAGCTTTCTGCTACGGCTGGGATGACGCAGCTTTCTCAGAGCCTTTGCTTCAATCTGACGAATACGCTCACGAGTGACATTGAACTCTCTTCCCACCTCTTCCAAGGTACGTGCACGTCCATCGTCCAGACCAAATCTCAGACGTAAAACTTTCTGCTCTCTCTCAGTCAGAGTACCCAAGACTTCTACCAGTTGTTCCTTCAGTAAGGTAAATGCCGCAGCATCAGAAGGTGCCGGCACATTATCATCTTCGATAAAGTCACCAAGATGGCTGTCCTCTTCTTCACCGATAGGTGTCTCCATGGATACAGGTTCCTGGCTGATCTTCAATATCTCCCTTACACGGTCTGCAGGCATATTCATCTCTTCCGCAATCTCTTCGGGAGACGGCTCGCGTCCCAGCTCCTGCAGAAGCTGTCTGCTGACACGAATCAGCTTATTAATGGTTTCCACCATATGAACAGGGATACGAATGGTTCTTGCCTGATCTGCAATTGCTCTTGTGATTGCCTGACGGATCCACCAGGTCGCATAAGTAGAGAACTTGTATCCCTTGCGGTAATCAAACTTCTCCACTGCCTTAATCAGACCCAGATTACCTTCCTGAATCAGATCCAGAAACAGCATTCCCCTTCCCACATATCTCTTTGCAATGCTGACAACCAGTCGCAGATTTGCCTCAGCAAGACGCTTCTTGGCCTCCTGATCGCCCAGTTCCATCTTCTTTGCCAGCTCAATCTCTTCTTCTGCCGACAAAAGAGGTACCTTTCCGATTTCCTTCAGGTACATACGCACGGGATCCTCAATACTGATACCATCAGGAACAGAAAGGTCAATGTTCTCCACATCCACCTCATCCTCTTCGGTCAGGATAATCGGTTCGTCGTCCAATTCATCTTCGTCAGTGATACGAAGAACATCCACATTGTTCTGGTCCAATACCTCAAGAATTCTTTCGAACTGTTCCTCTTCCAAAGGCATGTCCGCAAAAAACTCACCTATTTCCTGATATTCCAGCACATTTTTCTTCTTTTTTGCTGCTGATAAAAGCTCTTTGATTTTTTCGTCAAACTTTGCCTGTAAATTTTCATCCATTGTAGTGATTCCATCCTTCCTTTTGGAAATAATCTTCCGAACAAGAGTATTCTCACCCTTCGCTCAGTGAAATATGCGTCCTGGCCAGCTCCTCCAGAGCTTTCTTCCCTTCTATCACCTGATTCAGTGCATTTACATCACTGCCCAGTCTTTGCGAAAAATATTCATAACTGTTCTTTTTTACAGCAAGTACAATATCGTGAAAAGCCTGTTCCCTGTCCTTCTCCATACCATTTTGGGAAAGTCCCGTATTAAACAGTTCTCCCACTGCGCGTTGCTCCTCTTCCTCCTCAAAGGTACTGATAATGTCTGCCGGACGGAAAATCCCATTATCCAAATCCCGGAACAGTTTTTCTGCGGCTTTCCGGTACAATTCTTCTGTAAAATCACCCGGATTGATATACTTTTTTATCTTAGGATAAACCTCCGGTTCATCCGTAATCCAGGTGAGCAGAAGCCGCTGGGCTCTTTTACCGTTCTCTTCCGCATTATTCTTCTGATGTATTCCGGATTTCGGTCTCTCAATCGGTTTGACACCTCCGGTCTCACCTGCATAGGAGATTACCAGTTTTCTGAGATTCTCAACTCCGATAAAATACTTCTCAGCTATCGCCTGCAAGTAGTTCTCCCGCTCAACCGCCTCTGAAAATTGACACAGTTTCTTCGCAATCTCCCGGTGAAATCTGGTCTTGGACTCCGGATCACTCATATCAAACTGTCCTTCCAAGATCCTGATTTCAAAATAAAAACTGTTCTCAGCCCGATTAATCCGCTCCTGAAAAGCCTCCTTCCCGAGGGCTTTCATGAATTCATCCGGGTCCTTGTGCGGTCTCATATCGATCACCTTACCGGTAAGCCCCGCCTCCCGCAGAATACCGATACCTCTCAGCGCCGCCTTTACACCGGCACCGTCACTGTCGTAGGCAAGCAAAACGGTATCCGTATACTTTCTAAGCAGATTGGCCTGCTCCTGAGTAAATGCTGTACCCAGGGAAGCCACCGCTTGGGTAAACCCGGCCTGGTGCATGGAGATAACATCCATATACCCTTCACAGAGGATAATATTCCCGCTGCGGGCTGTCCTGGCAAAATTCAAGCCGTACAGATTCCGTCGTTTATCAAACACCTCTGTCTCCGGAGAGTTCAGATACTTCGGCTCTCCCTCTCCCATGACACGACCGCCAAATCCGATTACCCTGCCATTGATATCCTGAATCGGATACATCACACGATTCCAGAATTGACTGACCAATCCGTATTTCTCCGAATAGCTTGCCAGACCGGCGCCCTTGATAATGTCATCCTCAAAGCCTTTCTGCCGCAGATACCGCACCAGGTCTGTACCGTTTTTTCCGGCATAGCCAAGTCCGAACCTTTGCATGGTTTCTTCAGAAAGTTCTCTCTTTGCCAGGTATTTGTTTCCAACTGCCCCTTGCGGAGATCTCAATTGATAGTAAAAGAACTTTGCAGCTTCTCTGTTAACCTCCATCAGTCTTGCTCTTCGATTTGCTCTTTGCTTCTGTTCTTCGGTGTACTCTGCTTCCGGCAGATTCACTCCCACCCTCTCAGCAAGATATCTGACTGCTTCAGGAAACGAAAAATTCTCATACTTCATGACAAAGGTAAACACATTACCACTGACACCGCAGCCAAAGCAATGATACATCTGCTTTGCTCCCGACACGGAAAAAGACGGGGTGTTCTCATTGTGAAAGGGACAACAGGCCCAGTAATTACCGCCTTTTTTTTGTAGTCTCACATAACCCGAGACCACATCCACTATATCGTTTTTTGATCTGATTTCCTCTACTAATTCCTCAGGATAATACATCCGTTCCTCCGCAGAAAACCTGCTTTACATATTCGATCCGTGAATCTCTAGAGAATCCAGGATTTAGGTATGTAAAGATTCTCATACATGGAAATTGCATATCTGTCAGTCATGGCTCCCACATAATCACAGACCACCTGTTCTCTGGGTTCCCCCTCGGAAAGGAGATCCAGATACTCCTCCGGCATTTCGTCCGTGTTTTTCATGAAATGCTGATACAAGGTTTCCATCAATTGCTCGGCCTTGCCCTCTTCACTTTTTGCCACGGGATTCTGATATACATTTTCAAACATAAACCTGCGCATCTTCATCATCGCCTCTTCCACCGGCGCAGACATGCAGATGTCATTTTTCCCCATACTGTTTGTCACAATATCATGCACAAAATGATCCAGTCTCTCGCTTGGAGTGCTTCCGATGACCCTGCGTATCTCCTCAGGCACATCACTTTCCTTCAGTATCCCCGCACGAACTGCATCATCCATGTCATGATGAATATAAGAAATCTTGTCCGACAGTCTTACCACCTTCCCCTCCAGGGTATGTGGTTTTCCGCTGGTCTGATGATTCAGGATACCGTCCCTGACTTCATAAGTCAGGTTCAGACCCTGCCCGCTTCGCTCCAGCCTTTCCACCGTACGGACACTTTGCTGGCTGTGTTCAAAACCAATGGGGCATATTCTGTTCAATGCCCTCTCGCCCGCATGTCCGAAGGGGGTATGTCCCAAATCATGTCCCAGCGCGATTGCTTCCACCAAATCCTCATTGAGCTTTAATGCCTTGGCGATGGTTCTTGCATTCTGCGACACCTCCAGAGTATGTGTCAGGCGGGTACGGTAGTGATCCCCTTCCGGAGATAAGAATACCTGGGTTTTATCCTTGAGCCTTCGAAACGCCTTGCAGTGTAAAATTTTGTCTCTGTCACGTTGAAAGGCAGGACGAATATCACATTCCACCTCAGGCTTCGCCCTTCCCTTAGTCGCCATGCTCAAGGCTGCATAAGGACTCAAATAATCTTTTTCCCTCTGTTCAAGACTTTCTCTGATCGTCATTTTTGCTCCTTTTCCGGCTCTGTATGCCACAAGCAAAACTCTTCTCCACTTTTATATATACTGCACGGGAAATGAAATTCCTTTTTTTATTCTGAAATTTGTCATAATATTTATATTCCGAACCCGGCGGAATCGTCGACTCTGCTTCGCGATACATGAATCTATCTGCATATATCGTAAATATAATCCGCGATTTTATTCACTGCCTCTTTTGACGCCTTCACCGGCGACATCTGAAATACATGCCACATTCCCGGGTATTCGTCCATCTTTACCGCCACTCCCGCCTCTTTCAGCGCCTGAT
Source organism: uncultured Lachnospiraceae bacterium (assembly GCA_945621435.1). GTDB lineage: Bacteria > Bacillota > Clostridia > Lachnospirales > Lachnospiraceae > Acetatifactor. Next base: position 35,465 of record CALZBR010000001.1, read on the forward strand.
ACAGCATCAGGGAATCGCTGTACAGAATCTCATTTTCCCCCACCTGAATGTAGACAGAAGGAAAGTCCTTGAAATCACCATATATCGGCGAAATGAAGGGATCCTTCAGATTCCGGTTGGCCGCATATGACTGAATCATTCGATCGATATATGCCTTGTTCAGCACGGGATCCAATTCTGCCTTGTCCTGATAGGATTCGCCGGAACAGGTCAGGTCTGTCCAGGGTGACATCAATACCAGCGCTCTGGGAAGAATCCGGTCCTCTCCTTTTAGCCGGAGCGTCAGAGCCAATGCCAGATTCCCACCTGCGGAATCTCCGGTCACAATAATGTCCTTTGCTCCATAGCCCTGCAGCATCAGGTAATCCCAGACTTTCATAACATCCTCCGTTGCCGCCGGAAAGGGATGCTCCGGTGCCAACCGGTAATCAAAGCTCAGAACATCCATGGAAGCGGCCGCAGCCAGTTTCGAAGTCAATGTTCTGGCGTAAAGACTGCTGCCGGTAGAATAACCGCCTCCATGGCAGTGTAAAATCACATATTTCTTCAAATGTGCACGGTTGACACTGACCCATTCTGCATAAAGACCGGATATTTCTGTCTCCCGATAAGTGATATCCTTACTGTTGCTCAGGATGGATCCCAGCGTATCCTGGGATTGTCTCTGCTTTTCCAAATCCGGATTTTCCACAAGACCATGGGCTCTTCTGATTAAGCTCATAAGATTTCGATTACGCTTTTCTGTCATAAAATGATCCTTCCTCAATTAAAAATGTAACCGCCGGCGAACCGCATTGCGCAATCGTCTCTTGGACAACAACGTGATAATGGAAACATTGAAAACCGCGCATACCGTGAGTACTACCGCTGACCAGCTCAGTGCAATATGTCCGCCGCAATACCTGTCAATCAATATCTCCAGCCCCATGCAAAGCAGCCCCGCAGCAGTGCACAGATAAAGTGACACCGTCAAAAAGGACCTGGGAAGCCTGCGCACACATAATATAAAAAGCTCCAATACTACCACAAGCAACACCATAATCGGCAATCCCAGTCCCAAAAACCAGGCATCACCGGATGTCAAGAAGGTAAGCAGATATAGATATGCCGCAATAACCGTTCCATCCAGAAACGTATAAAGATATACGGACTGTCTCGTAAAAATCACAGCAGGAATCATCAATACCCAAAGCACCGCGCAGACACCTATGACAGCAAGGGACCAGGGGGCACCATTGAAAACCAGGAGATTCAGAATGCCGCAGGTTAAGGCAATGGAGAGCATCACCACCGAGAATAAAACCCCCAAATCCTTTCTCTTTACCCTTTCCACTTCTCCTTTTCTCCCGGGAAAAGGACTGTTGGCTTTCATCATTTTTTCCAGCTCCGCAGGATTGATTACCGGAGTATTACACAACGGGCATGACCCGGCAGAGGCATCCAATTCCACTCCACAGTTTACACAATATGACATCTTTACTCCTCCTCTCCCCGATTGCTCTCAATCTTCACATGTATCCCATCTCTGACCAGTTTGCGGAAAAAGTATCTCTCCACATCCGCCTCCACGATACTGCTGGCAAAATTCACCGTCATGGTATCCTCGAAGCTGATGATCGCACAATTGGTTCGTCTGGAAAAAGGCTGTCCCATATAGATGTCAGCCCTGTCTATATATTTTTTCATACTCTCCGGCACCTGCAAGGCACCCATATTCGTCAGACCGGCGGAGGAATTCCTGTCCTGTACTCTGGAATAGAAGGTTTTTACCACAAAATCCTTGATGAACAACGGAACCACCCTGATGACCGGGTTACTCTGGGTAGCTGCGTTGGTCGTGATATCTCCCCTGAGCTGCTTCTCATTGATGTAATATCTCATATAGTTGTGAACCTGGGTCACAATCTCTCCAAAGGTATATTCCCCAAGCCTCGGATCAACCCCCGGATATATCATGGTGATAAAGTTTCTCAAGGTAATTGATGGAAAAAATCGCCGCAGATTCACCGGCATGGCGATTTTCACCGGCCGCAGCTTTCTCTCCCTCTCGTCCTTTTGCTTCTCCAGCAGAGCATATAACAACACAGCATTAAGATATTCCGTCACTGTAGCACCATATCCCTTTGCCACCTGCATGACTTCCTTTACCGACATGATACCGTCAATGATATTTAAGGTATAAAAAGGCTCAGCTGTGCCACGAACGCGATATGCCTTTTCCTGCAGTCTGGGTGGACGCACCTTGGCATTGGCGTACCTCTTGTAGGCATCCTCCAGCTCTCCCTCCGCAGGCTCCTCCTCAATGTCCATGACAAAGCCGCTGTTTTCGATCTCCGTATGTCCCAGCAAACGCAAATAAACCGCAGTCATGGTCAACAGAAGATACATACCTCCTGTTCCGTCCCCAAGACTGTGGTGTGCTTCCAACGCGATTCGATTGCGAAAATAATAAACTCTGATTAAATACCGGTTATTTGCTTTGAAATACATGGGTTGGCAGGGATTCTTCACATCCCTCTGTACAAAGGGACCCGGGCGGTTATTGGGCTCAAGATACCGCCAGAACAGTCCCTTACGCATTGCCACCTTGTACGTGGGGAATCTGGGCAATGTCCTATCCAGTGCTTTCTGCAACACCTCCGGCTGTATCTCCTCCTTCAGAACCACGGACAACCGATATACCGAAGAAAAGTCCCGTCTCTGCAGGGTGGGATAAACAATGGCAGACAAATCAAGCTGATACCAGTCTTTACGCTTAAACTTGTCCGATAAATTCTTTTTTTCCAAATCTCATGCCTCCGTTATCGTTTCCACAATTCCGGTGTCACAAAAGGGAGTGCTAAGTATGTTACTTAACACTCCCTGATAGATGCAGGAAAAGAGACTTGAACTCTCATGGTATTGCTACCACACGGACCTGAACCGTGCGCGTCTGCCAATTCCGCCATTCCTGCGAACAAACTGTATCTTACACTATAACCTTTCAAATGTCAATAGAATTTTTTTAATTTTCTAAACTATTTTAAAAATATCCGTTAAACAGATTACCGGTATTGAAATTCACGCCCTGGCTGCCACCCATACCATATGCGCTGCCCTTCGTCATCGCACTGTCCGCCGCATAACTGATGAGGGAAGCCTGCGCCGATACCTGATATCCATAGGAACCGTTATCGTTGAACAGACTCTTCACGCGGCTCATATCCGCCTTCATAAATGTGCTCTGATCCAGGGAAAGCTTCCCATCCTCCTGGAAAGTGATTCCCACCGCTTTTAATGATTTGTTCATGGTAAAGGTCTTGTTGGCAAGATTCTCCACACGGCGCTGTACCGTGGTATCCCCAGTGTCATCCGCAGACGTCATCAGAGCGTTATAGCTGTTCACAAAGCCCTTCACCGCCTGATAAATGGCCTCTCTGTCATAATCCATGGAGGTGGTCTCCTCGCCGTTCTCGTCCTTCACTGTCACATTCTTCATGGCAAACAAAGACTTACCCAGCAGTCCGTCAGCTGCGTTCTTCAGGGTATCCGCATCCTTCTCCACCGTGGCATAGGTCTGATTCTCTTCAGAATTCACGCCTTTAAGATTGTTTTTGTTCTTGTCGGAATTCTTAACAATGGACTTCAGGGCTCCGTTTGCGCTCTCACTGTAGTAAGCCTTCATGAGCTTACCATAGCTTCCGTTCTTGATGCTGGCATAATCACTGAGGAAATTGCCCATGGAAACATTGCTGTTTCCGGCTCCCATGCCGGAAAACAAATAAGAAATATCCGATTTCTGCTGTATATTGATACTCATGGCACTCCTCTCCCTGCGGTTCACAGAATAAAAATGGAAGCAAGGAGGCTCGAACTCCTGACCTTTCGCGTGTGAGGCGAACGCTCATCCCGGCTGAGCTATGCTTCCATATTTTATGTTATCTTAATTTTATCACTACAAAGAAAAAAAGCAAGAATAATTTCTGCTTTTTTCCTTTGTATGTTCTTTGTACTCTTCTCTTTTCCGGTTCTGTCGTGACACCCTTATTTATCCATTCACCTCTTGCACTTCGCTCATCTTCAGCTGCGCATTCACCAGACCGTAGTAAATTCCCTTTTTCTCCAGCAATTCGTTGTGGGTTCCGATTTCCGCCACACCATGGCGGTCAATGACCACCAGTCTGTCAGCTCCCCGAAGAGTGGACAATCTGTGGGCAATGGCAAAGGTAGTCCTGCCCTTTACCAGACGATCCAGCGCCTGCTGTATCAGGAATTCACTCTCCGTATCCAGGGCGGAGGTCGCCTCATCCAGAATGAGGATTCTCGGATTATTCAGAATTGCTCTGGCAATGGCGATTCTCTGGCGCTCCCCGCCGGAGAGATTATAACCGTGCTCTCCTACATAAGTATTGTATCCGTCGGGAGTCTTGCAGATAAAATCATGAGCATTTGCCGCCTTGGCTGCCTGTATTACCTCCTCCAGGGTGGCATCCTGTTTTGCAAAACGGATGTTGGCAAGTATACTGCCGGAAAAAAGGAAGGTCTCCTGCAGCACCACGCCAATCTGGGAATGAAGACTCTCGGTCTGAATGTCCCTGAGGTCACAGCCGTCCAGGGTAATACTTCCCTGGTCCACATCATAAAGTCTCATAATCAGATTAATCAATGTGGATTTACCGGTACCGGAAGCCCCCACAAGACCGATCATTTCCCCTGCCTTCACGGAGAAATTGATGTTCTCCAGCACCGGTTCATAGGTCTGATAGCCGAAGGAAACATCCCTGAACTCAAAATTACCTTCAATGGGAAAGGCCTTGCTGTCCTTGCGATCCGCCATCTTCGGTTCCTCATCCAGCACATCGTAGATACGGTTCAGGCTGGTGATCATCTCCATTACCGCCCTTGGCAGGTGGGTCATCCAGCTCAAGGGACCGTACAGATAGCCGCTGTAGGTCACAAACTGTACCAGCTGACCTACGGTCATTCTTCCCTCCAGCACATCAATACCTCCAAAATAAACCGCAATGTAGGTTCCCACACCCATGAGGAAGGTCAGGATGGGAAAAAACACAGCCCAGAAGGTCTCATTCTTTCTCTGAATGGCGGCAAATTCCTTTGTTTTCTTTGTGAACTTCGCACTCTCCCTCTCCTCCTGCCCGAAGGACTTCACAATACGCATGCCGGCAATGATATCCTGAAGATTGCTGTTCATATCATCGAACTTCAGCCACTGTCTGTGGAAAATGGAATGAATGCGGTGCCAGAACATTCTGGTAATCACGATCACCACCAGAATAAACACCAGAGACAGCAACGTCATTTTCCAGCTGATGATAAACATCATCACAAGGGAGACGATCATGGTCAGCAGACAGGCAAACATATCGCCGAAGACCTCCTCCATGAATTGTCTGATCTGTCTGGTATCCCTGGAAACTCTGTTCATCAGTTCTCCGGGTCTCCGGTTGTTGATAAAGGACAGAGACAGGGTCTGAATCTTATAATACAGCTTTTTTCTCAGACTCAGACTGATAGAGGCACCCAGCTTCACGCAGTTCCAATATCTCCACATGCCAATGGAGATTCTTGCCACCAGCAGTGCAAAGCTGATACCGATAAAAGTCCAGAGCTGTGTTACCGTCCCCTTGCCCGTTGCAAGACTGCTGTCAATGAATTCCTTTTGCACCATCGGTGATACCAGGTCTATGGCAGACGCCACCACCATCAGCAGGGAGATTAACAGCAGCTTTCCCACAAATTCTCCGCTGAGAGCCATGAATTTCTTCAGAATATCGGCCTTACCGTCACAATAGGGACATTTGCTGGTTCCCGGAAGCGCTCTTCCGCATTTGTTACAATATTTTTCATACTCTGTGCTGACAACTCTGTCTGTTTCCCCCGGAACTCTTCCGGCATTCATTGCATTGATAATCGCCTGGGCTCCCCGGGCGACATAGGCCGCACGGGTAATATGCCGCATGGATATTCTCGCCGCGCAGGACTGACTGCCATTCTTTAAAATAACCGTCAGAATCCCACTGTATACCTGATGTTCACATTTAATCTTCTCACAGTCCTTCAGCTCATACTCCACAGTCTTTACACCGTTCTCGAGGACCATCAGCCTTTCCCGGCTGACTACCACATAGGTTGCGGAAGCGTAATTCTTTTCAGCAGTCTTTTTTTTACTGTCGAAGGCCAGATCTACCGGTACACAATACCAGATTTCTTCCCCTTCCCGAAGCGCCAGCGCCTTTTTACAGGCTTCATCCAACGCATATAAAAGTTTCATATTCTTGTCTCCCTCTCAAAACTAAATGAACAGGTCAAGCTTCTTCCTCTCAAGCACGGAAAGTGCGTACAGGTCAGGAATCTCATATCTGTTGCCGTCAATATCCGTAATCTGATACCTGACGTCACTTAAGCTGATAACGGCATCACCACCCATATGTGTGGTAAATCGACAATTTCCGTAATCCGTCACCACATGCCAGTAGGCATAACCATACTCATCCTTTACGTCAAGCACCTTGCGGATCACGGGCATGAAATAACGTAGCCTTACCTGCTCACGGATCATCTCCTGTTCTTCCTTCTTCAAATCCTTCAAATCCCGGATAATTCCGATTTCTTTCGCCTTCTCATCCGCTTCACGAATCGAAATAAACTCTTCCGGCTGAGTCAGGGGAAAGGTCAGATAGACCCCCACTCGCTCATATTCCCGGTCTCCTGTTTTCAGTGCAAGGAAGCCACCCTCCGTGCGACTGAACAAAGCATTTTCGCCGGTCAGGAAGCGCATCTGCAGCACTTCCTCCGATTCCTTCTTCAACGCCTCTTCGTCAAACTCCTGCAGATCCAGCAAATCCGGCATTTCCTGTTCTCTGTTATCTTCCATATCTAACCTCCGATTTCACTTACTTATCTCTTATTCCACCCCACGCATAGCCAGTGCCTTGGTCTGCAGCTGGCTCAGCTTGTAGAAGGTACCCTTCTTTTCCATCAGCTCCGCATGGGTTCCCGCTTCCGTCACACGTCCGTCATCCAGCACAATCAGATGTGTGGCGTTGCGGAGCGTGGAAAGACGGTGGGCAATGGACAACACTGTTCTGCCCTTTTCCAGCTGTTCCAGGGACTTCTGAATGGCAAGCTCCGTCTCGGTATCCACCGCTGAGGTCGCCTCGTCCAGAATCAATATCTTGGGATCCGCCAGAATCGCCCTGGCTATGGAAATACGCTGCTTCTCTCCTCCGGACAGGGCACGGTTGGCAGGTCCCAGAATGGTATCATAGCCCTGCGGCATCTTACAGATAAAGTCATGGGCACTTGCCTGAATGGCAGCCCGGACAATTTCCTCTCGGGAGGCATCCGGTCTTGCATAAGCAATATTCTCTGCAACCGTTCCGGCAAAAATATAGGTCTCCTGAGATACCATTGCCACATTTTTCCGCAGCTCCCGGAACCCATACTGTCTGACATTGACTCCGTCTACCAGCACCTCCCCCTCGTTGGTATCATAAAGTCTGGAGATGAGATTTACCAAGGTAGACTTGCCGGCTCCGGAACGGCCAACGATACCCAGCACCTCTCCCGCCTTCACCCGGAAGCTCACATCCTTCAGAATAGGCTTATTGGGTTCATAGCCAAAGGTGACATGCTTCAATTCAATGTCTCCCTTGAGTCTCTCAGGTCTCACAGGCTCCGGCACTTCCTTCACCTCCGGCACGGCGTCGATGATTTCAAACATTCTCTGCGCCGAGTTCATGGCATTGGTGTACCAGCGGAAGATTCTGGACATGAATTCCAGAGGCCACTTCAACTGTCCCACATATCCGGAAAACGTAATCAAAAGCCCCAGCTCCATGTTCGTACCGCAGATAATCAGGGCAGAACCGACTGCCCATACCAGAAAGGTCAGCAGATCCTCCACCAGATAATACAAGGTGGAAAACTGACAGTCAAACCTTGCCACATCCAGCTCCGCATCCCGCACTCTGGTATTATTCCTGGTAAAACGTGTCATTTCCTGTTCTTCCTGACCGAAGGCTTTTACCACCCTTGCTCCGGTAAAGTTCTCGTTCATCTGTCCGTTGAGTTTTCTGTTTGCCCGGTGGCGCTTTCCGAAGTAATGCCACAATCGCGGCAACATCCGATAGCTGATAAAAAAAAGAATCGGCATCAGCACCACAGACCCCAGAGCCAGCAGGGGATTCAGCAAAAACATTATGGTACAGGTCGCCAGAATGGTTCCCACGTTGATAAAGAAGTAGGGTATGCCATCAATGAAGAAGCTGGAGACCTCATCCGCATCATCCGACACTCTGGTCATCAATCCTCCGGTCTGTCTCTTGGTGAAAAAGCTGATGGACAGCCTTCCCATGGACTCAAACACCTGACTCTTCAGCTTGGCAATCACTTCCGAAGCGATTTGCGCCGTCAGAACTCCCTGTAGAATTCCAACCGCCTGCATCAGAATCTTTGTCAGCACCATAACGACCACCAGCGCAGCCAAAGCTACGGCAAAACGCCCGGCGGGCAGATGCAGCATGGCAAGAAACTCTTCATTCCCGGCCAGAACCTTGTCATAAAGCACTGTACCGCTCAGATATGGCCACACCAGATTCAGACCGGCCGTGGCAATGTAGCAGCACACCATTACGAAAAGCTTCAGTTTATATGGTTTGAAGTATCCCACAACCCTCAGCAGAATGGACTTTTTATCCATACACTTGGGGCAGACCTTTCTCTCCTGATCCGGATAAATCATGCCGCACTTCGGACAGCATTCCTTCCCCCGCTTGACATCCAGGTCTTCCCCGGTGATTTCCTCTTTTTTCTTAATCTTCTCCAGCAGCCGGTTCAGCCGCATGAAAGCTTCCATTTTTGTGTTGGAAAACTGACACAGATACCTTTCCGTGCCGTCAATCTTTCCCATCAGCACGCCGGTGCTGACCTGACGGAGAACCTCCAGCTGCTCCACCCTTTCCAGGTCATACAACAATACCGCCGGCTCCCCTGTTTCTTTTTCTTCCAACGACCAGCTATTGTAACCGCCTAAGTGTATTTCCTTTTTTTCCCTGTACGGATATTTTGCAATGATTAACTTTTTATTTGTGAGGGCAACCACGGTATCCGCAAACCGGAATTCCTCATCCAGATCACCCATTGCAGCAAAGATAATCCCTTTCTCTTCCACTCCCTGCCGCTCAAGGCACTTAACCAATCCACTCGGTAACTTCATACATCCACTCCCATTCCTTCTCCCGCCATCTTCGCTTCCGAAAAAGCTGTGTCACAGATCTCATCACGCAAAAAATGACATGCCATACCAATGTATGTCATGCCATTCATCGTTAACCTCTTTCAATTGACTTTTATCAAAGACAATTCTCCGAAATCCTTATGCACACATATACCGGGAGACAAAACACTCATAACCTATACAATTCTTCAAGTCCATAATTCTTAACTTAATCATGATATTGCCTCCTTTCCAAACGAATCAGATTTTCTGTTACAAAGTGTACTATATACGCATTTCCATTATCTGTCAACTTCTTTTTTATAAATACCTGCTTATTGTTTGCCGCAGCCCTATTACTCCTGCCAGGAATTGCCCTGATATGTAACATTATTTTCATTCCATACACAATTACTGTCCGGACAGACAGAAGGTGCCGTGTTATTGGAAATCATCGTATTGGAAATATTGACTGTCGAACCGGCAGCATTGACGAGCGGATTCATGAATTCATTGTTAAATCCGTTTCCATCCATAATACAGTTCTGAAAATTCAGTGTGCTGTCCATGCTAACCACAGCCTGCCAGATACAATCAGTCAATCCCGTATTAATACAGGTAAGTGTTGTATCACCCAGGCTATACGCCAGATATCCCCCGGTCAGCTCGCAATTGACAAACCAAAGCTCTGACATATTGTAAGTTAAGACCAGACCGCATTCCATACTTTTGTTATTGTCATCTCTGTTATGTGTCATCGTAACGCCATAAAAAAGAATGTTTTCACTGTCATAGATTGTAAGCACCATGTCATAACCTGTGTCTGCCGTAATTCTGGTACTTCCGGACCCGATGATTTCAACATTCGACACATTTTTGAGATTGATTCCGTCCCCTTCGGTAAAATCGTAGCTCTCCCCGGTCAATACAATACGTTTGTTGTTGATACTTCCGTTGTCCACCAGCGCCACGAACTCCTCAACAGTGGCTACCTCAATCTCCTCCAGTCCCTTGCCCTCAAACAATTTCTTCTCTGCAGCTTGAAGTGCAAGTATATCATTATCTGTTTCTTCGGGCGTCAGCTCTATGGGTTCTGAAGGTCTGCTGCCGCCATTCCCGTCGGGAGCACTGCTTCCTGTTCCGGGATGAACTCCTGTCTCCTCTGTTCCTGTGGTCTGAAAACCTCCGTTCTCAGAATCCCCGGTTTCACTTACATCCGCAACCATAGTTTCCTTCAGAGCGGTTTCCGGCTTTTCTCCACACCCCGCCATCAATATTACTGCCAGCATTCCGGCTATCATCTTCCATCTGTTTCTGCGCATACATACCTCCAAAAGAAAAAACAGCTTTTACTGTGTTTCAGAACGCTCCAAACACCTTTTATGCAAGAATTCAATGGCCAAAGCTCCCAGCGGTGCTGTCAATATAATAGCCACCACAGAAACGGTGAGAACAGTCTCACCACAGGCAAGCCCCATTGCCAGAGGAAGCCCGCTGATTGCAGCCTGAACAGTCGCCTTTGGTGTATAGGCTGCCATACAGAACGCCCTTTCCTTTTGATTCAAAGGTGTTCCCAGCAAACAGACCAGGACACCAAGCATCCTGAATATCAAAACCCCCAAAAGGAGCAGGACTGCGCTCAGACCTGTTGTTTTTAAGCTTTCAATTGCAACAGAAGCGCCTACCAATACAAACAAAAATACTTCTGCGGGAATCCACAGCTTATCGAATTGAGAGGCTAAACACGCTGCCAAATCCTGCTTTTTCCTCTTCATCATCAGCCCTAAGGTCATAACTGCAATCAGGGAAGCGAAGGGAATCACATACCCCCATTTGTCCTCGATAAAGGCCAGTGCAAAGGACGTTCCAAGCACCACCAATACCTTGACGCTGTCCCGAACCTTTACTTTATCAAAATAAAATACCAGTACCGTTCCTATGCAAAGCCCGGCCACAGCCCCCAGGGCAATTGACAGCGGTATGTTCACAAAGCTCATAACCTCCACGGAGTTGCCGCGCGCCAGACCTGTAAATGTCGTAAACAGCACAATCACAAAAACATCATCTACGGAAGCTCCCGCCAGAATCATTTGCGGAATTTTTTTCTTCGTTCCATACCCCTCATCGATAAGCTTTATCATCCCCGGCACCACTACAGCCGGAGATACCGCTCCCACAACCGCTCCAAGAATTGCCGCATCCAGCACCGTTATTCCCAGCAATGGCGGTGCAAGCAACAACATTCCCAGGACTTCAAAAGTCGCCGGCAGAAAGCACATCAGAATCGCCGGTCTTCCCACCTTTTTCAGGTCATCTGCGGACAATTTTAATCCCGCTCTGAGAAATATAATGATCAGCGCTATTTTTCTTATTTCCGCCGAAATATTCAACACACTTGAGTCGATGAGATTCAGCACAGAAGGTCCTATGAGAATTCCCGCAAGCAACATGCCAAGCAGACCGGGCAGCCCTGATTTCTTACATAGAAAGCCCAGAAAGAGTCCAAAGAATAAAATATAGGTAATACTGATCAGCACTGCTCTATCCTCTTATCATCAATCAGAATAACAATCTCTTTCAATTCCTTCTCATCAAAGCAAAACGGCTTTGCATTTTCAACATTTATGTACCTATAGGAGGTCTTAAAATCCAGTCCCATCTTCACGGTCAGCAACGACATAATCACCGCTCCGTGCGTCAGAATCAAAATATCACTATTCCTATCTGTGTCCTCTTTCCCCTCTTCCATAATACTTACCAGTGCCCCGGACACTCTTTTCAATAAGTCCTGATAGGACTCTCCCCCCGGCGCTCTATTGTACCTTTTATCCGACTCCCACGTCTTGAATTCCTCTGAAAAAAGCGTATCAACCTCATCCCAGGTATGGCCCTCAAACAAGCCCAGATTCATCTCCTCCAGACCTTCCATCACCTTTACCGGCACATGATATCTTGCACCGACGATTTCCGCTGTCGTTAAGGCTCTTTTTTGATAGCTGCTGTAAATCCGTCCGAGATGCACCTTCTCCTTCTCAAGATTATCACATAAAAGCTCAGCCTGCCTGATTCCGTTCTCATTCAGCGGTATATCTGTCGTCCCCTGGATTCTTTTCGCTATATTCCAATCTGTTTCCCCATGTCTTGCAAAATAGATGTTCATTTTTTTCCTCAATATATTTTTGAATTACAGGTCGAATCGGCGGCGAAATCATCTCCAAATCAATCTCTGCCGGATCAAAGAACCTAAGCTGCTCCATCTCTTCCTTCTGGGCTTTTATTTCTCCATGATATTGATTACAGATATAGATGATTTCAATGTTTGACACTTCGTCTCCGTTGGGATAAATATAATGAACCTCCGGCCCGGAATTCACCATGAAAAACTCTATGGAATCCGCCACCAGCCCCATTTCTTCCAACAGCTCTCTCTTTGCAGCAGCTTCCACCTTTTCGTCAATCTCAACGGAACCACCGGAATAAGACCACATGTGATTATCCGTTCTTTTTCCAAGCAGAATCTGCCCTTTTTCATTTTCCACAATAATGCTGGCTGCACATTGCATCAGAGTACGGTGCCCAACTATTCTCCTAAGGTCCATAATATAGCCGCTCATATCCGAATCATCCTTCATTCTTCTTTTGATGTCATAGTGCCAAATGCCTGTAAGCCGCTTTGCCCACTTTAAGCAAATAAATAGTATCATTTGGCGCTCAGTTTAGCAACCCTTTACTCTTCATTCATGCTTCCTATTTCCAAAAGGTTTCCCTCGGGATCTGCCACATAGAAATTACGAATGCCAAAATCGAAGGTGATTGGTGCACCACAGGGAAATGTAACATCCAGTTTGGAAAGACGCTCATACTCTGCATCGACATCCGCATACTTAGGCAGCCACAACGCAATTTCAAAGGTTTGATTGATTCCCTTTGGCGGTTCATACGCCTGTCCAATGGCTTTAACAAACTCCTCCCGACGATACATAAATAGAGTAGTTCTTCCGCTTGCAGTTTCAAACTCCGCAAAATTACCACCATCCCAATCAGTATGGAATCCCAGAATATCTCTATAAAATCGCACCATCTTATCAATGTCACCAACATACAAACAAGCACCTACTCTAACTGTTTTCCCATTCATCGTTTTTTCTCCATGACACTAAAACATTCATACCCTTGTCTAATAATCTGATTCTGCTGAAACCTGTCAATAAACTATAGATTTTGTTTAATCAGGATTTATAAACGCTTTAAAAGCGATTAATGCAACTAATCTTCACATCCAAAAATGCTATATAAATTGTCGTTAATTGATAAATACATCGGAGTGCACTTTCCTAACTCGTCATCCTCTTCGTATGGGATAATATATTCTTTTGCATCAATAAATTTTTTTCTTCTATACAATTTTTCTCCATTTTCATTTGCTCGCAAAAAAATGCCTGTAAACCCAATTACCGATGTAGACATCTGATACAAATCAGCTAATAATATTTCAAAGAAACATGTGCTGTAATATTTTTCTGTACCCTGTTTACCGGTTTGGGCTTTCTGAAATTGTTTGGCAATAGCGAAATATTTAATCTCTGCGCACGATATATTGAATACTGTATTCTCCTGATTTTCATAATACAATGATGTCGCTTTCAATGTGCAAAAGGCAAATACCGCCGTAATCTGCTTTCCATCTTTATCTTCTTCATCATCTACCAAAATGTAGGTTACACCTTTACCATTTGCAGCACATTCATTTGCATCATTTTGCAGGAAATAATTAAAGTCAGGATGTCCACAATCAAATCTATTTAAGACATCCTGACTCACTTTTTCCTTTGTTAAGAGGATATATTTCATCATTTCTCTTCACCACTACACATCTTTTTCATTTTCTCTATTTCAGAAGCCGAAAAAGCGTTTCTAGCCTTTGCACATTCTTCCCAATAATCCTTTGTTGCTTTTTGAGAACGAAGTTGCTGTAAGAACAAAGACATTGCTTCCTTTTTGATGATTGTTGCCTCATCAGGTTTATTAATTGCCATAGCCATAACTCCATCCTCCTTTGCTTCTAAATTGTGCTGATTCTCACTCATACAAATCTCTTCTTTCTACACTATATATCGGATATCTTTTGTAGAAATAAGTATTTGTATCATATTATTTCAAATGAACGATTCTGACAAAATACCACAAAATTTATTGAAAGTCAATAATTCGTCTCACTTTTATTAAGCATAGCATATTTACAAAAAAATGTAAATTAAAATCAAATGTATTTTATTCGCTCTATACTTTGGACTAACGTACATCTCTGTAATTTCCGGCATATATTCATCGGGGTCATCTACCTTTCTTCCTTAGGATCCTGCAAACAATTCCAACACCAAGCGTTATCGCGAAGATACTGATCATTACGATTCCCATGGTAACTCCCAGCTGATAGTTTGTCTCATTTTCAGGATGCATTCTATACCCGTGAAAAGCCGCACCTGTGACCAGTGCTGCAACGGAGATTACAAACGAAATATTCGATATTCGATTGAATCGTTCCTCTATGGGGGCTGCCAATATCATTTCATACACTGCAAGCAATAAACATCCTACCGCATAACAAACAATATCCTTCCAATCGAATACCGACCCGATTAGGATTTGAAAGAATCGACTTTCTCCAAGTCCCAACAAATCAACCATATGAAATAATTGTAGCACCTCCCACCCAGCTGCAAATAAAAATATCCAAAGCGGAAGCAGTTTACAGCGCTGCGGAATAAGTATTCTTATGAAAGAATAGATTACAATCACTACCAGCACATCCCCAACATATGGGCGTATAAAGGAATCATGAACAAACAATGCAATGAAAACTTCTACCGCCAGTAAAATCATCGTAACAATTCCATATCCAATTCTTTTTCTCATCTCAACCTCTGTTCGCTACGCAATTCATCTTCTTTGCCCATTTTATGACTGTTATCCTTTTGACCTTTTAGTCCATTTACCCGAATGTCATCAAGTTCTTCTTTTGCCAGGCAGCCGGACTTGAATGTTTCTCCGCTCGCAGAATACGCATAAATAGGAGGTTTCTGCGGTTCCTTCACTTCATTACAAACAAGTTACAAACATTCTTAAACAAACCTATCACCCCTAATATTTTACCACTAATATAGTTCCGAAACTTTAACCACCACAATATCATCAATTATACAAATAGAACCTTCAGAAGGGAACTCCGGCATATCTGCAACTTGTTCTAACATGATAATTTTCTGGTACTCAGAATCTCCACACAAATTTAAATTTACACCGAGAAAATTTGAGATTACCCCTTCCCAAGAAACTCTATTATTTCTCGCATCAGTGCTCCAACAACCAAACTGGGCATATCCATTTGCCATCTGATAGGCGGTACTTTGAGCAAATCTATCATTATTTCCAGGACGACCTACAAAAGCCACCGTCTGCTGTTCATCAAGATACCCCTCATCATACAATTCAGAAATAATATTTTCAGTTAACGTAACTGTTGCTGTCTTTCCTTCCTTTAATCCTAACTGGTCATTGATTACTGCTGAAAGCTGAAACCATGCAAATGCTACTAAAATAAACAAGTATATCCTCTTTAGCCAAAAACCCACTTTCCCTTCTTTAGGTACAATGATTCCCAGCATAACAATACACATGACTATTCCCATCGACATCAATCCCGTCATGGAATTTCCTACTGCAATTAACAGAATAGAACAACTTGCAACTGGCAATAATACAACTGCTATTGCAAACAACAATGAACTCATTATATTGTGCTTAAACAATTTAATAAACTGTATCACAGCTGCTGACAAATAAATCACCAACAATCCAATGAGAACAACATCTATAAATTCCAAATTTGAAGATGCTTTTCCAATAAAAAAGTAATTTCCAAATTGTAAATAGCATTGTTTCAGAGACTGTGGCAGATACTTTACCATTGACAACAAATTACTGTTAGATGCTCCTTTATATGATGCCATCTGTATATCTGCTCTGTGCAACAGCGCCTTTGTAATAAGCAAATATAATGTTCCACCCAAAATAATCACACCAGCGCACAAACCAACATATCGGAACACTTTTTTTGTATTCTGTTTTTCAAGCAGCATCTTTATCATGTACATAATCATAAGTACACATGTTAAACACAGGTATGCTTGATAAAAAGCCATTGAAATTGCCAAAAAGAAAGCTCCGCTAACTATCCCTGCTATCGCCTTCTTCCGATTTACTATTTTTTCTTTTATGCTAATAAAAGCCACAACACTAAAGAAATACGCCAACCCAAAATTAACAGACATATAACTATAAGACAAAGCATTACAAATTACGGGATTCGCCACACATATTGTGAGAAATAGTGTCCTATAGACAATGCCTTCAAAATTGAATCTCATCAATATGAGTACATTTGCTATAGTAATTAATAATATTGTTATCATTGAATTAAACGAGTCTGACACAATTCCAAATCGTGCCCTGTCGGCATATCGTTGTAAACCTCTGCCTAATGATATTTCCCAATCACCCGCAATAAAATTTGAAAGATGCCATATACCATCCAAATCATTAACTAAATTGAGCGACATCATCATAAAATAAGTCAAAACTCCTATCCCAAATCCACTCAATATGTACTTGCCATAGGTTTTAAAAAAAATAACTATTTTCTCTTCCAAATTATGTACCAGTACAGTCATTAAATCTATCTCTCCTTAACCTTCTTACACAATAATAGCGTTTTTTCGGAAACCCTACCCTCTTATAACTAAAATAATTATAGTCCATTTTCAAATATTATTGCAAGTAGAAAAGAATGATAACCATGTATAACAGCTTTCGCTGATCATCCATCGGAAACTTAAATCCGAGAGAACGTTTATATGATATATATTCTTCAGCTTGAGTTTTGAATTCTTCTGGAAAATTAATGTCAGTTATTGTTTTCATAGGGAACCTCCAATGCAAAATTTTGCAAAGTATTGAAATCAATATTTAGATACACACGTGTCGTGTTAAGATTGGTATGACCCAAAACATCCTTTATGACATGCATAGGTGTATTGTTCATTAAGAGGTTACTGGCTAAAGAGTGTCTGAGAGCGTGTGGACCATGCTTTCGTTTGGAAATATCAATGCCAGCAAGGGAAATCAGTCAACAGGCTTTCGGCAAATTCCTTTAACGGATAAGGCTCTTGCCATTGTGGAAAAGACCCACCGCTTATATCCCGATAGTGAGTATCTTTTTATGAGAGATAACAAACAACTCATCCCTAACACCATTAATGAAGAATTACAGCGTATTTGCAAGGCTCTAGGTATCCAAATACCGCTCCAGTCATCAGATAAGGTTTACAGTGGCAACACTGCTCTATGATGAGGGAGTTAGCATTACGAAAATATCTTCTTTATTGGGTCATGCAGACACAGCTACAACATGGCATTATATACGGAAAAACAATCCCGACGAAGCAACCATAAACGCCATGAAATCGCTGTTAGACTAACGGAAAATTTTTACAAACATTTACAAGCAAGATTTGTATGTAATGAAAATACGGCAAACCCAGATAAACACTAGGTTTGCCGTACTCTTAAAATACTGCTGGCCGCCGGACTGATACAGTCGAAGATACTCTTTTGAAACGTCCGAATCAAAGATTAATACATCATCAGAGCCAATGGTAACATCCACACCCTTACGATAAAGCTGTGCGATAGGATGGTGTGCCCCATTCTCCCACATGCCAAGCCCCCACACATCTTCACCGATTTCCAATATAGTTACTCCATCGGATTTTGCCTGTTCAAATGTTGCCTTAATCAAGAATTCTCTTCCTTCCGGACTATTAAAACGATTCCCGATATATCTGCTGCTCCATGAGTCCATTTCACTCATAGATTTTAACGGGGTGGTTATAGAATCGATTTTATGCCCGGTCTTATGGAAGATATATTCCCTACTTCCACCAAGTACAAAATGATTATGCAAATCCGCTTTAGGAAAACTACGTATTGCTTCTAAATCCTGACTATAAAGTGCTTCTGCAAAAGTCATAACCAGCTCATTCCTCTTTCTTTCATACTGCTAATCTGTTAACTGTTAATGAAGCTACAAATCGCACTCAAGATCTCTTCCGGGAAATCCTGTTGCGAATACAATACCGCCGGATCCGAAGTATCTATTTTGTAGCCAAAGTGGCTGCACTCGTCAAAGACAAGAATCGAAATGTTCTGCTCCTCTGACAGGTTATCCTTCCACAAAGCAACATCCTCTTCAAAGATTTGTCTGTCCGCCGTGCTGTTGATGATCAGGGTTGGCAAATTTATCTTTTTGATTGTTTCAATCGTAGAGAGTTCATTGTAGCTTGCCCAGTAATAATCCGGTGCGTTATAGAAATATAGACCTCTTGAACTCTCCTCTGTTATGGTTTTAACATATTCCGATATCTGAGCATAGTAATCAGAATTATCCGGATCGATTTCCGCATATTGATCTTTTATGATATCAGCCAGGTGCCTTGCGGAGCCATGAAACAAAATCAGACCGCTCACTTCATTCTGTTCTGCAAGTACAGGGGCTATCTGAGTGCCCAGGCTATGCCCCAGAAGATAGATGTCCCCCGCACTATTATTGACCAGCCAGTCAAGGGCATTATCGTAATCCACAAAGTACTCTTCCTGTAAGCTTATTTGACCGGCTGCCTCATCTCGATATCTATTGGTCCTTTTTTCGATTCGTAAAGATCCGACACCCTGCTCCGCAAGTCCCAATGCAATATCCCTAAAGGGAGTAAGCAGTCCCACTGTTTCATTATAATCTGAAACACCGGAACCGGGAATCAGCAATACAGCAGCCCCCATATCGCTTGAGTGTGTATACACCGCATTCAGTTCGTATCCATCACTGTTCAGTAAAAAGTAGGTTTCCACCACCCCATTGTCATATGTAATGTCAAAACTGTTTCTGAAACGGATATCTGAATTCATCCCGACCAACAGCCCATCCTGAATGTAAATAACCATATGATTATCCACATTTTTATACTTCAATGTCACATTATACAGAGAAATCCCTTTTTGAACAGTGGAAGTCTCGTCCTCTATTCCCACGATTTCACCAAAGGTTGCCTTCAGATCAAGGAGCATCCTTTCAAATGCCTCTTCCGAGATAACTTTGACATCATCTGAGGCATATTGATAAATCTCAGAGACTTCATTCTTTATCAGCTTATCAAGAATAAATCTGTAAAGTTCATCGTTTGTTTTTGGTTTTTCTGCCTGTGTAGTGTCTTGTCCATCCTCAGGAGATGCTGTCTCCGAAGAGCCCGTATATAACTCTTCGGACGACTCATTGTTTTCCTTTCCGCATGCACAGACCAAGAAAACAAAGCACATAATAATCACTAACTTTCTCGCTTTTCCCATCATAATATCCTCCTTAATCATAGCTAAAGAAATTGTTCAAAAAAATCAAAATTTTTCAAAAAAACATTTGACTTTTGAGATGAAGAGTGTTAATATAATCCTTGCGCGGTGCGTATGCGGAAGTGTCGGAACTGGCAGACGAGCAAGACTAAGGATCTTGTGGTAGCAATACCGTGTGGGTTCAAGTCCCATCTTCCGCAGTATTATTTACCCGAAACCCTTGTAAGGTTTTCGGGATTTTTTATTTTTCACAAAATATACATTGGAATTCATCTCGTGAGCCGTCAGGCGCACATATCCAAAATGGGATGTAATTTATTATAAAGCATTTGAAAGCACATTGAATCCCATAAAATTCTTTGACATATTCATTATATGGTACTAATATGATTATAGAAAGGGAGCTACCGATAGACGGTTAGTCCAAGTAAATTTAGTAGACAAAAATTGCCGCTTCAGTTTACCGGACGTGGGCGGCTATTTTTGTGTCTTGTGGCTTCCGGTGGTAAGCCTAAGCCCGAAACAGGTCAGACATAAAGGACATCAATGTTTTCACTAATGCCCTTTATCTAAAATAAATCACTATGAGTTCCAGTTCTTGTTAAATATAAAAATAAATTTTCTCCATCAATTTCATAAATTAACAACCAATCAGGTGTAATACGACATTCTCTTTTACCTGCATAATTTCCAGTCAAAAAATGGTCTTTATTCTTTTCAGGAAGTGTTTCACCGTTTGCTAATTTTTTAATAATTTCTGTTATTAAACTTAAATCGTACCCTCTTTTTTGTACACGTTTTAAGTCTTTTTGAAATTTATTGGTTGGCTTAATTATATATTTCACGATAATAAGTCCTCCATCATTTTATCAACATCTGTATATGACTTTCCGATGGACGGATTTTTTTTCATTTCTTCAACTTCATTAAAAGCGGCAATCGTTTCTTCATTTGGAATCTCCCTAGATACATAAAACGGAATTCCTTGTTCTCTTACTGCTTGCTTTGCAGCCATTGTAAAAAATGTTGTCATATCTAATCCCAAATCGCTCATTAGTTCCTGTAATTGAGACTTTAAATTTTCATCAATTCTCATTGTTACATTTGTATTCGCCATAAAATCACTTCCTTCCTTTGATATTATTATATTCTCCCTTTTTGTAATTTTCAATACATTGTTATAACAATGCACATAAAACAATCAATTCATGTCCCGTCGCATTCTCCGTCAACCATAATAAATCTGTCAAGGGCAAAAAGAAAACCGCCATTGTTGGCGGCTCTTTCGTTAATCCCAGTTGATAGCATTATGCGGAATTGTTCCGTTTTCTGCTATGCTTCTATTTGCTCTTGCTATTGCTTCTATTTCGTCCGGTAGCGGTGCATCTTCAGGAATAAACTTGATAACAACATTGTAAAGCGTTTCTATATCCTCTTCTGGTACTAATTCAATCAAACCCTTTAACATTTCCTTGCTCATCCTTTCCACCTCCTACAATCTTTTATATGCCTGCCCTCTCGGCAATACATCTTTTATTGTTATTATATCATTTTCAACGGAATATAAAACTCTTAAATCTCCAACGCGCAAGCGGTAATCATTTTTATATCCTTGAAGTTTCTTGATGTCTCCATCCGGCAATTTTTCTATTGCGGCTTTAAGACGTTGCCTTGTTGTCTTATCTTGTGCTTGTATATGCTTTGCAGCTTCTTTCTCGTACTCTATCCGCATCTTTTGCAACTCCTTTTTGCAAGAACGTATGACTTTCGGAACGTTGCCCTCATATCACAATTTCCCACAAAAAGGAAGCTCGCTCACCCCATCTTCTATCACGCCGACCATCTCCTCGTGGGAATCGCAATCCGGTGCAATGACTCCGGGAGCCAGCTTGATATAGCTGATATCTGCTTCGGCCAGCAGATTCCCCTCGGTGTCAAAGATACCGGCTCTGGTGACTATGAATTTACCGGTTTCGCGTACCACCTTGCCACAGCCGAACAAATCGGTGTCATAGGGTACCGGTTTACGGTATTTTACTTCGATACTCATGGTTACCCCAAAGACGCTCTCATCTCCGTCTGACCATAGCGCTCGCAATCCAAGCTCATCCAGCATGGAGGCGATGATGCCGCCATGGACGCGTCCGGGGAAGCTCTGATAAAGCTCACTGAAACGGCAGGGTGTCACGACGCTTCCATCCTCCATGTTGTAAAACTGTGCACGCATACCGATAGGATTGTCCATACCGCATATAAAACACATCTTGCTGTTACTTTGTTTTCCTACTACTCTCATTGCTTTTCTCCAAAATCCCTGCTCTGATACAGCAGATTCATTTTCATCTCATACAGCTCCGGTGTCATGTCCACATAGTGTTCATGAGGATTTTCGAAACGAAGCTCCTCCTCCCAGATTTCATTTTCCAGCTGGTGCTTTACAAAATCCCGGATGTCGTTGATGTCAGGCTCCTCGTATACCAGCTCTCCCTCCCTGAAAATCTGCACCTGCAGGGGCTTTGCCTTGCAATTCTCAAAGAATCGGTTTTTCCAGGGCTTTTTGGTATCCACATAACGGAATTTTTCACTGCAATCCACCTGCTGCTCTGCTGTTGCAAGCAAATCAGCTACGGCTTTTCCTGCTTCATCATAGATACGGTACACTTGTTTCAATCCGGGATTGGTAATCTTCTCCACATTCTCCGACACCTTGATACGGGGCTCAAACCTGCCGTTTTCTTCTACCGCTGCAATCTTGTATACTGCCCCGAAGACCGGCTCGGACTTGGCTGTAATCATACGCTCGCCAACACCGAAGCTGTCAATCTTCGCCTCCTGCCGGGTCAGCAGAGACTGAATGGTGTACTCATCAAGGCTGTTGCTTACGATGATCTTGCAATCCTCCATTCCGGCGGCATCCAGCATTTTGCGCACCTTTTTGGAAAGATATGCCAGATCCCCGCTGTCCAGCCGGACACCCTTCACACGTTTTCCCATGGGAGTCAGTATTTCCTTCTGTACACGTATGGCATTGGGGACACCGGAATTTAAGACATCATAGGTATCCACCAGGAATACCGCGGCATCCGGATAGGTCTCGGCGTATTTTTTGAATGCGGTATATTCATCCTTGTAGTACATGATAAAGCTGTGCGCCATGGTTCCCGACACGGGGATGCCAAACATTTTGCCGGCCAGCACCGTTGCCGTGGAATTCACGCCGCCGATATAGCAGGCTCTGGCTCCGTATACCGCAGAATCGTTATTGTGGGCTCTTCTTGCACCGAAGTCAGACACTCCTCTGCCCTCTGCTGCCCGGACGATTCTCTGCGCCTTGGTGGCAATCAGGCTCTGGTGATTCACCTGAAGCAGCAGCTCCGTCTCAATCAGCTGTGCATCAATCAATGGCGCCACCACGGTAATCACAGGTTCATAGGGATAAATAACGGTTCCTTCGGGAAAAGCATAGAGGTCGCCACGAAAGCGGAACTCCGCAAGGTATTGTAAGAACTCCTCTCCAAACAGCTTCAGCCCGCGCAGATACGCAATATCCTCCGCCTCAAAATGCAGATTCTTAATATAATCAATAATCTGACTGAGTCCCGCGAAAATGGCAAAGCCCCCCTGGTCCGGATTCTTGCGGTAAAATACATCAAACACGACCCTTTGATTTCTATCCACATCCCCATCTGAGAAGTATCCGTTTGCCATGGTCATTTCGTAGAAATCCATAATCAATCCGATATTCTGATTCATACTGTCTCCTTTCCGCCATTCTGCTTAACAGTCCTTTGCCTGTCGTTGTCTCTTCTCTTCCTGCTTCACGGCTCTCCACAGTGCCAATGCTTCCTCCTCTGTCTCCGGCATCCTGGCATCACCGAAGACGTGAGGATGTCTGCGGATCAGCTTCTCCGAAAGCATCTGCACTACATCCCTGAATTCAAAGGCTCCGCGTATCCTTGCCAGCTCGCAATGTGCCAGGACCTGAAGCAGGACATCTCCCAGCTCCTCGCAAAGGTTCTCGTCATCTTTATTGTCAATGGCCTGCAGAACCTCCTCCGCTTCATCCGTCAGACACTTTTTCAGACTCTCATGGGTCTGCTTCCTGTCCCAGGGACAGCCCTCCGACCCGTGCAAAATAGCTACAATCTCCCGCAACTCCTCCATATCATGAGGAGCATTCTCTAAATAAGTCTTCCCGTTATGTTCCCGCATTCTCAGTTCCTTTCCTTAGATAGCACAAACGCTCCCGGAAGCCTGTACTCCCGGGAGCGCCATCTTACCTGCTCAGAGGCTTTCCTGTCAAAAGTTCATAACCCTGTAAATATTTCTGAATGGTCTTGTCCACAATATCCTGTGGAAGGGTCCAGTCATTGCCGGGATTCGCCTTCAGCCAGTCTCTTGCAAACTGCTTGTCAAAGGAAGGCTGTCCGTGTCCCGGCTCATAGCCCTCTGCAGGCCAGAAACGGGAGCTGTCGGGGGTCAGCATTTCGTCGCCCAGAACGATATTTCCCTGCTCATCCAGACCGAACTCGAACTTGGTATCAGCAATAATAATGCCCTTGGTCAATGCGTACTCTGCACATTTTTTATACAATGCAATGGTATAATCGCGAAGCTTCTCCGCATATTCCTGTCCCTTGCCGGGGAAACGCTTCTCCAGATATTCCACGCTCTGCTCAAAGGAGATATTCTCGTCATGGTCACCGATCTCCGCCTTGGTGGAAGGGGTATAAATAGGCTCAGGCAGCTTGTCTGATTCCTTCAGTCCCTCGGGCAGCTTGATGCCGCAGACAGTTCCGTTCTCCTTGTAGCTTGCCCAGCCGCTGCCGGTAATATATCCTCTTACGATACACTCTACGGGAAGCATGTTGAGCTTCTTGCACATCATGCTGTTGCCGTTAAATCTATCCTGTCTGAAAAATTCAGGCATATCATTTACATCAACGGAAATCATATGATTGGGAACAATATCCTCCGTCATATCGAACCAGAACTTGGAAATCTGGGTGAGAACGGTTCCCTTCTTATCTACGATATTATTCAGAATCACATCAAAGCAACTGATTCTGTCTGTGGCAACCATAATCAGGCTGTCTCCGTTGTCATAAATCTCACGTACTTTACCCTCTTTGATAGGCTTAAGTTCCTGAATACTCATCTCTTTTACTCCTTTATTCATATATTCCTTTCCGTATGCTCTGCCAAAACGGATTCGTCAGATTGTTACTACATTTTATTGTATTCAAATAAAAAAATCAAGTCTTTCTGAATAATTCGGGAAAAAGCGGACAGAATCAATATTGTCAGGGAACCCCCTCCTTTGACGAAACCAAGGATAAAATAATACTTACGCCGGTAACACGGCGTTATCCTCCCCTTAGTAAAGGTTCCCGGGCAAAACAGTAGCTTTCGCCCGGGGACTTTTGTTTTGACAGCCTTCCTTCCGGATGCTATGATAAAGAAAACATCAAAAGTAAAAGCGGTGCACAGCTTTCGTCACCGCGCACCGCAGAAAGGACATATGGTTATGACTGATCAAAATAAGAAAACTACTTCCGGTTCCCGTATTAGCGTTAAACAGGTAATCGCCATCATCGGAATCATCCTGCTGGTGGCGCTCTATGTCTTAACCCTGGTCATGGCTTTTATAGACAAATCCGCTTCCGGTAAATTATTCCTGCTCTGCCTGTACTCCACGGTAGCCATCCCCATACTGCTCTGGATCTACATCTGGATCTACAACAAGGTGAAGGAGCAAAAGGAGCAGAGGGACCGGCAATAAGTCCCTTATTTTTTTAATGCGCTTTCTCTGTAGATAATATCATCTCTTCCGGGACCGTTGCTCACCATGGTGATGGGATAACCAATCTGATTCTCAATGAACTCGATATAGTTGCGGCAGTTCTCCGGCAGCTCCTCATACTTTCTGATGCCACGGATCTGGCACTTCCAGCCGGGCAGAGTCTTCAGTACAGGCTTTGCCTTCTCCAGCTTGGCGGTAACAGGGAACTCCGTGGTCACCTCTCCGTCAATCTCATAGCCTACACATACCGGAATCTCATCCAGATATCCCAATACATCCAGCACGGTAAACGCCACATCGGTGGTTCCCTGCAGGCGACAGCCGTATTTGGAAGCCACGCAGTCAAACCAGCCCACTCTTCTGGGACGTCCGGTGGTAGCGCCGTACTCTCCGCCGTCGCCGCCTCTGTTGCGAAGCTCCTCCGCCGCCTCTCCGAACAGCTCGGATACGAAGGCACCGGCACCTACTGCAGAGGAATATGCCTTGCAGACAGTGACAATCTGCTTAATCTCATAAGGAGGAATACCTGCACCGATGGCGCCATAGGCAGCCAGTGTGGAGGATGAAGTAACCATAGGGTAAATACCGTGATCCGGATCCTTCAATGTTCCCAGCTGACCCTCCAGGAGAATCGTCTTTCCTTCCTTGATCGCCTTGTCCAGGAATGCAGAGACATCACAAACATAAGGTGCAACCATGTCTCTGTATTCGTGCAGGGTATTCAAAAGTTCAGCGGGGTCAACGAGCGGTTTGTGATACAAATGCTCCAGCAATACGTTCTTGGTCTGGCAGACCCGCTCCACCTTCTCCTGCAGCAGCTCCTCGTCGAAAAGCTCGCTGACCTGAAAACCAATCTTAGCATACTTATCGGAATAAAAGGGAGCAATACCGGACTTGGTAGAACCGAAGGACTTACCGCCCAGTCTCTCCTCCTCATACTGATCAAACAGAATATGATAAGGCATCACAATCTGTGCTCTGTCGGAAACCAGAATCTTGGGAGCAGGAACGCCACGCTCCACGATTGACTGAATCTCCTTGAATAAAAGGGGAATATTCAGCGCCACGCCATTTCCGATTACACTGGTTATATGCTGGTAAAAAACTCCGGAAGGAAGTGTGTGAAGCGCAAACTTTCCATAGTTGTTTACTATGGTATGTCCCGCATTGGCACCTCCCTGAAAACGTACCACGATATCCGCTTCCTGCGCCATCATGTCGGTAATTTTACCCTTACCTTCGTCTCCCCAGTTCGCACCTACGATTGCTTTGACCATTTTAGCCTCCATCTCTTTGCGGACTGCCCTGCGGCAGCCTTGTGCAAGTAAACATTTTTTCCGTGGTAATCATAGCATATCTGTATTCATAAGTAAATTTTTTTTTTATTTTTTCGCCATTATTTTTATTGTCGCATTTTGTTTATTATCTGATTATCATGACTGTTATTTTTATTCTTTCACAACCTCAAAATATATGGTATAATAATCTGAGTGTTTTCAGAGGGGTTCCTCCGGTGAACTCCGCCCAAACTCTATCAAAACTCACTTAAGGAAAACAAAATGCAGGATAAAATAATCATCGGTGCCGGGTTTTACGGTCTGTATGCGGCTCTGTTCTGTGCAAAAAAAGGACAGAAGGTGACCGTTCTGGAGCTGGAGCCCGCACCCTTTACCAGGGCGACCTATATCAATCAGGCCAGAGTGCACATGGGATATCACTATCCCCGTTCCCTCTCCACTGCCATGAAGTCAGCTAATTATTTCAAGCGTTTCGTGGAGGATTACAGCTTCTGTATCCATTCCGCATTCCGTCAGATTTATGCCACATCTTCCAATTTTTCATGGACAGATGCCAAAGAATTCAAAAAGTTCTGTAAAGATGCCGGGATTCCCTGTGAGACCCTGTCCACGGACAATTACTTCAAGGAGGGGGTCTGCGACGGTGCTTTTCTGACAGAGGAATACACCTACGATGCACATATCATGAGGGATTATCTGCTGGAGGAGCTGGCGAAATACCCCAATGCCGAGCTGAGATTCCATCGGGAAATCCGGCACATTGTCAAGGAGAGTGATTGCTATACCGTCACCTGCCGGGCAGAGGACAAAGAAGAATACTACCGGGCACCTTTTGTATTGAATGCGACCTATGCCTCCGTGAACCAGATTTTGAACTTGGTAGAATCCGGCGAAAGCATGACCGATTTCAATATTAAATACGAGCTATGCGAGATTATTCTCTGTCGTGTCAGCGAGGAGCTGCACGATTTGGGGCTGACCGTAATGGATGGACCTTTCTTTTCCATAATGCCCTTCGGAAAGACCGGATATCATTCCCTTACCTCCGTTTCCTTCACGCCTCACAAAGTCAGCTTTGCCGCGACCCCGGAATTCGATTGTCAGAAGGCGGATTCTTGTCTGTGTACCGGGGGAATTCTCGGCAACTGTAACCAATGTGAGCACCGGCCCGAGAGTGCATGGAAGTACATGAGTGCTCTGGCTCGCAAATATATGCTGGATCAATATGCTTTCGAATATGAGAAGTCACTTTTTTCCATGAAACCCATACTGAAGGCTTCCGAGATTGACGACTCCAGACCCACCGTGATTCGGGTTCATACGAAGGAGCCTACCCTGATCAGTGTACTATCCGGAAAAATCAATACCGTCTACGATTTGGACGAGTTTTTAGACTAAAGGAGACCTGAAAATGCAGGAAAAAGAGAAAAATTTTGTGTCCTGTATTCTTTATCTGCACAATGATGCGAGAAATATTCGTGAATTCTTTCATCTGATCTGCAACACTATGCAGGAGAATTTCTCAAAATATGAGATTATATGTGTCAATGACTGTTGTACCGATGACACCATTGAGCAGATTCAGGCATTTATCAAAGAATACAATTTCCATACCATGGTCAGCCTCATCAACCTGAGTTTTTATCAGGGTGTGGAAACCGCCATGAACGCCGGCCGTGACCTGGCTGTCGGTGATTTTATCTTTGAATTTGACAAATGCCTTCCGGATTTTGAACCGGAATTGATTATGCAGATCTACAGACGCGCTTTGGAAGGTTTCGACGTGGTTGCTGCCGCTCCCAAAAACGGAATCAGTTTATCCTCAAAGCTATTCTATTTAATTTATAACCTCGGTGCAAAAAAGCACGGAAAAATCTGTCAGGAGCGCTTTCGTATCATCTCCCGAAGAGCTGTAAACCGCGTCAACCAGATGAACCTATACATTCCTTACAGGAAAGCCATGTATAAAAACTGCGGAATGAAAACAGACGTCATCTCCTATCCCAACCCTTTCTCTGCAAAGGACAAACGGAACAACGCTGAAGAACGCAGCACCAGAAGCACTCTTGCCGTAGACACGATCATTATCTTCACAAATATTCTGGAGAAGTTTTCCATGCTGGTAAGCATTATTTTATTCAGCTTTCTGATGGTTATGTTTGGCTGGATCATCTATTCCGTTTTCAGCTCCGTACGTCCCGTGGAGGGATGGCTCTCCCTGATGGCATTGATGTCCTTTGGTTTCTTTATGCTCTCTGTGATGCTGACCCTGATTTTCAAATATCTGTCGCTGATACTGAACATTACTTTCCGTAAACAGCGCTATGTCATAGAAGGAGTGGAAAAACTGACCAAATGATGCTGACAATTATTTTTCCCGTTCTCAACGAAAGACTCCGGCTGGAAAGCGGAATTACCCGTACAGTGGATTATTTACAGAATATTGGCTTTGACGACTACGAAATCATCATTGTAGACAATGGCTCCGAAGACGAGACACCACAGATTGCCGCAAAGTTATGTGACAGGTATCCTTCCGTACACTATGAACGTATCAACATCCGCGGAGTAGGCGCTGCCTTCCGCAGGGGGGTGGAGCTTAGCTCAGGCGAGATTGTCGGCTATATGGACATCGATTTATCCACCAATATCCGTCATCTCGGAGAGGCAATCGAAATCTTTGGCAGTCAGCCTGAGATCGCCTATATCAACGGCAGCCGTTTTGCCGCCGCTTCCGATACGAAGGGCAGAAAATGGTACCGCAGGATTACCTCTCAGGGGCTGCTCATTCTGTTGAAGCTGTTTTTAGGTATGAAGAGTACAGACGCCATCTGCGGTTTTACTTTCCTACGACGGGAGACCGCGCTGTCCCTCGTGGAAGGCTGCAGTGATGACAACGGATGGTTTTACATGATCGAGTTTCTCCTCAGGGCAGAAAAACGAGGGGTAAACATTTTGGATTATCCCGTTGAGTGGCAGGAAGATTACAATACTACCGTCAGGATATTCAAAACGATCTGCAATTATCTCAAGCAGATTACCAGATTATTCATTGAATTCAACATAAAAAAACATATTTGACAGAGGATATTATGAAAGAATATATCAAACGAATTGATTTAACCAGAGATTATGAAGCCCATAAAGAAGAATACCGACAGGCCATCGAAGCGGTGTGCAGGGAAACTGCCTTCTCCGGCGGTAAATATGCAGAACTCTTCGATAAAGAATTTGCTGCTTATGTGGGTACCAAATATGCCTGCGGCGTCAATAACGGCACTTCCGCCCTGCACTGTGCCATGCTTGCCCTGGGCGTAGGACCGGGGGACGAGGTCATCGTTCCTGCCAATACCTATATTGCCACTGCCTGGGGGGTAAGCTACACCGGAGCCACCCCGGTTTTTGCAGATTGCACGGCGGACACCTGGGAGATCGACCCTGCCGATGTTGAGCGCAAGATCACTCCCCGCACCAAGGGGATCATCGGTGTGCATCTCTATGGTCAGCCCTTTGATTACGATGGGATCCGAAGAATCGCCGAAAAGCATGGACTGTTTGTGGTAGAAGACTGTGCCCAGGCTCATGGTGCCAGATTTGAAGGACGCAATGTCGGTACTCTGGGCGAACTGGCCTGCTTCAGCTTCTATCCCGGTAAAAATCTCTATGCCTTCGGTGAAGGCGGCAGTGTTGTATGCAATCGGGAGGACTACTGGAAACACATGACCAGATTGAAAAATCAAGGCTGTGACGTGCGCTATTATCACGACGAAATCGGTTATAATTATCGTCTGGAAGGCTTGCAGGCCGCGGTACTCTCCGTGAGTCTGAGATATTTACCTCAATGGACCGGGCGTCGTCAGGAAATCGGCAGACGGTATCTGCGCGAGATTCAGAATCCTCTGATTACCATGCAAAAACATCCTGAAAATACAGAATCCGTATTTCATCTGTTTGTTATTCAGGTGCCGGATCATAATCATTTCATCAAATACATGGAAAAATCCGGCGTGGAGTGTAACATGCATTATCCCGTCCCCTGTCATCTTCAGAACGCCTATGCATTTCTTGGCGGTAAAAAGGGCGATTGTCCCAACGCAGAGAGGCTGGCAGAGCACTGTGTCACTCTCCCCCTCTTCCCCGAGATGCGCGAAGAAGAGGTGACCCGTGTCATCGACCTGTGCAATGCTTATCTGCAGGTTAGTTATTCTCTTCCATCCCAACAATAGGTACAAAGTTTGGATTTATCAATTCCGATGGATTCCATCATGTCGTCCAGTCTCTGGTAACGGAGACTGGTGAAGTTCAGCTGCTTTCCGATCCGGTTCACCATCTCGTTGTACTGTGCAGAATCAGGATCCACATAATTCTTCAGGTCAATCTTCTTTTCATCCGCCTCCATCTCCTTGATGACACGTCTGGTAATCAGCTCCATCTCGGAAGAAGATCGGGAGAAATTCAGATATTTACAGCCATACAAAAGAGGAGGACAGGCAGGTCTGATATGTACCTCCTTCGCTCCGCTCTGATACAGGAACTCTGTGGTCTCTCTGAGCTGTGTGCCTCGAACGATAGAGTCATCGATCAGAAGCAGGCTCTTATTTTCTATCAGGTCATGTACCGGTATCAGCTTCATCTTTGCAATAAGATTACGCTGTGTCTGAATGGTAGGCATAAAGGACCTGGGCCAGGTAGGAGTATACTTGATAAAAGGTCTGGAAAAGGGAATTCCGGAGCGGTTCGCATAGCCGATTGCGTGAGCTGTTCCGGAATCCGGTACTCCTGCCACAATATCCGGTTGCACATCATCGCGTTCCGCCAGCTTTGCTCCACAATTGTAACGCATTTTTTCAACGCTGATTCCTTCGTACGAAGAAGAAGGATAGCCATAATATACCCAGAGGAAGGTACAGATCTTCATGTCCTTGCCGGGCTGTACCAGTGTAGTAACCCCCTCCGGCGTAACCACAGCAATCTCTCCGGGGCCAAGTTCTCTCTCCGCTGCGTATCCCAGGTTCAGATAAGCAAAGCTTTCGAAAGAAACACAATAAGCATTTTCTTTTCTGCCCACAGACACCGGGGTTCTTCCCAGTCTGTCTCTTGCCGCGAAGATTCCCTTGGGCGTCATCACAAGCAGGGTCATGGAACCGTCAATCTGTTCCTGGGCATACCGGATACCGTCCACCAGATTCTCCTGCTGATTGATGAGCGCTGCCACAAGCTCTGTGGCATTGATTTCTCCGCTGCTCATCTCCATAAAATGGGAGGTTCCGTTTGCAAAGATTTTCTCAACAAGCTGATCTCTGTTGTTTATCTTTCCCACGGTTGTAATAGCATAGGTGCCATGATGAGAACGAACCAGCAGGGGCTGGGGTTCATAATCGGAAATACAGCCGATGCCCAGATGTCCGTGCATGTCGTTGACTTCCTTATCAAACTTCGTTCTGAAGGGCGCATTCTCTATATTGTGAATCGCTCTTTCATATCCTTTTTCTTTGCCGTATACAACCATTCCCGCACGTCTTGTTCCAAGGTGGGAATGATAGTCTGTTCCGAAGAACAAATCAAACACACAGTCCTCTTTTGAGGCAACTCCAAAAAATCCGCCCATTTCTATAACCAGCCTTTCTGTTTTGTCTTGTCAGTGCGTCTCTTTAGACGTTTATCTCTGCTTTTACACCCAGGAGTTCTTTATTCTCCTCCAATATAGGGGCAATCACATTTTTCAGGAATGCATCCACCTGCTCTCTGGAACGTCCCACATATCTCGCGGGGTCCATGGTCTTTTGGAGATCTTCAAGACTCATGTTGAAGGCAGGATCCGCAGCTATCAGCTCCAGGAGGTTGTTTTCCTTTCCTTCCTTCTTCACATTCCGTCCTGCCTCCATGGACAGCTCTCTGATGCGCTCATGCAGCTCCTGACGGTTTCCGCCGGCCTTTACCGCATCCATCATGATATTCTCTGTTGCCATGAAAGGCAGCTCGCTGCGCAGTCTCTTCTCGATTACCTTGGGATATACCACCAGTCCGTCAACCACATTCAGGCAGAGATCCAGGATACCGTCGATAGCCAGGAAACCTTCCGGAATGGAAAGTCTCTTATTGGCGGAATCATCCAAAGTTCTCTCAAACCACTGTGTTGCGGAGGTGATTGCAGGATTCAATGCATCAATCATAACATATCTTGACAGGGAAGCAATTCTCTCACTTCTCATGGGATTTCTCTTATACGCCATAGCGGAAGAACCAATCTGGCTCTTCTCAAAGGGCTCCTCCACTTCCTTCAGGTGCTGCAGCAGGCGGATATCGTTGCTCATCTTGTGTGCGGAAGCAGCAATCCCTGCCAGAATGTTGGCAACTCTGGTGTCAACCTTTCTGGAATAGGTCTGTCCGGATACAGGATAGCACTCCTTGAAGCCCATCTTCGCAGCAATCATGGGATCAATCTTATCGATGGTCTCCTGGTCTCCGTCAAAGAGCTCCAGGAAGGAAGCCTGGGTACCGGTCGTTCCCTTGGAACCGAGAAGCTTCATGGTGCCCAGCACATAATTCAGATCCTCCAGATCAAGGCAGAACTCCTGAAGCCAGAGAGTTGCACGCTTTCCTACCGTGGTAGGCTGTGCGGGCTGAAAATGAGTGAACGCAAGTGTGGGCTGATCCCTATATTTCTCTGCAAATTCCGCAAGTTCATGAATCACATTTACCAGCTTTTTCTTCACAAGCTTCAATGCTTCCGTCATTACGATAATATCAGTATTATCACCCACATAGCAGGAAGTAGCTCCCAGATGGATGATGCCTGCTGCCTTGGGGCACTGCTGACCGTATGCATAGACATGGCTCATGACATCATGACGTACTTCTTTTTCTCTTTCCCTGGCAACCTCATAGTTGATATCCTCGGCATGCGCCTTCAGCTCCTCAATCTGTTCATCGGTAATGACGGGCTTGCCATTCTGGCTTAAGCCAAGCTCCTTCTCTGTCTCTGCAAGGGCAATCCAAAGCTTTCTCCAAGTGCGGAATTTCATATCGGGAGAGAAAATATACTGCATCTCCTTACTTGCATAACGCTCGGAAAGCGGGCTCACATATCTGTCTGTACTCATCCTCTGTTCTCCTTCTTGAATCTGATTTCTTGTTTGAACTTATTACATCAATTGAAAGACTCATTATTTCTGTGAAATCCGACGGACTAATCATAGCTTACGACAATTTATTAGTCAATAGTTTATTCATACTTATTGCTCGTATTTATTCACCATCTCAAGTATCTCTTCGGCATACTCAGGATACTTGTTTGCGATATCCAGAATCTCTGTCTTTGCCGTCCGGGCGACCTCTGTATTGTAATCCATCTGTTTGCGGAGTGCCTGCCTCCTGAGAATCAATTCATGGCGAATCTCCACCATCTCACGTTTATCCAGCAAAGCACCCGGCTGGTCTCCCCATCTCACGGGATCCGAAATATGGTAGTTGGTCAACCGGGTAATGAGCTGATTCCTGAAACGTTCCATCTTGGCTTCCGCCTCAGCGTATTCTTTCCTCTCCTCTTTCTCCTGCTGATAACGCGTCCAGATATCCTCCAGAATCTCTGACCTATCCACGTTATACTTCATGCGCAGATACTCCAGCAGATTCGTGTTATTCACATATCGTATTTTAACTTTATTCTGCAACTGAATCAGCTTGTTTATGTTTCTGATGACCCGCCGGAGCTCCCGCTCCCTGTCGGTATATTTTACCATCAACACAGTCTCCGCAACAGCTGCTGCCCCAACGGTCAAAAGGTAACCTGCCTTTGTATTCATATCAAAACCGAATTGCATTGTTACCAAGAGGATCATGCAGATGATAAAAGCTGTAAAAATGATTACAACCATACCCCGGAAATTATCCATGGTGGTTTCCAGATCCGATCGTCGGTATTCAAAGGCCTGCCTTTCCCTATCCAGTTTTTTCAGATCATGCTTCACCAGGACACTGTAATTCTCGCATTCTTTCAGCTTCTGTATTCCCTCCGGAATCTCTCTCTCCTGTCTGCGTATGTCCGCATACTCGCTATCGCTCATACGGTCCTTTTTGTCGCGATATCTCTCACATTCCCGTTCCACCGTCAGGAGTCTGGTCGCAATGCCATTCAGCGCCTCTCTCTCAGCCCCCGGAAGAGCCTCTATCTCCTCCATATCCGTCAGGTAGGCAGTCACCGTAGCGTATTCCTCCGAAAAAAGGTTTAATTCCTTGGTAGCCTCTGCGATCTGTTCCAGGCAATTGGTGACGTATCTGCTTCTCTGTTCTTCACTTCGAAAATCTACATCCTCTCTGTCATAGACGATTCTTTCCCAGTCGTCTGCGGTTTGATTCTTTTGTCGTTTCTTTCGAAACCATTTGTTCCAAAATGCCATCCAAGTCCCCCTATATCAAACGGACATACTGCTTCGATAGCTACTTTTCAGTGCCTGTGTAAGTTGTTCGTTCTCCTCGTAGTATTTCTGTATATCAGAACCCTTCCGAAGCTCTCTTATATGGTTCAGCCGGAGATATTCCGGCTGTTGTTCCCACTCCTGTGTAATCTGCTCCACTTCCTTTTCCAGGTCGAGGGTAATCTCATATTTTTCATGCCTGTCTGCAACAAATGAAACATACTCCTTTTCGGAAAGCTCCATTCTCTTTGCTGCCAGATAATCTCTGTAAAATGCTTCCTGCCGCTCGATCTCCCAGGCTTTCCAAAAACTTTCCGCAGCATTCTCATACAACATCAATCCAATCAGAGCCACGCCTCTGTTATGCCAGATTGCCGCAAGACAGCTGACCGCCGGAAGCGATACTCCTTCTGCTTCACTTTCTTTCCACTTTCCAATCAGCAAATCATATTGTCTGATAGCTTCTTTGTATCTTTTTTTGGTAACCAGGTAATCAATCTGACTCTTTTTCTTTTCAATAATACTGAGACCCGCTCCCCTTTTCAGGACCTGTTCCACTGCCCCTATGGTATGCTTGTCATAGAAACCCGTATATTCAAATAACGTCCCCACGAAAGCGCTTAGGGAACCCTGTCTGTGTATCAACGGATACAAAAGCTTGGACAATTCTTTTAAACCGCACTCCTTATCCAGCCAATGCAGCAACCCGTCATCCAGCAGTGACAGATCCAGCAAAAACGCATTTTCTTTCAGGCAATAGCAGAGCTCCTCCACACAATAAACATTGATTTCCGGTCCCGGCACGCAATATGGAATTCGAGCATACTCTCCCAGACAGACACTAATACGCATATTGTTACAAACCTCACTAATACAAAGTAATCTTTTCTCTCCATACACGACCGGAAGCGGGTTTTAATTCACCAAGTCCCAGATCTTCCAGTTCCACCACCAAAGTATTCTCCGCTTCCAGAAACAGTCTTACCCGCATACGTACCGTCGAAGCTGTCAGCTCCTCCAATACCACCTGTGCCATCATTCCGGCTTTACCAACCAGCGGCGTGATAATGAAGGTTATCTCATTTCCATCCTGCAGATAGAATTCGAATTCTTTGGCTGCCTCATACCAGTTCACCCCGGCGTCCAACAGGGCTAAATAGGTCTCCTCTCCTTGTCTTAGGATATTCATACCGATATTGGCCTTCAATTTATCATTTCCCAGGAATATGTACTCGCTGCCTTCTGCACTCTTATTCAGTCTCTCCTGCATTCCCAGACAGGCTCCCTTGCTGAACAGATTGTTCCCTTGGAATACTCTCCTGTTTCTGCAGAGATACTTCAACGACTCCTTCATCCATTCCCGTTCAAAACCGTCACCAATCAGGAAAACGCTTCCTGCCTGTGTTCCTTCACATGCTTTCCCGACGATTTTCAGGAAACCGATATCCAGCTCTCCGGTCTTTTTTTCCCTTTTGTCTGTCGCTAACGGCAAGGGCTCCCAGCAGGGAAACGGATAAGCCTTCTCTTCAATATAGGCAACCATCGGTGTTGTCTTTCGATTGCAGTCCATCCGATAGACCTTGATACAGTTCCCCGCATAAGCAAACAACAGGGACTGACTCATCCACAGTTCCCTGGGCTGATGTATCATGTAGTAATAATAACTCTCCGTGTGACTCTGAAAAAAGATATTGTCGGTTTTCAATCTCAGACCACCGGCAACACTGTTCAGAATCTCCAGGATATTGTGATCCAGAACTTCGCAGGTGATCATTAATCCTTCAATCTTATCCGCAGACGCCACCTGACTCAGCATTCCCAGGCATCTCTTGACAAACAGTGTCAGAAGCGCCACCGGGTCAAAGCTTTCTCCATCAATCAAAACAGGCTCTCCATCTATGGCAAGAGCAAGCAGATTGTCTACCGTAATCCCCTGCTCCTCCTCTCCCTTTCTGACGGCTTCTTTTCCATAGAACCACTGGTTTACTCCGCTGCGCTTACAAAGCACTGTAGGAATACTGTAATTCTCGGCTCCCGCTGTCTGGGAAATTGTCTCCACTTCCCCTGTACCGGGGCGGCTGTAGCTAATCTGGGAAAACTCGTTACCCAAATCAAAACCTACAATAACCTTATCACCGCTAAAGAATCCCATACCTGTTCCCTCGTTACATCAACTTAAACAGCCTGCTGTTAAAGTATTCTTTTTTGAAGTATTCTTCCATCAAATCGTCCAATGTGTCATAGTCCTGAAGCGTCCTGCTGAACACAATATCATTTATCAAATGGTATCTGCTGCTTTCTTCGTTCAATATATCACTTTTCTGAACGATGTTGCTCTCTGTCAGCTGCTCGTCCTCATCGCGTATCTCCGTAATGTAATACTGCAGACTCTCCCCAAAGAAAAGAACAAATTCCTTTACACAGACTCCGCCATAGATGTTCTTCATATTCTCAGTCACATACTCGTCAGCCTCACCATCCTCATGAATGATCACATAATGAATCCTAACCTTTGCACGAGGGCTCGCGTGATATTCAATGATGGTCTTGTCTGCAAGCTCCTGAAGTACCAAACTATCTCCTCTGAAAGTCTTAAAGAATTCCAAACAAATACCGTCGTTAATGAGTTCATGCAAGAACTGCTTCACCACAGGAGCGGCTGTTCCGTCCAATTCACTGCTGTTTTCTGCATAATACTTTAAGAATGCAAGCTTACAGATCCTACGTACAGACTCACCTCTTGTATGCATACGCATAATCTCATCAACAACATCTTTTTCTGTGATCCTGTCTCTGACGAAATATTCCATGGAACACTGCGCCAGGAAGGCATCCTCTACCTCAGGCTTAGCCCCTTGTGATAAATAATATCGGAATATCTCCATCTTTTCTCCCACAAAGGCACCGGAATAAAGCATCTGTATCAGAATATTCTCACTGAGATTATAACAGTCTACCTCAAAGGATACTGCTGCCTTCCACAAATCTCTTAGATTTTTGGTCATTCCCCGGTAATACATAGTGAGATATCTGAGGATAACACTGTCATATTTTCCCTTTTGGAATGCATACACGGCAGCAGCGAGGAGCACTTCATCCTCCACCATGTTTCTCTGTTCCATCAGATACGATAAAAGACGCACTAACTGCTTTATTTCAATGAAATAAGGACCATAGTTTTCCAGCCACTGGCCTGCCAGCTCCATGTTACCGCGAAGAATCAGCAGTCTGACCAGGTTACCTCTCTCTTCCGGCGAAAAATCATCCGGATTCAGCCTCTCAAGATATGTGTCCAGAGACTTCATATCGTCTGTGTCATAAAAATGCTGCAAAAGCTGTAATTCCAGTTCACGCCTGATTCTGCCGTCCGTATCCTCCGACTCAATAACCTCCAACACTCTCTTCTTGTTTTCAGGCCGATTCAGATCATTTTCCTTCTCACCACGGCACAGATAAAGTGCAAGCTCCGGATTCTCTAAAGGGAAATTCAGCAGGATCCGAAGAAGCTTTCCGGGAATCATAAGCTTTTCGATTGTATATTCCACGTTCTTGATAAAGCGGTTCCCAAAAGCATCCTCAAACGCAAGCGTATATTCACTGCCATACAGGGAAACCCAGATTTTCTTATCATTCAAAACATACTCTCTTGGGCTCAGGCTCCCCGGCTGATATACATAGACCTTTCTCAAACGTTCATCTTCTATCTGAATCATATGTGCAAAAAGTAATCTCGAGAGCGGTTTGCCAATCTCTTCGGTAATCATCTCCGGCTGTAACAGACGATTGTAGATATCCGCCAGATTCCTGTTGATATGTAACTTTGTGATCTGTTCTGTGCAGAAATACTCCATACGAATACGATAGCTCTCATAAATATCTCCGAGCTTGTCCTGGTTCTGTAAAATATATCGATACAAATAGGCTGTATGCTCATAATCAAGACTGTTTTGATAACTAAAATAAAGCAATACCGCCTTCGGAATCTCCTGCTCTTTGTTCAGGTCTATAGAAAACATATAATACTCGTACAGGCTGGTAATGTGCAACTGATTCTCTACCCCTGCCCTGTAGTATTCAAAATATCGATTGTCCGTTTTACATCCCCTGATCAGCAATGTACAAATCTGTTGCAAAACGCTTGTATCATTCTTCTTTTGATATATCTTCTCAAGAATCCGAAACAGAAGACCTGAAAACATCTTTACCCTGTCCATCAGGTAAAGCAGCTGCTCCACAACCTCAGAATTGAGGATTCCTTTTCTGATTCCGTACCATAATACCTGTATTTCAAAAGTTCCCGGTTTTCTGAGAAGTGAGGGATTACTGTTCAATAGGCTGAGCGCTTCTATATACAGAACAGGGCTTGTACACCCGTATTCAAATTGCTTTTCCAAAAAAGCCCACTTCTTTCCCGGAGCTTTCTCATATTCCGAAGAAAGATACAGCATAAGCCACGCAACACGCCAATTATATTTATCTTTGCGATAAATATATTCCACTTTATCCGCTACCTGGTTCACATATTTGATATCTCCGTGAATCAGAGTCGTCAGATATAGATAATAGGCAAGCTTTGCGTCATCAGCTTCTTCTTTTTCCATGGCTTCTGCGACATGATCCAAAATCCATCCCGCCTCATTCAAGCTGTCCTGGGTAATCAGGAGCTGCGCCTGAAACAGTCTGGTGGAAATCTCATTTTCATCCATCACATGCAGTTTTTCAATCAGCTTACCGGTCTCTTTCAGCCAGGTAGACTTATTTATCCTCTTGTTGCGATAATTCTGATAGAGCTCCATCATCTGAAAAACACATTTCTTTTCGGATAATTTCTGATACTGCTCAGAATTCGAACCATTTACATGTATCGTCACCGGGATCCTAAGTTCCACAAAGGAATTATAGAGGCGGACACATCCGAAATTTTTGCCATCCCTACACTGTGTAACATCAACAAATACCGATAAAGCACATCTGTTTCCCAAAAACTCATCATCGGTAAGTCTCTCTTTTTCCGTAAACAGAAAATCACCAACACACTCCACTTCCAGTCTGGTATAACCCCAACCGTTTCGAATCAGACTTATCTCCTTTTCAACAACGGGAGTTCCTCCGGTCTTAGGATAGACCTCCAGGGAGAGTTCCTTCTCATGTGCCAGAAATTCCACCTTCTGCTTTTTATTGATCTGAATCAGGAATTCTTCCATATTCTGTTCATTTCCCTCATACACGGACAACGCCCGATAATCGTCCGCATATTGAGCGTCACTTCCGGTAAAGACAACAGAGAAATCAGGAGAATAAAAGAGTTTAACTGCCTCCTGCCAATTGCTCTTTGCGAGATTGGTAAAATGAAAAAGATTACGTATAACTCCGATAGAGGATTCCAAAATGGTATATTCCATCGTTACAACAAAGGGGAGATAATACTCTCCCTGGTTGCTGATAACAGAAAAATTCCCCTTAACTACATCTCCCTCTTCCAGTTGCTCTCCGTGAAAACGATACATTATTTTTTCGCGGTTACCGGAGAATTTACCGGTAATACACTCCATCCTCAAATCAGAAGAAACAACAATCCCATTGACCAATTCTCCGGAGGAATTAATTTCAAATTCTCCTTCGTAAATCTCACCTTTATGCAAGGAAATCTCAATTTTTGCACAGGAAAAATCGAGAGACCCGCTCTCGTAATTAAAGTCTTCATTCAAAATCTGCTGAATTATTTTTTGCATTACCAACACTCCTGTGCAAATACCACTCATCAACTCGCTCAGCCCCTGAGCTCACTCACAAGCTCGCGCTTTCAGCGCTCTATGCCTGCTTGCGCAGGCGGCTTGTTCGTTAATGGCGCAAGAAAAACAAATGCCTGCTTCGCAGTCGCTTGTTTTTCTTTTGCGCTCATTATATCATATTTTTGTGAGTAATTTAAGATTATTCGGGAAAATTTTTGCAATTTTTAAAATAAATTGCATATAACGATTATAAACATCTCATATGTGAGGATATAAAATGGCTGATATCGATTTGAAAGCCATGCAGGAGGAACCTGCAGGTACCGCTTATACCGGCACCATGAAAATCAGCGTAGTTTCTTCCATCGGTCTGATACCCGTCGCAAATGCCACAGTAACAGTGTCTTACACCGGTGACCCCGATTCAACGCTGGCAGAACTGACCACAGACATCTCCGGTCAGACGCCAACCATTACCCTGGAAGCTCCTCCTTTAGATCTGTCCCTGGATCCGGAAATTACCGAACAACCCTATTCGGAATATAACATTAAGGTCACGGCAGATGGGTATGAACCCGTTCTTGTCACCGGTTCCGAAATATTTGCCAACGAATTGTCTCTCCAACCTATACAAATGAACCCTCTTGCAAGCACCGAGGAAGAAGAAAAGGTCGTGACAATACCTGCACACACTCTCTTCGGTGAATACCCCCCTAAGATACCGGAAGATGAGATCAAAACTGTCGCCGAAACCGGCGAAATCGTTTTGAGCCGGGTGGTAATTCCGGAATATATCATCGTTCATGACGGTGCTCCGGGCGACCAAACCGCTCCCAATTACTGGGTACGCTACAGAGATTATATCAAAAATGTTGCCTCCTGCGAAATCTACTCCACCTGGCCGGAAAGTGCCCTCTATGCGAACATTTTGGCAATCCAGTCTTTTACCTTGAACAGAGTTTACACAGAATGGTACCGTAATCAGGGATACGATTTTACCATCACCTCCTCCACTGCCTACGATCAGAAATGGGTATATGGAAGAAATATTTATCAGAACATTGACTACATCGTGGATACGGTTTTTGCCAATTTTCTTTCACGCCCCGGCGTGCAACAGCCCATTTTCACCTCCTATTGTGACGGCAATCGCGTTACCTGTAACGGTCTGAGTCAATGGGGTTCCAAGTATCTGGGAGATGAAGGGTACTCTGCCATTGAGATTATCCGGTATTATTACGGCAATGATATGTACATCAACTCCGCAGAGCTCATCTCCGGTGTGCCTTCGTCCTGGCCCGGTTATGATTTGGGTATCGGTGCCTCCGGAGAAAAGGTTCGTCAGCTTCAGACTCAATTGAATCGAATTGCCCGTAACTATCCGGCTATTCCCACCATCACAGCTGACGGTATCTATGGACCCGCCACCGCTGAAGCGGTTCGGACTTTCCAGCGAATCTTCAATCTGCCTCAGACCGGAGTAACAGACTATGCTACCTGGTATGAGATTTCGGAGATTTTCGTAGGTGTATCCAGGCTCGCAGAACCCGGCTGAATTCAAACTAAAAAGCGGCTGCACTACTGCAGCCGCCCAATTTTTATGTCCAATATTATACTCTCTTAAACCTTGCGACCTCAGCGCTCATTCCCTTGGAAATCTCCTCACTATTCATAGATTCTTTCTGAATCTCGTTCAAGGCTTCTACCAGACTGACTGCACTATCCGCCACACTGGTAACACCCTTTGTGTTTTCGTCCACAGCTACGGATATATCATTGAT
Organism: uncultured Lachnospiraceae bacterium; assembly: GCA_945621435.1. GTDB lineage: Bacteria > Bacillota > Clostridia > Lachnospirales > Lachnospiraceae > Acetatifactor. Next base: position 78,171 of record CALZBR010000001.1, read on the forward strand.
ACCGTGATTCATGTTCTTCATTGTTTCTGCTATTTCACCGGCGTTCGCTGCAAAATCATTGATGATTCTGTCCACACTCTCAGCATCCTGCTGATACTGGTTAACAACATTACCGAAATCATCATAGTCTTTCATGACCTTCTCATCAATAAACTGCAAAATGGACTCTGCATTTCTTGCAAGCTGATCCACCGCCTCCATAACCTGAGCACTGATTGTCTGAATATTACCCGCAGTCGCCGCGCTACTATCCGCCAGATCTCGAATCTCATTGGCCACTACAGCAAAACCTCTTCCTGCTTCTCCGGCTCTTGCAGCCTCAATGGAGGCATTCAAAGACAACAGGTTGGTCTGACTTGTGATTCCCAGAATCTCCTGTGTCAGTTTCTTAATCTTTTCAACACTCCTGCTCTCCTCCAAGGCTGCCTTGAGACTGACACGAATATCTTCTACGTTAGAAGCAGTTTTATTCTTATTAGCGATTGTACTTTGACGGATTTCATTTGCGCGATCTCTGATGTCCTTAACCAGATATACACCATCATTGACATGATTGTTCATCTGATCAATCTCTTCCAGTACGGAATCGGTTCCGGATACAATCTGTCCCAAAGTCGCAGAAATCTCTTCCATACTTGCCGCCATCTCTTCCATTGCAGCAGATACATTGCCGGCAAATTCATTGGACACAACTATTTCTTTATTAACTGTTGCGGATGATTCCATCAACTTCTCTGACTGAACCTTGAGTCTCCGCATAATCCCCTGAAGCTGTTCAATGAATTTATTGACACCTTCTGTCATCTGAGCGATTTCGTCAGAAGTCTTCACCGGAATTCTCTCTGTCAGGTCGCCTTCACGATCATATATTTTTTTCACAATTGCATTCACATGCTTCTTAGCTGCCGCTGCCGGTTTTGTAACTGTTACAACAATAACAAATACGGTAGACATTACCAGAAGTATGCAGACAGAAAACAATACTATGTCTGAATTTCTTGTCTTTTTTATCTTGTCCTCATTGATCTCCTGACAGGTTCGCGCCTCTTTCTTCATTATCTCATCGAAAGCGACCTGCGAATCCTGCATCTTTTTATAGTATGCGCCAAAGTTATCAATATGCCTGCTTAAATCACTGATATTTCCCTTTTGAAGATATTCCAGGCAGCCTCTGCAATAATTTGAATAGTTCCGTGAGCTTTCCATGTAAGTCTTTCCGGAAACCACAATTTTCTGATCTTCGGATTCATCAATCAGTTTACTGATTTCATCCATGGTGCTTTCAAAGCCGCTTATCGCTTTTTCAAGGTTCGAATTATTCGTTTCCGAATCTTCTTTTCCATAACGATAGTAGCCCAAATAGCTGTACATTCTTGCCTGTTCCATGTAAGTTGCAGCCTCACCATCCAGAGCAATCAGTTGCAGATATACATCTCCAATCCGATCTGTAGTATCAGCAATCTGTCCCAACGCAGTTATGTCCATTATAACGGTCGCAAAAAACAGTAAAACCATTACGGCAAGTGAAGCAAATATTTTGACACCGATATTAAACCCTTTTCGTTTTCGGGAACCGGCATTTTTCATTTCTTCCGTATTCTTAACATTTATATCTTTATTTTTATTTTTCTCTGCGAAAGATCTCTTCGGTTTCGTATCAATGTTTTCCTTATTGGTGTTAATATTTCTCTCTTCTTTTTTCTTGTTTATCTGATTCATCATACCAATATCCTTTCAACCGGAAAAAATATTTTATAGGTAAATTATACACTATTTCTACAAAAAATGGTAGTCTTTTGCATATTTTCCCGGTGAAATATCATAATTTTCTTTGAAATTTCTTAGAAAAGAAGAATAATCCGAAAATCCACATTCCTGGTACACCTGTCTCACTGATTTCCCCTGCCGCAGGAGTTCACACGCAAGTATCAGCCTTTTCTGAATCACAAAGGTATGCGCCGTCAGTCCGGTCAATTCTTTAAAACGACGCAGAAAATAGTATTTGCTCATATGTACCTGTCCCGCTAAATCTTCCACTGTGATCGTCTCTTCTATATGGGCATCAATATAACTGCTAAGTTTCTCCACCAGCTCATGATATTCTATTGTATCGGATACTGACAAATAATCCTTTCTGCTACACAACACGTTCAAATAAGAAAAAAACATCGCAAGACAGCCTCGATCCATTACCTGTTTGGCTCCCGGCAATTCTTCCTCCATCCCACCCGACATCGCTAATTTTAATAAATATCCCCTCAACATTTCCTCATAATAAATAGGAAAATGCCACACACAATTCTCATGATTTTCAAAGCATGCAGTCAGATCCATCTCTCCTTCGGAAAGCTGTTCCAGCATCACATCTGAAATCCACAAAATAATCCTCTTTGAAGAATCGTGCTTTTTCTCAATATAATTATATTTGTGCAACACATTGATATCTATCAGCAAAAAATCACCTTTATGCAGGTTGTAGGTACGTCCCTCCACCATGGAGGAATACTCTCCTTCCAGCACATAGATAATCTCATAAAAACTGTGATGGTGAAATGCCACTGCCCCCAGAGGAGCTCCCTGCTTCTCGTACACCTCATATTTTTCATTCAGCATATGCTGCCGCTCATCTCCGGCTTCCAAACGTCGAATGTATTTCTCTCCTGACATACTACGCCTCCACTGTCGTAGGGACGGGGCTTTTGACACGAGGAGCGCCCTTTGGCATAAGCATCGCCCTTTGGCACGAATGAGCGAATCAATCATGAAACCCTAATTAGCGTGCCAAAGGGCGCTCCTCGTGTCAAAAGCCCCGTCCCTACGACAACAATACAGCAATTTTTGCCCTATTTCAAGCAATTTATATAATTTTATTGCAATTATTAATAATTTATAATAGAGACAACCATTAATCACAAACTCACTACGGAGGATTACATTATGCAGATGACATTGCGCTGGTATGGCAGCAAATACGACACCGTTACTCTGAAACAAATCAGACAGATTCCCGGAGTAACCGGCGTTATTTCCACCCTTTACGGGACCACTCCCGGAGAAGCCTGGGAAATGGAAGACATCCTTGCCCTGAAGAAAGAGATCGAGGACGCAGGACTGGAGCTTGCAGGTATCGAAAGTGTCAATATTCACGACGCAATCAAAGTCGGTACACCCGACAGGGATAAATATATCGACAATTACATTACCACACTGGAACGTCTGGGACAGGCCGGAGTACATATGGTATGTTATAACTTCATGCCCGTGTTCGACTGGACCAGAACCGAGCTGGCAAGAGTCCGTCCCGACGGTTCCACCGTACTCGCCTACACCCAGGAGGCAGTTGACGCCCTGAATCCCGAGGATATGTTTGCTTCTATCAGCGGAGATTCCAACGGTGCCATTCTCCCCGGCTGGGAACCCGAGCGCATGGCTCATATCAAAGAGCTTTTTGAAATGTACAAGGATGTGGATGACGAAAAATTATTTGCAAACCTGAAATACTTTTTGGAACGCATCATGCCTGTCTGTGACCAATATGATATCAACATGGCAATTCATCCGGATGACCCCGCATGGAGCGTGTTCGGACTGCCCCGTATCATCATCAACAAAGCAAACATTCTGCGTATGATGCAGATGGTTGACAACCCACACAACGGCGTTACCTTCTGCTCCGGATCCTATGGCACCAACCTTGAAAATGATCTGCCCGATATGATTCGTTCCCTGAAGGGAAGAATTCACTTTGCGCACGTCCGCAACCTGAAATTCAACTCTCCCACAGACTTCGAGGAATCCGCACATCTTTCTAGCGATGGTACCTTTGATATGTACGAAATTATGCTGGCGCTTTATGATATCGGCTTTGAGGGTCCTATCCGTCCTGACCACGGACGTATGATCTGGGACGAGGTTGCAATGCCCGGTTACGGTCTCTACGACAGAGCCCTCGGTGCAACTTATCTCAACGGTCTCTGGGAAGCCATCCAGAAAAGTCATAAATAATTCGCCGAACATTGCGGCAGATTGTGAGGTATAATCATGAAATTAACTTTATCCGGTCTGAAGGCGGAACGTTCTGCCTATGAAGCAAAGGGATATTCTCTTCCAACCTTCGACTATGAAACCGTCAGAAAAAACACCTATGAAACCCCTTCCTGGATTCATTTCGGTGCCGGTAATATTTTCCGTGCATTCCAGGCAAATGTCGTTCAAAATCTGTTAAATCAGGGCATTTTAAATGTTGGCTTGATTGCAGCGGAGGGCTATGATTACGAAATCATTGAGAAAAGCAACCGTCCCCACGACAACCTGACCATCCTGGCCACCCTGAAGGCCGACAACACCGTAGAAAAGACCGTAGTCGGCAGTATCATGGAGTCACTGATTCTGGACAGCCAAAATGAAACCGAATATTCCCGTCTCAAAGATATATTTGCCAACCCTTCCCTGCAGATGGCCAGCTTTACCATCACGGAAAAAGGCTATGCCGTCACTGACGCAAAGGGGCTGACTCTTCCCGCTGTTGAAGCGGATTTCAAGAAGGGTCCCACAGCTCCTGACAGCTACCTGGGCAAGGTGGTTTCGCTGCTTTATCATCGATATCTTAACGGCGCCCTGCCGATTGCCATGGTCAGCATGGACAACTGTTCTCATAACGGTGACAAGCTTTCTGCGGCAGTCAAAGCCTTTGCCGAAGCATGGTGTGAAAACGGTCTGGCAGAACAGGGCTTCCTAAACTACATCAAGGATTCCTCCAAGGTTTCCTTCCCCTGGTCCATGATAGACAAAATAACACCCAGACCCGACAAAAAAGTGGAGGATATGCTCGCGCAGGATGGCATCGAAGAACTTGAGCCTGTCATTACCTCCAAGAATACCTATATTGCCCCCTTCGTAAATGCGGAAGAATGTGAATACCTGGTTATCGAGGACGCCTTCCCCAACGGTCGTCCCGAACTGGAAAAAGGCGGCATCATCTTCACTACACGCGAAACCGTAGACAAAGTGGAAAAAATGAAGGTTTGTACCTGCCTGAATCCTCTCCACACCACTCTGGCTATCTATGGCTGCCTTCTCGGCTACACCTTGATTTCCGACGAGATGAAGAATCCTCTTCTGAAGAAGATGGTAGAAATCATTGGCTACAAAGAAGGACTTCCCGTAGTAGTCAATCCCGGCATTCTGGATCCCAGGGACTTCATCGACCAAGTCGTAAATGTGCGTATTCCCAATCCGTTTATGCCGGATACTCCTCAGCGTATCGCAACCGATACCTCCCAAAAGCTGGCTATCCGCTTTGGAGAAACCATCAAGGCATACCAGACCGATCCTGCATTAAACACAGCAGACCTGAAACTGATTCCTCTGGTCTTTGCAGGCTGGCTCAGATATCTGATGGCAGTGGATGACAGGGGCAACGCCTTTGTTCCCAGCTCAGATCCTCTCTTGGAGACCGCCGGCGCCTATGTTAAGTCCTATCGTTTAGACAGCGAAGCAAAAGACTTAAGTCACCTGGACGAGCTTCTGTCCAACGAAAAGATTTTCGGCGTGAATCTGCATACCGTCGGCATGGCTGAAACAGTCAAGAACTACTTTGCAGAGCTCTCCTCCGGCATCGGAGCAGTAGAAGCAACCCTTCAAAAATATATCAAATGATTCAAAAAGATGTAAAATAAACTTTTAGGCGCCGGACAGGATTATCGCAATGTCCGGCGCCTTCCATTACCTTTCCTCTATCTTTTCAGATTTTGTCACCCTTTTCCCGGATTATCATATCCTATAGAAAAAACAATAATAAGAAAAACATGTATCCCTTCATAGAATGTCTTCTTGTCTTTATCATACTTTCCTGTGTCCTTTTCTCTGTCTTTTTTCATGAAAAAAAGAAAAAAATCTGTTGTAAGCTTCGCAACATGTCATGCGAGGAAAAATGCAACGTTTTGGCAGAGCTCATTCGTCCCTTTGGCTACTGTTATGATCCCTCATCAGATGCCTTCTCCACACGGATTGACGCCCCCCAGCGTTCCTTTGGCTATACCGCCCTCTATGACCGCTATGCAGAAAGATTTCATATGGTCTTTGACTGTGCCCCTGTCTACTTCGACTATGATGGCAAAAGCTGGCTCATCGAACTGTGGAAGGGTCAATACGGAATCAACACAGGTGGTGAAGTCGGTATCTATCGCACAGATTCCCTCATTCCCTCGGTCTTCTACCGAACCACTCTCTTTCACAGCGTAGATGACACCGAACTGCTGCCACTATCTCTTCTTCTGTTTCGCAATGGACGCCCTCTTGCCCGTCTGTCGAAAAAACACTGGTGGCTCACTGTCTTTTGCATGGGAGAATTCACGAATCCCAAAGACCTCTCCATGCAGGTCAGCATTACCTTTCCCAATCCCGAAATGTTGCAGGCCTTCGCTGAGGGCGTAAAGGAACAGCCCTCCCTCTCCGCCCGCTACTGTGGCTCCAGGGCATTGATTACCTTTCAGGAATGCCCTTCCTGCAGACTTTCTCTGTTTCGGCGATTGTTGCGGTGTTTTCGACAATTTCAAAACCAAAAACTATGTAAGCTTTATCTATGGGCAACCGGACCTTTTGAGCGGAATCTCGAACGCCTTCTCTGTCTGTACTATCTCCTGCCCTCTGCTTTCCGGCATCTGCTCCGTAGTGACAGGCGCAGGAAAAAATTTAAAAAATACAGCCGAAAGGAAAAATCACATGAAAAAAGCTTATGAAAAAAGGCTGGAAAAGTCCTTTCAATATGCTCCCGTCCTGGCTCTTCATCCTCAGACAAAGCTCGTCCTCTTCAGCGACTGTCATCGGGGTACCGGCAACGGCAATGATAACTTTCTCAAGAATCGCAACCTATATATGGCTGCCATGAAACATTATTACGCCTCAGGCTTTCTCTATATAGAATTAGGAGACGGAGATGAGCTGTGGGAAAACCGCTCTCTCTCCGCTATTCGTGAAATTCACCGTGATGTGTACGGCCTCCTCTCCCTTTTTCGAAGGGAGGGGAGACTCTTCCAGCTCTATGGCAACCATGACCTTGCGCTGAAGAATTGCAGGCAATACCCTCACTTCGGCGGTCTGGTACTGAAAATATGCGATTATGCTTCCCGCCCCGCAAATACACCCGCCTGCCATGAACTCTATCTAACCCATGGTCATCAGGCAGACATGCTGAACTCCACCTTTTGGAGACTGGCACGCTTTCTGGTAAGATACCTTTGGAAGCCATTGGAACAACTGGGCATCTCTGACCCAACCAGCGCCGCCAAGAATTACCGTCTCCGGACCAAAATTGAAAAGAGGCTTGCCGACTGGGCTGTAAAGAATCATTGTCATCTCATAACCGGTCACACTCACCGTCCCATGCTTGCCGGTTCCGGCAACGTTTACCTCAGTTCCGGCAACTTTTTCTTCAATTCCGGCAACGTTTACCTCAATTCCGGTAGCTGTGTACATCCTTACAGCATCACATGCCTCGAGTTGGAAAAACACTCCATCTCTCTTATAAAATGGCATACAGAAACCCGCCCTGACAATTCTCTGTATGTACAAAGAACCGTCCTGGCGGGTCCGTTACCCCTTTATCAGTTATAATCACCGACAGATTGATTATTTTGCCAGAAGCATCATGATATCATTGCTTCTGTTAATAAACCTGGTCATTGCTTCCGGAGTAAGAGGTGCATGTTGAATCTTTGCAAGATCATAGAGCTGCTCGCAAATCATCTCCACATTGTCACCATCCTTATGCTCCAGCACATATTGTACCAGCGGATGGTTTGCATTGAGGAGCAGTGTCTCACCCTCTCCGCCCATATCTCCCATGTCCATGCCGGGCATGGAATACATCTTCATCATGTCCTGCATACGGCGTGTCTCCTCGGACAAGGTAATCATAGCAGAAATCTTCTTATTCTTCAGCTTATCCACCTTGATTGTTATCTTGTCATTCTTCAGAGCCTTTTTCATGATCTCAGCTACCGTCTTGGCCTGAGCCTCGAATTCCTCCTGTGCCTTCTTGGAGGTCTTGGCCTTCATTGCATCCGTGACATCAGCGTCGATTCTCATAAACTTAACGCCTTCATTTTTGGACTCCAGCTGAGAAATGAAGGGCTGGTCGATATTGTGGGTCAGGATGACAGCATCCATCTTTGCCGCTTTGAACATATTGATGTACTGTCCCTGCTGTTTCTCGTCGGTCACATAATAGATAGTCTTTTCTTTCTTTTCTTCTGTATTTTCCTCGTTCTCCTCGGACGGGCTGTCGTTGACCACCTCAGCCTCAACCTTTTCACCCTTCTCATCCACAGCATTTCCGGCTTCAGCAGCGTCATCTTCTGTATCGATGGGCTTGGTCTCAAGACATTCAGGCAAAGTCATATATTTGCCGTCAAGATTCTTGAACAGGATATAGTCATTCATCTTCTCACAGAACTTATCATCCTTCAGACAGCCAAACTTGATGAACGGACTGATATCATCCCAGTACTTCTCGTACTCTTCCTTTTCGGTCTTACACATACCGGAAAGCTTGTCTGCAACCTTTTTGGTAATATACTCCGAAATCTTCTTCACGAAGCCATCGTTCTGCAGCGCACTTCTGGATACGTTCAAAGGCAGATCCGGGCAATCGATAACACCCTTGAGCAGGAGCAGGAACTCAGGAATCACTTCCTTAATGTTGTCTGCAATAAACACCTGATTGTTGTACAGCTTTATGGTTCCTTCTATAGACTCATACTCCATGTTAATCTTGGGAAAATACAGAATACCCTTCAGATTAAAAGGATAATCCATATTCAGATGAATCCAGAACAAGGGCTCCTTGTAATCGTGGAATACCTTGCGATAAAACTCCAGATATTCCTCCCTGGTGCATTCATTTGCACTCTTCGCCCAGAGAGGTGTGGTCTCATTCATAAGCTCGGGGCGTTTCTTAATCTTTAATTTCTCTTCACCCACAAACTCGCCTTCCACAACAGAACCATCCTCTGCCTTCTTGGGTTCGGGATGAATCTCCTCCACTACCACATCTGTATCCAACTTCTCCTCAGGCTTGATTATCTGAGTCTCCTTGGTATCTGCTTTAGAGAGATAAATTTCGGTAGGCATGAAGGAACAATACTTCTTAATCACTTCTCTTGCCTTATACTCATTGCAAAACTCCAGACAATCGTCGTTCAGGAAAAGGGTGATCCTGGTGCCAACCTCTGCCTTATCACCGTCTTCCATGGAATATTCCGTACCGCCGTCACACTCCCAGTGTACAGGTTTTGCATCCTTCTGATAGGACAGGGTATCAATGTGTACCTCATCTGCTACCATGAATGCAGAATAGAATCCCAATCCAAAATGACCGATAATCTGGTCGGAGTTGCTCTTATCCTTATACTTTTCAATAAAATCCGTAGCACCGGAGAAAGCAATCTGATTGATATATTCTTCCACCTCATCAGCAGTCATGCCCAGTCCGTTATCCGTAAAGGTCAGTGTCTTCTGCTCAGGGTTAACAATCACCTCTACCTTTCCCTTATAGTTATCAGGTAAAGTATACTCCCCCATCATGTCCAGCTTCTTCAGCTTCGTTACCGCATCACAACCATTACTGATCAACTCTCTGTAGAAAATATCATGGTCTGAATACAGCCACTTCTTAATAATGGGAAAAATGTTTTCACTGTTAATTGATAAGCTTCCGTTCTTTACTGCCATTTTACAACATCCCTTTCTGTATTAATCTTTCTGTGATTGCAATTCACTCACTAATGGTAAGTTTAAAACCGCTATCGTAAAAAGTCAACACAAAATTAGCACTCATTATTTATGAGTGCTAACAGTTCCTTGTAAACGCCCTAAAACAGGGCTTTTCGGCAATTCTAAAATTTTTCTAAACCTTATTTTTCAGTTCTCATAACCATTAAAATACTTCTCATAGATTTCATAAAAATCTTTTGCACCGACTTTCCTGTCATGCTCCATGGTTATCTCATTCCAAAGCTTCGTGTTCAACTGATGTGTCAAGGTCTCAGCAAATGCATCATACTCTTGTGCAAATCGCTCTCTGCGTCTGGTTTCAACAATCTTTATCTTGCTGAGATCTGTCTGCTCACGGTCAAAGGTGGAGATACACTTTATGATATGGAATCCCTCCGCCGTCTCTATCACCTCACTGATCTCGTTGGTTTCCAGAGCAAAGGCAACCGTTTCAATCTCCTTTTCCGCCTCGCCCTTACCAAAAGAATATGTGATAACGGAATCATCACTGTATTTCGACGCCAGTTCCAGGAAATCCTGATTCTCATCCAGTGCCATGGTACGAATCTCATAAGCTTTCTTGTACACAGAACGTTTTACATCCTCTCCATACTCTATTCTGGTACCGTTACCATTGGTTGTCCAGGTACGAAGAAAAATATGCTGGACCGTAATCGTTCTGGCTTCGTCGTCACTGACTTCCTGGTTGACATCTTGAATAATCTCCCGATAAACCTTACTTGCCAATGCATACTCAGAATACATATTTACCAGTTTTTCCCGGGAAATACCGAGAAACTCTCTTTCTTCTTCACTCAAGCCATTAAAGTATTCTTCTGCCGCTCTCTCAGCCAGTGTCTGCTCGGATTCCTCCAATTTCAAATCTCTGTTTTGCGCTAACAGGTACATGGTTTTAATTCTTGCGGTCTTCTCCAGAACGGTATCCTTCACATTGTTCTCCAAAGTGATATCTCCTTTGGAAACATTCCACACCTCCGGTCCGTATACCTCTTCATACCGGTTCTGTGTCGTGTATAGATATACCATAATTTCTCCCCTGGTACAACGAATATCATCTATTCGAAACACATCCTCTTTTCCAAAACCGGTGGTAAAAACCACCCTGGATTTGTCCCCACAGGCACTGAAGGAGCACAATAACACAAGAATGCACACACACGCAAAACACCTTTTCAATCCAATCACTCTGTTCCTCCACTACTGTCACAAAAAGCCCATACTCATCCGGAGCACGGGCTTATTGGTCTTTACCTATTATCCGCCATTGTAATTGTGCGGAATTACTCAATCACATGAATCCAGCCCTTGGGAGCTTCGATTCTACCCATCTGAATACCTGTCAGTGTATCATACAGCTTCTTGGTAACAGGTCCCATTTCGCTCATACCGCTGGGCAGGCAGATCTCCTTACCATGATCCACAATCTTTCCAACAGGAGAAATAACAGCAGCAGTACCACAAAGACCACACTCTGCAAAATCCTTAACCTCTTCCAGGGTAATCTCTCTCTCCTCAGCTTCCAGTCCAAGATATTCCTTGGCAACATAAATCAGGGAGCGACGGGTGATGGACGGAAGAATACTGTCAGACTTAGGAGTTACCACCTTTCCGTCCTTGGTAACAAAGATAAAGTTGGCTCCACCGGTCTCCTCCACCTTAGTACGTGTTCCGGGATCCAGATACATATTCTCGTCATAACCCTCCTGATGTGCTGATACGATTGCATGAAGACTCATTGCATAGTTTAAGCCGGCCTTGATGTTACCTGTTCCGTGAGGTGCCGCACGATCAAAATCACTGACGCGAATGGTCAGAGGCCTAACACCGCCCTTAAAATAAGGACCGACAGGTGTGCAGAGAATTCTGAACTGATACTCATCTGCAGGTTTTACACCGATAACGGGATTGCTGCCGAACATATAGGGACGCAGATATAAAGTTGCACCGCTGCCGTAAGGCGGAACATATGCCGCATTTGCAGATACCACCTTGTTCACCGCGTCAATAAATCTGTCCTTAGGAAATACAGGCATCTCTAATCTCTTTGCAGATGCCTCCATACGCTCTGCATTCAGGTCAGGGCGGAAAGTAACGATATGACCATCTTCCGTTGTATAAGCCTTCAACCCTTCAAATATGGTCTGTGCATACTGCAGTACTCCGGCACACTCGTTCAGCACAATGTTGGCATCCTCTGTCAGAACACCATCATCCCATGCTCCGTTTTTATAGTTGGACACATACCTGTAATCTGTCTGTACATATCCAAAACCAAGATTACTCCAATCAATATTCTTCTTTTCCATAGGTCAGCCTTCTTTCCAAAAATTTTTTATTTTTTTCATTATTATACTTTTATCACTAAAAGTCAATATCAGAATCCAAAACCATCCTTACCGGCGTCTTTCACTTTGTAAAGAGCCTTATCAGCCTTTTTATACAAGTCCGTATAGCTGATATCATCTTTGTTTGGCGCTACTCCGAGACTGATAGACAATCCCTGTTCCGAATACTTAGAGGCAAATTCTGTACGGAAGAGCTCCATGAATTTATTCAGCATAATATCCGTCTCTTCCCTGGTAATCTCTCTACCCACAAAAACAGCAAACTCATCACCGCCGATTCGCGCCGTGATATCTTTGTTTCTGTTAAAATATCTTTCCAGCAGCGCAGCAAAGTTCTTGAGAACCTCATCGCCTTCCGGATGTCCAAGCATGTCATTGATTGATTTGAAATTGTCCATGTCAATGATAATCATCACGCCCTGATTGGGATGCGCCTCCATCCCTAACATGACCATTTCCCTAAAACCATCCCGATTCAATATCTTAGTCAGCGGATCGGTTTTGGCTTTACGGATTACGGCACTGAGTTCAACGGAAAAATTACGTGTGACAATCACAATCAACAGCGCTGCCAAAATGCCGATCACTGCCATTGGCACTTCAACCTGCCTCAATTCTCCCAGAATATCCTCCCATCTCATACAGGATACGAAGTACCAGTCGGTATTCTCTATCTCACTGATATAGACATAATAAATATTTCTGCCATCCCTGACCTGTTTCAATTCCCTATGTTCTTCATGCAAAAGTGACTTCACCCCACTGTATAGAGGAGAAAGACCCTCCTGATCCAGGGATACACCTATCATCTCTTCATCAGAACTGACAATCACCATATTCTCTTCAGATACAAAAAAAGCACTCTGTACCACATCAGCCTTAAGAATCTCATCCACCAGCTGTGAAGCATAATCCAGATACACATCGGCAGCAAGCACACTCTCCTGCCTTCCTTCCCCGACTCTCACAGACGCACTAACACAGACCTGATGAGTCATGGCATCCACATACGGGCTGCCAAAGGCAAAAATCTCGTGCTCCAGTCCCTCCCGGTACCACTGTCTTTGAGCCGGCACATAATCAGCCTCAGGCTTCCAGCCGGAAGAGTCATAATAGTGTCCGCTGACGTCTCCCCAGTACAATCCATTGGGATAAGAAGGGTTAACCTGATAAGAGGTATTAAGTATTCTTAAGGTTTCCTCGTTATCTATTCCCAGTTCTTCCACCATAAGCAGATACAGATTCAGTTCCCTCAAAACATTCTCTGCCCAGTCATTGATTTCCAGTACCCGCTTCTGGGATCTCATCACAAGATTTTCCTTTGATAATTCCAACACTTTATATCTTGTAAAAAAAATAAACAAAAGAATTACACAGACCGTTATGGGAATAATTGTAAAATAAAGCTTTAACTGAGTCCTCGCTGTCTTGCTGATCTTTTTCATCGTTTGTTTTTTCTCTCATATCTCACAAAATAATAAGCGATATCAAAATAAGTCATTTCGTCGCTTTCGGCAGTAATCTGCCATTCAGGGTCCTTATCCAGATCAGGGAAAAAGGCATCAGCTGCGTAAGAATGTTCTATCTTGGTAACATCTGCCGAATCACAATAAGGAAGAAGCTGCCTGTAAATACTCTCTCCACCGATTACATAGACATCTTCAGAAGCATATTTCTTCAATTCCTCCAAAAGCTCATCAAGGGAATGCACCACTGTTGCATCCTTCACTTTATACTTTTTGTCTTCGGAAAGAATGATATTCGTTCTGTTCTTCAACGGAAGCCCCTGGGGAAAAGTCTGCAGTGTTTTTCTTCCCAACACCACTACTTTCCCGATGGTTTCTTCTCTAAAATGTTTCTGGTCATTGGGAATACTGACAAGGAGCCTGTCCTTATTGCCGATTGCCCAATTCTCATCCACCGCGACAATTATATTCATACCGGCCCCCATCACGATTCTTTCTTCGGTTTTCTGCCGCAGCACTTTGCTTCCGTGCAAAAACCTGTCACTTCACACTTGGGAACAAAATAATGCTCCACCAGGTATTTCCATTCTTCCGAATAGGAACCGAGAGCCTGACACATATCCTGCATCAGCCCTCTGTACTCCCAGTATGCCCTGGTACACATTCTCTGATGTGACATATCAATGAGGTTACGCAGGTTTGTTCGAAATACCACTTTGGTCTCCATTCCAAGGGGTAACAGCATTCCGATGTCTTCCCGGGGAAGCTCCATCGCTTCCAGCTTCTGCATACCGCGAAGAATCTCCTCCATGGTCTGCCTATAAATCTTCTCCGCTTCCTCATTGGCTGCAATCTTTGGTGGTGTCACAAAAGGAAAGCCCTTCTGGTAATTGATATATCTGGTGGAAGCCTGAAGTCTGGTAGGTCCTCCTCCGATATGCGTATAAAACTCTCTGATCACACGGGCGGAATAACCGTCCAGAATCATATACACCTGAGGATACTCCCAAGTTCTCCCGTGACCGGAAGCAAGGCAATCCATACCGCGTTTATAGTTCTTCTCTTTGTTCGTAACATCAGCACCCCAACAGACACCCGCCTCTCTCCCGATTAAACTGATGGGATCCGGTGTCGTCTCGTTCTGAATAACTATACTTCCCATATTTCCTCTCATTCCGCCGTTCTGAGCGGCTTCTTTCTGTCTGTCCTCTTATTGCCATTTGTCGCAAAGAGAATTGATCTGGTCTGCGAACTTTGCCATATCCTTGTTTGCCATACCATCGCTCTTCTGAACCAACGCCAAAAGTCTCTGCGCTGCCGCCAACAGCCTTGCAAACACACCGGTAGCCGCAGGTGCTTTGGTTTTCTTGACAGGGATAGGCACTCCCTCGTACTCCAGTTTTCCCGATATAAGATTGAACACCGTACCGCTGTAAGGTGCATAGGCCTTCTGTCCGTATTCTATCATAAGGGTCTCTGCAAATGAAGTACATACACGATCCTCGCCATGTACCACGAATACCTTCCTGGGCTTCTCTTCGAATCCGCATATCCACTCGATCAAACCATTCTTATCCGCATGACCGCTCATTCCCGTAAGCTGCCGGATCTGAGCCCTCACCTGAATTGGCTCTCCGAAAAGTCTCACCTCATCGACTCCTTCGATAATACTTCTGCCCAAGGTTCCCACTGACTGGAAGCCGACAAACAGTATCGTACACTCCGGTCTCCAGAGATTATGTTTCAAATGATGTCTGATACGCCCGGCATCGCACATACCGGAAGCGGAAATGATAACCTTAGGGGTCTCGTCAAAGTTAATCATCTTGGACTCATCACTGGTAATGGCAAGCTTCAACCCCGCAAATGAAATAGGATTGATCTTCGCTCTGACAAGCTCCATCGCCTCTTCATCAAAGCATTCGTTTCTGTTTTCCCTGAAAATCTCTGTGGCTTCCACTGCCAGAGGGCTATCCATATAAACAGGGAAATCCTCATATCCCTCCACCAGGCGGTCAACCTTTATTTTGCGTAAGAAATACAATAATTCCTGGGTACGTCCCACTGCAAAGGAAGGAATCACCACATTACCACCACGGTCAAAGGTTTCCTTGAGGATTGATGCCAGCTCTTTGACATAATCAGGCTTTTGGTCACTGTGCAGGCGATCTCCGTAAGTGGATTCCATTACCACATAATCTGCCTGTCTGGTGAGAATGGGATCCTTCAGCAAGGGTTGATTCTTATTACCGATATCCCCAGAAAAGACAATTTTTTTCGTCACCCCATCCTCTGTCAGCCACAGCTCAATACTGGCTGAACCCAGCAGATGTCCTATATCCGTAAAGCGGGCTTTTATCCCATCACATACTTCTACCACAGAATCATAATGACAGGGAACGATTCTCTTAATGACGCCGTCTGCATCCTCCATGGTATACAATGGTTCTGCCGCATCGGTATTCCCACTCCTCTTGCCCTTTCTGCTCTTCCACTCAGCTTCTGCCTGCTGAATATGTGCGCAGTCACGCAACATAATACTGCAGAGATCTGCTGTGGCATCTGTTGTATATATCTGCCCTCTGAATCCCCTTGCATACAAAAGAGGCAACAATCCCGAATGATCTATGTGTGCATGGGTCAAAAACACATAGTCAATCATGGCTTCACTTACGGGCAGGGGTTGATTCTCAAACACATTGATTCCCTGCTCCATTCCATAGTCCACCAAAATGTGTTTATCTCCGACCTCCATATAGTGGCAGCTTCCGGTTACCTCATGATCAGCTCCGATAAAAACAAGTTTCATACCATACCCTCCGCTTTCCCCGAACAGTATCGGTCTGTATCACTGCATTTTAATCCTACAATATATTATAACATACTTATTCTCTCGAGAAAAGCATAAGTGAAAGCACAAAAAAATTATTAAGAAATTGTTCAAATTATATTGACAGTCGCAACAACTTATGATATAGTATCACTTGTCCGTTACGAATGGGCAATATGCGATAGTGGCTCAGTTGGTAGAGCGCCACCTTGCCAAGGTGGAAATCGCGGGTTCGAGTCCCGTCTATCGCTCTAAAACCACAAACTTCGTGTTTGTGGTTTTTTTGTGTCAAAAAATCTCTTCTCGCCGGCATTATCTATCACCTTAGAGAAGAGACCCGTCACACAATGATTATGCTTGCACAATTTGTGTCTTCGTAAAGATTATACACTTTACCCGTTGTCAACCCGACAACCTTAGGTCTTGTGGGATAGCCCACAACATTTTCCACAACCTTCCCCAGTTCTCCGTTACTCAGTTTCACATAGGAATCCACAGGATACAAGATTACACTTTCCATAAAAACCTTAATAAACTTGATATCCAGTTCTCCTGTCATCGCCATAATCATTTCCACGGAATCACGCGGGGTAAATCCCTTTTTGTACGGTCGCTCCGTAACCAAGGCATCATAGATATCCGCGATTGACAACAATCTTGCAAAAGGAGTCAGTTTGTTGTCTGTCACTCCCATCGGGTAGCCTTTGCCGTTTATTTTTTCATGATGTTGCAGAACGCCAAGAAGAATCTCCGGAGAAAGCTCTGTCTTATCTTTTATCAGATTGTAACCGTAGATCGGATGTTTCTTAATGACTGCAAATTCCTCGTCAGTCAGTCGCCCGGGCTTATTTAATATCTCGTTGGGAATCTCGGATTTCCCCAGGTCATGAAGCAGCCCGGCCAAGCCAATCTGATACACACTTTTGTCGGACATATTGCATTGCTTTGCCATAATCATGGCAATGGAAGCCACATCAACACTGTGCTTAAAAGTATATTCATCACTGACCTTCAATGCGCTGATATCTACTGCAATGGCATCATTTTGCGAGATTGCTTTCATCAATTCCCCTGAGATACTGTTGGCAGCATTCATCATTTCAGCATCTTTGGGGTTATTAAACATGAATTGCATGCCCGTAGCAACCCGTTCCTTTACACTTTCGGACAGGGTTACCTTAACACGGTCATTTTTCATTTCCCTTTCAATCGTCTTAAGGGTAGCGGGTGAAATATTTTTTGTTTCTATTTCCTGCTCTTCTTCCCCTTCCCGAATGTAAACCCCGGTAATATTTAATTTGCGCAAACTATTGATAAGATAGTCATCTAAAACTGTTTTTCTTGCCACTAATGTCCGTCCGGTGCTGTCAAGAATGGACTGGTCAATCACCATTCCTTCCTGCAGCATCCTGGAACTGATATATCGCCTTTTCACCATAGGATTCTCCTCCTGAGACAGAGAATTTTACAACCATCATTGTCCTATTTTGTTTGCGTACTTGATTCTGTAAATTCTCCGAAGCGAATCGTTAATGCGCTCTTCGGAAATCGTTCCGTTTCTTACCGCTTCCAACACGCCGTTATATGCTTCCGCAAAATCTTCCGGCATGAGGATCATATCGCATCCGGCCTTGATTGCCATAATCGCTGCCTCTGCTGAATCGTAATAATCCGATACTGCCGACATATTCATGGCATCAGAGATTACCACGCCTTCAAATCCCATCTCATTTCGCAGAATTCCAATTACCGCTTCCGAGAAAACACAGGGCAAATCATCTCCTGATAATGCAGGGGCTGAAATGTTGCTTATCATTACCATCTTTACACCGGAGTCTATTCCGGTTTGAAAAACAGGAAACTCTTCCGCTCTAAATTGTGCTTCTGTTCTGTCTGTTCCCGCGATTTCATTATGAGGATCCTGCACAGTACTTCCCATGCCGGGAAAATGCTTGAGACAGGCAGATACTCCCTGGCTCTGAATTCCCTGTACCACTCCTGCAACCACAGGTCCTACTGCCTGTGGATCAGTGCCATAGGTTCTGTCTCCCATATAACTGTTCTCACCTATTCGTATATCCGCCACGGGAGCCAGATTCAGATTGAGTCCAATACCGGAGAGATTGCTTCCCATAGTTACTCCTGTCTGGTATGCCCGGTCAGCTCCGTTCTGCCCAATCACAGCTGCAGCGTCAACCTTAGTGCCGATTCCCTGATTAGACAGTCTTGACACACGGCCACCTTCCTCATCGACTGCAAGGAACAACGGATATCTTGTATATAATTGTGTATTGCTTATCATTTCTCTGAATTGATCTTCGCTAAGAATATTCTTTTCAAAATAAATCAGTCCGCCCACTGCATACTGAGACAGTGCTTTCTGTGTTCCCTCTCCCGCCATTACAGCGGCAGACACATTTGTAATCGACTCAGGGGTAACAATAAATAAGCCTGCCACCTTGTCTTCCAAAGGCATTACATTAATCACCGCTTCATTGATCATCTCGTCCAGTTTCTGCTCCTGCGTCGATTCTGTCACCGGAGTCGCAGAGGATTCGGGCACCTTGATTTCTCCCTCATCCTTTACCAGATTGTCAACAGCTGCCTGTTCGCTCTGCTTTGCAGCATCTGCTACCTTTTTCCTGGCAGCGATATCCTTAAGTCCATAAAGCACTCCTGCACCTGTTGCACCTAAAAGGGCGATAACTACTATATATGAGATAATCTGATTTCTGATTCGGCGTTTTCTTCTGACCGCCCTGCGATCTTCCTGTTGATTCTTTTCCTCGTGCTGATTCTCGTCCATTCTCAGCGCTCCTCCCTTGCTGATATATAAAAGTAAAGGAAACGAAGAGTCCTTCGTTTCCTTATACAACTTCCCACTTTGTCATTTGTATTTCATTCTTTTGTATCTATTCTATGTCGTTTATCTCTGGTAACTCTGTCTAAAATGTCTTTTGTACAATAACCAGCTTTCGTATTTTGTCGAATCTTTCGTATTCCTGCGGAAAGCTATCATAGTAATTATATTTTGAAAATCGAAAAATGTCAACAACAATCACAAAGAATGATAAAAATGAATGACGAAAATACACCTCATGAAAGGCACTGCTTACAGTCTGGTGATCACAAATATATCATAAATAGCCTTTATTGCGTTCTCGAAGTCCTCATCTGCAACACCGATTATGATGTTCTGCTCGGAAGATCCCTGGTCGATCATTCGAACATTGACATTGGCATGCGCCAGTGCCGAGAAGATTCTTCCGGCTGTTCCCCTGGTAGACTTCATACCACGTCCCACTACCGCAATCAGAGCCAGATCGGATTCAATCTCAATGGTATCGGGCTGTGCCAGTCTGTGAATGCCTGCTACAACCTTCTGCTCCTTGTGCATGAACTCATCCTGATGAACAAAGACGGTCATGGTATCAATACCGGAAGGTACGTGTTCGAAGGAGATTCCGTTCTCCTCAAAGGCCTGCAGAACTTTTCTTCCGAAACCGATTTCGGAATTCATCATATCCTTCTCTATATTTACACTACAGAACCCTTTCTTACCGGCAATACCGGTAATGACATACTTTGATTTCTGACAGGTACTTCCCACAATCCATGTGCCATTGTCTGCAGGCGCATTGGTATTTCTGATATTGATGGGAATTCCCTGCTGACGCACGGGGAAAATAGCATCCTCATGAAGTACGGTAGCACCCATGTAAGAAAGCTCGCGCAGTTCTTTATAGGTAATCACTTCGATTCCGGCAGGCTTATCAATGATTCTGGGATCTGCAATCAGGAATCCCGATACATCTGTCCAGTTTTCATATACGTCAACCTTTGCCGCCTTTGCCACGATGGATCCGGTGATGTCGGAACCGCCTCTGGAAAAGGTCTTTACCGTGCCGTCGGGCAATACACCGTAGAAACCGGGAACCACGGCATTTTTACACTTTGCAAGCTTGGCTGAGAGGACTTTGTCTGTCTTTTCCTCATCCAGGGTGCCATCCTCACGGAAGAAAATCACGGTTGCCGCGTCAACGAACTCATATCCAAGATAATTAGCCATCACAATGCCGTTTAAGTATTCTCCTCTGGAAGCGGCATAATTACTACCAGCCTTTGCCTTAAAATTCTTTTCGATTGTTATGAACTCATTGTCCAGATTGAGCTTTAAGCCCAGTCCATCAATGATTTCCTGATATCTGGCCTTAATCTCCTCCAAAGCCTTGCTGAAGTTCTTTCCTGCCTCTGCCAGTTCATAGCAGGCATACAGCATATCCGTTACCTTGGTGTCCTTGGAAGAACGCTTTCCCGGTGCGGAAGGAACCACATAAATCCTGGTCTCATCTGCTCTGATGATGTCTCCAACTTTTTTGAACTGCTCTGCACTTGCCAGCGAACTACCGCCGAATTTCACTACCTTTGCCATTTTACCGACTCCTCAACTAATCATTTTATCTTCTTTATATTACTCTATTAAGCAAGACGAATCTCGTTCAGAAGATTTTCGCCCAACTCTTTACACTTCTCAGCAAAATCCTTTTCCTTCATCACTTCTGTGATATAGCCGCAGTCCTCACTGCGACCTGCTTCCACAAAATGCCCTCCGGGGAAAAGCTTGCAGACCGTATCCTTTGCAATAGCCTTTACGCGAACAAAAAATGCCTTCTCGGTCTCAGCTTTATCTATTAATTTTGCTTCTTCCTTATCCCAAATGCATACGATACTGCTTCTGCCAATATGTCTTGCACAGTCGACCACATCGGAGACCACCGCACTTGCCGTGGGAAGCTTGCCTGCTCCCTTGCCGTAAAACATAACATCTCCCAACATGTTGCCTGTCACAAACACACCGTTATATACATCGTTTACCGCTGCCAAAGGATGTTCCTTGGAGAGCATAGTGGGTGCAACCATGGCAAGAATGCTTCCGTCTTCATAGCCCACGCTGGTGGCCAACAGCTTGATGGTCATGCCTTCTGCCCTTGCATATTCGAAATCAGCCGGTGTGATCCTGGTAATTCCCTCTGTATACAGCTTCTCGGAATCCACATTTTTTCCAACCATCAGGGACGAAAGTATAGCCACCTTTCGGCAGGCATCATGACCTTCCACATCAGCCTCGGGATTGCGCTCTGCGTATCCAAGCTCCTGCGCCTGCTTTAAGGTTTGTGCATAATCGGCACCTTCCTTCTCCATCTTGGTAAGGATGTAATTGGTCGTTCCGTTCAGGATTGCGATGATACTCTCGATTTTCTCTGCCGTCAAAGCCTTATTAATGGGACGAATGATGGGAATACCGCCGCCAACACTAGCCTCAAACATGTAACTGCAGTTCTTTGTTCTCGCAAGTTCCAACAACTCCGCACCATGCTTTGCCACCAGTTCCTTATTGGAGGTACATACACTCTTGCCGGCCTCCAGAGCCTGTCTGGTAAACTGGTAAGCAGCACCGACGCCGCCCATAACTTCACAGACAATGCTGACCTCAGGATCCTCCAGAATCACCCGGAAATCATGAACAACCCTGTCCTCATAAGGATCTCCGGGGAAATCACGCAGATCAAGAATGTATTTTACATGCATTTCTTCTCCCGCTTTGGCACTGACCTCCGCATTATTATTCTCAATTACCTCTACCACACCGCTTCCAACGGTTCCGTATCCCAGTACTGCAACACTTATCATAATTATTCTCCTCTATTCTCTCGCTATTAATTTGACATGATGAACACCCTTTTGTCCCTCCAGCTGTTCCAGCATCCGGGAAATGTCTCCTGTGTTCTGCAGAACCTGAACACTGAGACTCAGGGAGGCAATACCATTAATCGGAATACTCTGGTGTATCGTCAGAATATTGGCATGGTATTCTGCAATCACCTTCAATACATCCGATAACAGTCCGGGTTCATCGTCCATCTGAAAGGTGAGGGTAAGCGTGGTTCCCTGCGTGTTATCGTGAAATTGAAAGATGTCATCCTTGTACTTATAAAAAGAACTGCGGCTGATGCCGACAGCATCAACCGCTTCCTGTACCGTAGGAACCTTCTCCGATTCCAAAAGCCTCTTTGCTTCGACAACCCGCAACAATACATCCGGTACCGCCTTCTGCGTTACCACATAGTACTTTGCTGCATCACCCATATGTAGCTCTCTTTCTCACAAATAGTATCTGTGCGACGGACACTTGTCTGTCAACGAGAGATATTCTAGCATATGTTAACAAAAAGGGCAAGCTATTTTTTGTTCTTTTTTACAAAGGATACTTGTCTGTCAGAGTCTGTACGATGGCGCGGGCTTCCGGAATACCTGCCTCACCATTCTTAATCACAAGTGCAATTGCTTCTGCGATCCTGTCCATGTCCTGAGTATTCATTCCTCTGGAAGTCACCGCAGGTGTACCAAGACGAATACCGCTGGTTACAAAAGGTGACTGGGGATCATTGGGAATCGTATTCTTATTACAGGTAATGTGAGCAGCATCCAGGAGCTTCTCCACCGCCTTGCCGGTCAGGCCTTCAGCTGCCAGGTCAACCAGCATCAGATGGTTGTCTGTTCCACCGGATACAATCTTGATTCCTCTGCTCAGTAAGCCCTTGCAGAGTGCCTGTGCATTGTCCACAATGCCCTTCTGATATGCTTTAAACTCATCACTGAGCGCTTCCTTGAAGCAGACAGCCTTAGCAGCAATTACATGCATCAGAGGGCCGCCCTGAATACCGGGGAAAATAGCCTTGTTAAAGTTATATTTCTCGTTTACGGCATTGCTGGAGAGAATCAGACCGCCACGAGGTCCGCGCAGTGTTTTGTGTGTGGTTGTTGTTACAACATCAGCATAAGGAATGGGGCTTGGATGAAGTCCTGCTGCCACCAGTCCTGCAATGTGAGCCATATCCACCATCAATACGGCACCGACCTCGTCTGCAACTTCACGGAATTTCTTGAAGTCAATGGTTCTTGCATAAGCGGAAGCACCTGCAATGATCAGTTTGGGCTTTGCCTCCAGAGCAATTTCACGAAGCTTATCATAATCAATAAATCCTTCATCATTTACTCCGTAAGGAACAATATTAAAATACTTTCCGGACATATTAACCGGGCTTCCGTGAGTCAGATGTCCGCCGTGGTCCAGATTCATACCCATAATGGTATCACCGGGCTTGCAGACAGCGAACTGTACTGCCATGTTTGCCTGTGCACCGGAGTGCGGCTGAACATTGGCATATTCACAGCCAAAAAGCTCCTTTGCTCTCTCAATAGCAAGATTCTCCACTACATCAACGCAATCACATCCGCCGTAATATCTCTTTCCGGGATACCCCTCTGCATATTTGTTTGTCAGAGGGCTTCCCATAGCAGCCATAACTGCTTTGCTGACCCAGTTCTCAGAAGCAATCAATTCGATGTGACTGTTCTGTCTCTCCTGCTCGTCCACAATGGCCTGCGCAATCTCGGGATCCACATTTTTTACTTCCTCCAAAGAATACATCTTTAATCCTCCTGCTTTTCTTTTTATTTACTAATTACATCCTAAACTTACCAACAATAGATTTAATCTTCTCTGTATTATCCTGGTTCGCAGCAAGCAGCTCGTTGATTTCCGATGCCATGTTGTTTGTAACCTCGGCCTTACTTGCAATATTCTCAATACCGGTTTCGTTCTCAGCAGATGCACCAGCCACATTCTGAACCTGTGTGCGAATCACGGAGACGGAACCAACCACACCGTCGGAGGCATGTTCGATCTCATTTACAGCCAGTTTTAATTCTTCCACTTCCTTATGGCACTGATTGGAGGTGTCAAGGAAATTCTTAAAGTATGTTGTTACATCCTTCTCAATAAATCCGATTACTTCACTGAAGCAGCCGGCAATATTCTTAATACTTTCATTGGTCTGATTACAGATCTTCTGAATCTCACTGACCGCATTGGAGGAATCCTCTGCCAGCTTTCCAATCTCACCCGCCACGACACCAAAGCCTCTGCCTGCCTCTCCGGCTCTGGCTGCTTCAATCGAAGCATTCAGGGAAAGCAGATTGGTCTGACTGGTAATCTCCAGTATACTGTCAGCCATCTCGTTGATTCTGGACAGAGATTCCAGTTCACGCATGGCCTGTTCAACCTTCGCCTTGGTAATCTTGACCTGTTCATTGGTCATATTCAGAGTTCTGCCTGCATCCTCTGCCATAAGCCCTGTAGAAGATAAGAGTTCATCACTCTTTTTGCTGCTGGCAAGGACTTTCCGGTTCACCTGTTCCACAAGACCGGTTATTGTATTAATCTCCGAATCCACCTGCTGGATGGATTCGTTCACATTGGAAATGCTTGCAAGCAGTTCCTCCGTGGTGGCCATGTTGTCGGTTGCGCAATCAACCAGAGAATTAGAGGTTGTCCTCATAACTCCGACACCATCCAGAAGAGAGTGGGCACACTCATTCATGGTAGCAACAGCTTCTCCCAAGCCGTCGGTCAGCTGTTCCACCGCACTGGCGATCTGGCCTACTTCACTCTTTTTACCCACATAGCCCTGAATTGCTTCATGGTGTTCCAAGGAGAAATCTCCCAGCTTAACCACAGCAGCCTGCACATTCTGCAAAGGCTTTGACACAATCTTGGATACTATGTACACACCGGTTACCAGAACGATACAAGCGACGACACAGAGCAGAATCATATTCATCTGCATACTCTTGCTGCTTGCAAAAACCTCGTCAACACTATCCTCCATAATCAATACCAGATTGTATTGAGGAACGGAACGATAGGTTACAATCGTGTCTCCGTATCGCTTGTTGCCGGATTCCTTTCCTTCCGCAACCATGGCAAGGACATCCAGCATATTCTCATCTTCTACAGTCTGTGCAATCAATTCTTCGTTTCCACAAAGTACGTACAGACTGTTGGCACTGTCGAGGATTGTATAGTGGGCATTTTCAAAGCCGGATACCTTATAATTATCCAAAATCTTGCCCAGTCCGCTGACGAAGGGACCGCCGCCCACCAGGCCAAGGGGAGTCTTGCCATCCTTGTCATAGATTGCCATACGCAGATTCAGAATTATCTGCTTGGAGGCTGGGGACACAAATACGCCACCGTTGTAGAAACCGCCGGGCTGGCTTGTCATGGTAGCCTGATAAGGCGGAAGCGCATCTCCTGTACGGGTAGTCATTCCCACCGCACCCGGACTGGAATGAGCAAGCACCGTGGTATTCCAGTTACTTACGTACACACCTTCCCACATATCCAGATTTGCAAAAAACTTTTCCGTATACTCCTGAGCTGCCTTTACATAAGCCGCATTGTCGGGATACTTCACCACATTGTAAATCTCATCCGCCGTGGCATATTCCTTCATAAATCCCTCTGAAAGATTTACATACTGCTGCAAAATCTCTCCTTGTCCGTCAAGTGCCGTCATCATGTTATTGATAGCAGCCTCCTCCATAAACGAAGCTGTCTTGGAGCTGATGCTCATGCCCATGATAATCATACACAACATGGTCAGAAGCGATATCCACAACGCAATAGTCACAGACATTTTCTGATTCTTCATCTTCTGTCATCCTCCTTTGTCCATTCTCTGTATCACAGATTTTCAAATCACATCATAAATATTATATCAGATAAGGAATAATTTTTCCACATTTCTTTGCATGTAACTTCATAATTTGTAAAAACTTTCTATTTCAATTCAAAGGATTTCAGCATTGCATTTCCCTGCCCCCGGAAGGTCAGATACAGGGAATGTACCCCGTCCTCCATCTCCATATCCGCAGTATATTCCTTCCATACATTTGTGTAATCTACGGGAATCTCCGCCAGCACTTTTCCGTCCCATTCCGTCTTCACCTCAAATACGCCCTTTGCATATCCTCTCACAGCAATGGTAATCGAGCGGATATCCTTACAATCCAGATATTTGAAGCCGGCTGTTGCGGAATCCTGAATATTTCCCACATAACCCTCCAATTCATCTCCGTCCCGTCCATCCTGCATCACCTTGGGGAAACGGTCTCCCCCTACATATGCGCTGGGTTCCCTGGTAAAGAGATGGCAGGCGATATAAGCGGGATAATACTTTTTCCCCTCCAACGGTCCGCCATTTAATCCGCAGGATGTGATCTCTGCCTGAGGAATGCTTCCGTCAGGAAGAATTGTCAGTTTCTCAGCACATCCCTGTCTGCTGTACCAGCTGCCGTTGGTCTGTCTGTGATAGAAAATATACCAGTCATCGTTAATCTGTACCATACTGCCGTGATTGTTTGCACCGTAAGCCATGGGAAGCGTGGCAGGCTTGTAGGTGTCAATGTGCATGTCACAGTTGCTTACAAGCACACCGCCATACCGAAAATCACCCAGAGGATTCTTGCTTGTGGCATAGCAGAGTTCATGCATCACCTCGGAGGAATAAATGAAATAATAGGTATCTCCCTTTTTCCGGATGGAAGGAGCCTCAAAGAAAGCATGACCCTCATACTGAGTCCCTGCGCTGTACTCACAGCCGGGGACGATGGTTTCGGGATTCCTGATAATAGTCAGCATATCTTTGTCCAGAACCTGTACTCTTGCACCGGTTCTGGATTTGTCTCCGCGCCCACAGAATCCGGTGTAGAGATAAGTCTTATCTCCTTCGGTCAATACACCCGGATCAAACTGGGGTTCATCTCCTTCTTTTTCTCCCAATCTGGTACCGTCTGCATAATGCACATAACCGTAGAACTCGTATCTGCCCGCAGGCTTATCACATACGGCAACTGATACAAACGGTACCTTATCAAGCACATAGTACAGATAATATCTGCCGTCCGGTCCCACGGTGACGTCCGGTGCATAGAGACACATCTCTCCCGCTTTGTTTACCGGATCCTCATTCCGGGGATAAATCACTCCCTCATATCTCCAGTCTCCCAAATCATCTACGGGTGCAGACCAGCATACATAGTCTCCCATACAGAAGACATAACCGTTGTAAAAATCATGAGAACCATAGACATAAACCCTTCCGTCAAATACATAGGGTTCTCCGTCCGGGATATATTCCCAGGAAGGTAAATAGGGATTCAATGCCTGCTTTTTCATAATCGTTCTTCTCCTTTAACAAATGATATACGACACTGTCCGGAAGCATATCCGGATATCAATATTTCTTTTCAATTATTTCACACACACATTCTCTGCCATCCGCATCCGTCAGCTTATGTGCTGCCTCAGACCAGTGATATTCTGTCAGAGTATACTCACCCTTCTCATAGCCATAGCCGTCTCCGCTGTCGTTATAATACCTCAACACCGCATCTCTGCCGGCATAAACTCTAAACACCACGGGCAGTCCCGCCACGCAGTCTGCAGAAAGCATCTCCGCAGTGTCGATGTTCTTCACCAGCGGCAATACGGAACCTTCTCTGACAAACACGGGAATTCTTTCCAGAGGCGCCTCTGCTTCAATCCACTGACCTCCGGTATAATAGTTTCCCGTCCAAAAATCATACCAGCCCTCATTTCCCGGCAGATAAACCCGGCGCGAATACTGTTCCCTTGCTATCGGTACGGAGCCCACTCCGAAATACATGGGCTCAGTCACAGGACAGATCATCAGGGACTCACCAAGCATGTACTGATCCTTTCTGTCCGTAACCACCCTATCCTCCGGAAAATCAAAAGCCAGAAGCCGTATCATGGATCCGTCCTCCAGCCAGCATCTTCCGGCCAGAGAGTATAGGTAGGGCAGCAGGGTGTATCTCATTCGATTTGCCATGCACAGAGCCTCATAGAAACGATTGCCTGCCTCTCCCGCATTGCACTCCTCCCCTGAAAATCTCCACAGCTCCCTGTAGCAGTCTGTTCCATGTCCGCGGAACACCGGAAGAAATGCGCCCCATTGAAACCACCTGACAAACAGTTCACGATAGCCCGCATCCGCAAGGGTATCGTCATAATCTCCCTTCCAATACCAGGCTTCCCCTCTTTTCACAAAGAAGGCACCGATGTCCACAGTCCAGAACGGGAGACCGGAAGCGCTGAAATTCAAACCTGCCGCAATCTGCTTTTTCAAGGTGTCCCAGCTCGCCGCCGTGTCACCGGACCAGAGAATGGTGCCGTATCTCTGCTGTCCCGTCCAGGCGCTTCTTGTCAGATTGACAACACGCTTGTCCTGAGCTCCCAAAATCCTGCTTCCCCTCTGTCCCTCGTAAAGAGCCTGTGCATGATACAGCGCATAGGAGTTCGACTCACCTGAAGGCAACAGATCCGCCGTGGTTTTGCAATATTCGCAGTACATAACAGATGGTTCCTGTCTCACCATATGATTCCATTCCGGTGTCGCCGGTTCACTGTTATCGCACCACCAGCCGTCTATCCCATGCCGGAACAGCCCCTCCTCAGCCTGCTTCCAATACAGCTTTCTCGCTTCTTCCGAAAAGGCATTGTAAATATTGCTGCCGGGCAACAGATTTCCCGTCTCCTTCATTTCACGATAGTTTTCACAGTTTTCATCCATATTGGGCCAGACGGAGATCATGAAATGCACCTTGTTTTCATGCAGTGTGTCTATCATGCGACCGGGTGCCGGGAAGCGTTTGGGATCAAGCGTTTTCTGCCCCCATTTTCCATTCTCCCAGGAACACCAGTCCAAAACAATTCCATCCAGACCGATGCCTCTTTTTCGGTATTCCTCGGTTACGGCAAGAATCTCTTCAGCCGTTTCGTATCTTTCCTGTGACTGTAAGTAACCAAAGGTCCATCGGGGCAACAGGGCAGCCTTACCTGTCAGAGTTCTGTATTCCCTGACCACGCCGTCCATATTTCCTCCATACAAAAAGAAATAGTCCTGCTCCTCATCTGCCTCTGTGTATATATAAGAACCATCTTCCGTATCACTGAAAATCAAGGTGGAATCTGTATTTACCAACACACCATATCCCAAGCCGGAAATCAGCATGGGGATTGCAATCTTCCTGTTGGCCTGATGCAGATACACCTTATGCCCTCTGAGATTCAGAATCCCCTCCTCATGTTGTCCGAGTCCGTAGAGAGCCTCTCCCTCCTGCCAGGAAAGATTCAGTCTGGTATGGTACATAAGTCTGTCAGCTTCTCTGACCGCCTCACGTACAATGCTTTTCTCCCCATCCGCAGTCTGTATCCGCTCTGTCTTCAAGTCCTCGCCTTCCACGACCTTATAGGTCTGAAATTCCTCTAGGCTGCGGCATGCCTCCTCCCGTTCCCTAAGGAGCAATCGGCCATCCGCATCCAGATAGGTACAGCTTCCTCTCTGAAGACTGACTACAACAGTCACTTCTCCGGATAACAGCAGAATCTTCCCTTCTTTTTCCTCGTATTCCCAATCTTTATAGGGCTTTTGTGCTACAATTCCGGGGTTTTTTCTATTAGAAAATCTATCCCGCTCCGTATAGGTAACTCTGACGCAACGCTTGTTCACGGGACAAAGTCTGAGAATCCCACGCTCACTGTACAGATACAGTCCGTCTTCCTTTTTCTCAGTTTTTGTTATTTTGCTGCTTTTCTCATGGAATACCTGAAGCATATTCCCTCCCTTTCCGTCCTTTCCAGACCTTTTCACTTCAAAGACATATCATCTCAAAAACTCATTTACAGATATTCTCCCGTTCATAAATCCACGCTTTCGCACTGAAATCCCTATCTGCCCTGCCATATTCATCCACAATCCGACACCCTTCGGGCAATCTCGGGGGTTCCTCTGCTGATTCCGCAAAACGATGATAAACAGCCAGTCCTCTGTTTCCCCATTCCCGCAGCACCAGCTGTTGACCCTTCGGGTCATTATATCCACCGGCCGTGTACTCATGTACAACCGTGGTGCCGTTTTTAATGATGTCAGCAGCTTTTCGATAGAATCGCATGCCTTCTTCCACCAGCTCCCACTGTCTCTCGGCCAGGTCATAGATTTCGCCGCTGAGACACATGCGCCCCAAAAACGTAGCCGCCAGAGAATAGTATATTCTTTCTTCACTGTCTCCTGCCCTCAATACTGCCCAGATCTGGCTTTGTTCCGGTCTGATGACCCGGTGCATATTTGCAGCAATCAAAGGTATAGACGTAATCTCATGTGCATCGGAAAAGCTTGCCTGACTCACAAGTTCCATCATGGAAGGTTCAAGTCTGTGTCCGCCGCTGGAACAGTTTTCTATCACAATGCCCGGAATCTCCTCGCGAATCTTCTCAAAAAAACGCTTTGTGCCGTTCACCTTTCGCCGCAGACCTTCCCCCGGACTCTCCGCTCCGTCGCATCCCATACCGATGGTATCGTTGTAGTCCACCTTCAGATAGCCGAAGCCGCATTCCTTGAGCAGGCGAATCACCTTCTCGCTGAGATACTCCACCACCCGGGAATCCTCCATATCCCAAAAACGCTTCCCCCCTACCGTCAAAGGGACTCCGTCTTTTTTTACCAGGTGCTCACAGTCATTGTAATGTAGGCTCTTGGGCGCAAGAGATTCCAGTTCAAACCACAGTCCGGGAATCATTCCTTTAGAACGTATGTAATCCGCAATCGGCTTCATACCGCCCGGGAACCGGTTCTCATTCACATCCCAGTCCCCAATGCTTTCCCACCAGTAATCGGAATGCCCGTACCAGCCGGAATCTATCACTAAAAATTTAATTCCTTTTCCCTCTATTTTGTCGCAGATTCTCTTGAGATTATCAAAAGTGGGATTCCCCCATGTAGTACAATACTCGTTATAAAGTATGTCCATATCGGAATCCATGGGCGAGATTAAGGGGTGTTGTGCCTTGACCAGTTTGTCACAGACCTCATACAGGGAATTCCCCTCTGCAATCACTGCCTCCGGTGACTCAAATTCCTCTCCCGGAGCCAGATTTTTCATCCATTGACCAAAATCTCTATCAGGCAGTCCTCCCGCCACTGTCAGCCAATCATCCTCCCTGCATCGTATCTCTATCTGCCAGGAAGAGGCACAGTACAGCTGAATTCCCAGGAATTTCCCTGTCCTGCTGTCCTCCAGTGCCAAAAAGGGGAAATACTTTCTCACCGGCATGGAACCTACATTGCCGAATTTTTCGATGCGCATCCCACAACGATTCCAGGAAGGTTCCAGATGAAGCTCCTCTATGGTCTCCGTCCTGAGCTTTCCCTCAGCACTCCAGAAGGACTGGAGTCTGTGGATTTTGTCTGCTTTTACTTCTCTTAGAGCAAAGGAGCTTAGCATCTCCATGGTGACTTGATCCGTCCCCTCGTTGCGCACCACAGTCTTCAACCGCAGTGCTTCCCCGTCCTGCTTACCCTGAAGCTTCATACAGATACCACGGTCATCTCTATAAACTTTGTATTCCTGTGTATCTTCCACCTTGGTGAACCGCTCCATGGTTTCACTGCCGCTCATGGTCATCCCACAACAAAATCCACCGGCATAACCGTCCCCAAGCAATTTCATTTCAGCAAATAATTCCATATCTGCCCCCTCTTACTCAACCAGCATCTCCATAATACGGCGGATCATAAGTTTCTGATACTCCGTTTCACTGTCTGTGATTACTTCTGCACCCTGCCCACCGAAAACCATTTCCGTATGATGGGCATCGTTATAAGAATCCCAGTAAGGCATTTCACTTCCGTCCGCATCCTTTCCGTTTGGATTGCCGCACCTGATAAAGTTTGCCCAGTAGTTGCACATCTGTCTGGACAGGTCATAATGCCTTCCCACAAAAGGACGCCAGCACTTTGCCAGGGTCTCAAAAAAGAACCACAGATCCACGGAATGAAAGGTTCCCGGATTGTCCCACCCCGGAATGTCCGGTACAAATTTGTAATAGTACAGAGGTTGTTTTCCCTGCTGACTGCCGTATAGTGCCTCTCCCTTTACCGTTGCCTCGATTCCGTTGACGATGGCATAATGATTTCCGGATTTCACAAAGGTCTCCGGGCAGGCCAGCAGCTCCTCCGCTCTGTCTCCGAAGATTTCGTGTATTTTGTTTTTCAGCTCCTCCTCGCTCTCCGCTTCCAGAAAGCTTGGGAATTCATCCCCGGTATTGCCTGCCATAATGGGAACGTCAATTGTCCTGCCGGCAGCCAACAGCTTCAGGGGATCCCCAAGACTGAAAATCCCATCCTCCACATTCCCCATCATGGAATGAGTTCCGATGAATTCGTAATATTTATCCCGAATGTATGCTGCCTCCAGTTCCCTTGCTTCCGCCAATGTCTTCACGCCCAGATAAGCAAAGAAATCCTCCCCCAACTTCTCCGCCTGTGGAAGCGGCATCGGGGTTCCCAGCCCTCCTGCACGATAGGGGCTTCTGATCATGGCACTCATAATGGTCGCCTTTTGGAACAATCCCTGATTGGCGGGACATGCCAGCTGGGAAAGTACACTTCCGCCGCCGGCAGACTGCCCCGCAATGGTAATATTGTTCGGATCTCCGCCAAAAGCCTCAATGTTTCGAACCACCCATTTGAGTCCTGCCTGCTGATCCAGGTTGCCGAAGTTCGCCGGGGCCTCCGGTGCCTCCTTCGTGATCTCGGGATGAGCCAGAAAACCAAAGCAGTTGATGCGATAGTTTACCGTCACTACCACGATTCCTCTTCTGGCAAGTCTCTCTCCGTCAAATTCCATCTCGGAAGGATAACCCCACTGCAACGCTCCTCCAAAGAACCACACCAGCACAGGCCGCTTCTCCTCCGTGCTTTTTGCTCCGGTCCAGATATTGAGATACAGGCAGTCCTCACTCATCTCGATGTCCGGATCCACATGCCACTCTCTGCAATAGATATCCGTTCCCAGTCCGGGAATACTCTGCATGGAAATGGGTGCAAAACGATATGTCTCCCTGACACCCTCCCAGTTTTCCGCCGGCTGAGGCGCCCTCCATCTGTTTTTCCCCACCGGAGGTGCCGCAAAGGGAATCCCCTTGAAGACTGTGATCCTGGGGTCTGCCGCCTCAATTCCCTTCACCATGCCGTTTTCTGTCTTTGCTGTTCTAATCATAGTTATTTTCCCTTTCCTCCCTTACGGAAACGAATCACATTCCAAGACAAAGGCTTTACGTGGGTATTCAGTATCCCCTGCTCGAAAGTCGCACCGCTGTGTTCCACCGGCTTCAGTGCTTCCGGATTCTCAAAGCTGTTTTTCAGTTCCAAATCAGCGTTGTAGAACTCTATGTGCCGGTCAAAAATATAATCGCCAAATCCTGACACATCCACGGTCAGCGGATACTCCTCTTCTTCATTGCGATTGATGGCAAATACCGTGAGATATTCACCTTCTTTGTCCCAGGCACTTGCCGAATCAATATAAGGGAGTCCTTCCTTTCCGGTATATTGTGAGGTATCATCAATAGCATATCCGGGAATGTCAAAAGTATCACATTCCACCACCGTCTGCATGGAAGTCCCCTTCGCATAAGCAAGCAGGTGCATGAAGGGATAATGAGACGCCGATTTCCATACATGATCATGATTGGAAGCGCACAGAGCCCCCAATCCCCCTGTCATACAGCCGATTTTCACTCTGTCCGCATGACGCAGGAAGGCCAGCTGGATGGATACCATAGCCAGCATCTGCAGCATCTCACTTCCGGGGAACACACGGTCCTGCATCTTGTCCGGGTCGTGCAGAATATATTTTCTCTCGGGGTCAAAGCGATAATGTGTCCTGACCATATTGTGATAACCATAACCGGGATGTAACGGACTGTTGGGGCGAATCATGGCACCGTATTCATCAAAAGAAATCATCAGCTTCTTGGGGGATCTACATTTGGCTGCCACCAGGTCACACAGTGCCACCTCCGTATTGATAAAGTCTTCATAGTAAGCCGCTCCCCCCAGAAGTGCCTTCACATCTCCGGGAGGTGCGCTGTGATAATGATGCACGGAAAGATAGTCCACAGAATCATAACACTCCTGCAGTACCGTTTCGTCCCATACCGGAAAATGATCCATAAAGGGCGCTGAAGAGCCACAGACTGCAGTCTCGATGGTGGGATCAATCCACTTCATCACCTTGGAGGCCTCGTTTACCTTGACTCCATAACCTCGGGGATCCTTATCCCAGGAGCCCACCTGCCAGGGACCGTCCATCTCATTTCCCAGATACCATGTTTTCACCTTATAAGGAGCCTCGTGACCATTCCTGCGTCTCAAATCAGACCAATAAGTACCGCCTTCGTGATTGGTATACTCAATGAGGTCCATTGCGTCTTGAATGGAACCGTTACACATTCCCATATTCACCGTATACATGGCCTCCGTGCCAACCTTTTCCGCCCACTGCAGATACTCATCATGCCCTACCTCATTGGTAATATACTGATACCAGGCCGGATCCAGATGTACCTTTCTCTCTGACTTCGGACCGATGGAATCCTTCCAGTTCCAGGCAGACACAAAATTTCCTCCGGGCATTCTCACAGCCGGCATTCCGGTTCCCCTGAGTGCCTGAATAAAATCCTGCCGGAAGCCCTGCTCATCCGCGGTGGAATGCTTGGGATTAAACATGGTTCCGTTTACCATGGTCCCGATGGGCTCCAGAAAGGTGCTGAAAAGTCTGGGGGAAATCTCCCCTGTTTCAAACAACGGATGAATTGTTATCTTTGCCTGATTTGCCATTACTTCTCCTCCCTAAACAGCTTTCTCAAAAATACATTTGCACAATGTCTCCAGAAGGTCCAGTCGTGATAGCCGTAGTCCTCAAACACCTCAATGGGAGTACCTGCTTCCAATACCGTCTCTTCATTCTTCTTTGTGGATTCATAAAAAACTTCTTTCGTGCCGCATGCCACAAACAGCATCTTAAAATATTTATGGAATTCCTCCGGTTGCAACAGGATACTGCTGTAATCGTCCTCCTCGTTTTGAATTACCAGACCGCCGGAGAAAATACCGGCCCAAGCGAACAGCTCAGGATGGGTAAACACAATTTTCTGGGTCTGCATCCCACCCATGGACAGCCCTGCCATGGCACGATGCTCTCTGTCTGCCAGTGTTCTGTATGTCCTGTCAATAAAAGGGACACAGCTGTCTGGCAATTCCTCCAGGAAAGCGCTCATGGAAGGATGATACTCTTTTTCTTCAGGGAAGCCGTAGCCGGTGGTCATCACAATGATCATTTCCTGCATCTGTCCCTGCTCGATGAGATTGTCGGCAATATTGGCAATCCTGCCCTGCCATACCCAGCCCATCTCGTTTTCTCCGCCGCCATGCTGCAGATAAAGCACGGGATATCTGCGTTCCAGATCCACGTCGTAGGAAGCAGGGGTGTACACATAACAGAGCTTATCCCTTCCGGTCTCTTTTGATTTATAGTAGTTCATATGAACCACACCATGAGGCACCTGCCGGATGCGATACTCCTCAAAGTCCTCCTCAGGCATTTCCAGGTAATTGATGGTGCGGAAGCCACCATAGCCCACAGGCGCATTGCCATCTGTCACATCCACGCCGTTGACCTTGATCCCGTAATAATGAAACCCCTTTTCGATTCCGCTTACTTCACAGCTCCACCAGCCGTCTTCCCCCTTGGTCATGGAAAAGCTTCCCATTCCCCAGATATCAGCCTCCACTGTTTTGGCATCTGCCCCGCGGAATCGGAAAACAGCCTTCCCCTCTGTCACATCGGTCACCTCAGACCCTATCGGGTCATCCCGGTATCTTCCGGCCGGCTGCCCCTTCTCATCAACCTCAAAAATAACACCCTTGTAAATCGGGTCAAACATCAGCATATGATCCCTGAAGGTCTGGTAATCCAGCATCTCCTCCGGTATCGTGACCTCCGAATAGGCAAAAACATCTTCCCCCTCATCCTCCTTTGTGTCCCTAAAAAGAAGCTTGGCAAAATCTCTCAGGCTCTCCCGCCATACATGCCACTCGTGAAAGCCCTGATAGCTCTTCTGTATCCCCGTTACTCCAAGAGCCGCAAACCTGTCGGTATACTTCCTCTGAAGCTCAGCCAGTCCCTGTTCCCCCACGCCGGCACTCATAAATACCGTCAGCATAGGATATGCCTCCTGCTGCTTTAATATCTCTTCGGTCTCCTCATATCTTACCCCGGAGAACACTCCGAGATAGGCAAAAAGCTGCTGGTAGCGGGACACAATCTGCACTGCCTGTGCCGACCCAAGGGAAAGTCCGGCCATGGCTCTGTTCTCCCTGCCCTTTTTCACAGAGAAATGGCTCTCAATATAAGGAATACAATCCTCCACCAGTTCTCTGCCAAAATCCCCCGGGAAAAAGACAGGCTCCTCTCCCTTCCGGAAGGCATAGCCGCAGCACATTACCACAATCATCTCCTGACAGCTGCCCTCGGCAAGCAGATTGTCCAGAATCAGATTCATCTTGCCGTTCCAGATCCAGCCCGTCTCGTCCTCACCCACACCATGCTGCAGATAGAGAACCGGATATTTTTTCCCGGCTGTTTCCCCGTAGCAGGGTGGAGTATAGACATAGCATTTTTTCAAATGTCCGTTGACACTTGAGGTATAGAAATGCTGCTGTACGTCCCCGTGGGGTACTTCCTTTAAGAACCAGAATTCCGAGCCCTCATCCGGAACCTCCAGAAAGTTTGTGGCTCCGAAGCAGCCATAGGCAATGGGAGCCAGAGGATTCACTACCTGCACCCCGTCCACAAACCAGTTGTGATAATGAAAGCCCGGTGCAATTCCCGATACCCTTGCGGAAAAATTCCCTTCCCCGTCCTTCCTCAACGCAATTCTGTCACGGCTCATGCTGCCGCTGATTCCCGCAACCTCCACCGTCTCCGCTGAAGGTGCATGCATGGTAAAGGTCACGTCGCCGTTGTCCTCCAGCCTTGCCCCCCATAGGTCATCACGATAGCAGATAGAAGGTTTTCCCCCCTTTTCCTCCATCACTGCTTTTTTGTACATAGGATCAAAAAAGAGCGGGTGCATGGTGACTGCCTGATTTTGTTTTGACTGCATATTCATTTCCTCCTGAACACTCTATTCTTTCTCCCTTTCAAAACTAAGTTCCCGCCAAGACCTTTGTGTCTGCAATCAGACATGCAGGTCTTAAGGTGAAGGAATACAATTCTAAAACGGGATATGTTACATATAGTTTTATTGCAATACATCCCCAAGTACATTTACCAGTTTTTCATATCGTTCCATCACCTCGCTGTGATGTTCTGCTATATAGTCGTATCTGCCTTCCTTCACCGCCGACTCCAATGCCTTTGCATCCTCTGACAGTCCAACAGCCCCTATGGTCATGGAATTGCTCTTCAGGGCATGTACCGAAATCCGATAATTGTCCCAATCCTCCTTTTCCAGAAAACCTTGCAATTCTTTTGACTTTTTTTCTCCAATATATTCCCTCAGCACCTCCAGATAAAACTCCTCATCCACACAATATCTCAGTCCGGTCTTTAACTCAATCTCCTCCAGGCTTTGCAATCGCTCCATTACTGTGATATTTTCCCGTTTCTCCTGCTCCGGCATTTCCGAAGCGTTCTCTTCTCTTCTACTGTGTACTATTTCTTCCGGCAGATATTTCTGCATCATCTCCATCAACTCTGCTTCCACAAGGGGCTTTGTGAGATAATCCGTGAATCCCGCCTCTATGTATTCCTCTCTGGCACCCATGATGGCGTTCGCCGTCAATGCAATAACGGGAGTCTTCCGGTTTAGACTTCCGGTGAGCCGCTTCATCCTCTGCAGAGTCTCCACACCATCCATTCCGGGCATCATATGATCCAGAAATATTATGTCATATTGCTTCTTCTTCACCAGCTCCAGACATTCCCGACCGCTTAATACCGTATCAATCTGAACCTGTGTCTCCTTCAAAAGTCCCACGACCACCTTCAGATTCAGTTCGACATCATCTACCACCAGCACTCTCGCATCCGGAGCATAAAATGTCAGTACCGTATTCACATCACTGTCAAGATATTGCTGATATCTGCTCTGTAAATCTCCTATAGGTTCAGCATTCGTAACCGTCTGGGGTATCCTTGCCTTAAAACAGGAGCCTGCACCATAGACACTGTTCACCGTGATTTCTCCACCCATCAGTTCTATCAGATTCTTCGTCAGGTTCAGTCCCAGCCCCGTCCCCTCTATGTTACGGTTGCGGCTTTCCTCCATTCTGGTAAAGGGCTGAAACAGCCTTTCCATGTCCTCCTCTCTGATGCCGATTCCGGTATCCGTAACCGAGAGAATCATAATGATTCTGTCCTCAGTGACATTTTCATAATCCAAATTCAGGGTAACCTTACCCTCCTTTGTATACTTTGCCGCATTGGACATAAAATTATTCATAATCTGCCTGATACGCACCTCATCGCCGTACAGTCCCGAAGGCATCCGGGGATTCACCTCAATACTAAGCTTTATGGGTCGGTTTTCCAGTTTGGGTTTGATCATATTGCAACAATCATTGACAACAGAAAACAGCTCGTACTGTACCGGCAGGATTTCCAGCTTGCCTGACTCTATCTTTGAAATATCAAGAATGTCGTTGACTATGGAAAGCAGCGAATTGCCTGCGCTCTGAATATTCTTTGCATATTCTCTCAGATTCTCATCCCTGCACTCCTTTAACAGGATTGCATCCATCCCGAGGATTCCGTTAATCGGAGTACGAATCTCATGGGACATATTGGCAAGGAAACGGCTTTTGGCCTGATTTGCCACAATGGCATCATTTTTTGCCTGTTCCATAAACTGCAGGTGTTCCTGCATCATCTGCCGGACATAACAGCTAAAGACGCATATTGCAAAAATACAGACCCCATATCTGCTGTATTTGCCGAAATCCCCGACCTTGACAGTATAGGTTCTGACTAAATCCGTCATACCTCCAATCAGCATACAGACAACCCCCAGAAGCTGAATACCGGTCTCCAGAGTCTTCACCCTTCCCACACTCATAGTCAGAGAAAGTGCCACCACAAAAATCAGGATAAAAATGATACCATGGGACACAAAGGCCATGTTCATGAAATCCACACATCCGCTGATCTGAAGCTCCAGTTGTACCATCACATTGGTAATGGTAACCAGCATGAGAAAGCGCATAACTTTGTGAAGCTTTGGCATGGACTCATAGAAATATACCTCCGCAAACAAAGGTGTTGTCATCAGCAGAATAAAAATCAGATTGGAATACAGTGTCTGATTTCCAATGAAAATCCCAGGCACCTTGGTCTCAATAAAGTGATAGATGCTGTTCAGTAGAAGATACACTCCCAGAAATCCAAGTCCGCCGGTGGGTTTTCGTGACAGACGTTGCACAAGGGTCAGAACAAGCATCACAACCGCCACGATGAGAATAATCAGCGTACATAAAAGACTCAAAAGCTTTTGCTTGATGAAAGCAAAAACTGCCACGGTTCTCTGAGCCACGGTGATTTCAGTGATATAAGACGCATAATTCG
This sequence comes from uncultured Lachnospiraceae bacterium, assembly GCA_945621435.1. GTDB lineage: Bacteria > Bacillota > Clostridia > Lachnospirales > Lachnospiraceae > Acetatifactor. The sequence continues at coordinate 118,001 of CALZBR010000001.1, forward strand.
CATAGGGAGAACACATTTCTATCAGAATCTCTCCCACTTCACAATTTTGAGGTATATCGGCAAATACCATGACACTGCCCGGCGTATTGCCGAAGAGCCGCCTGTCCTCCAGCCCAAAGGTATAAATTTCCTTTCCGTCAACGGTAATACGCAATGTTTTGTCCGCTGACAGAAAGGTTATGGTTTCTCCCAGATATTCCTGGGGAATGCTGTTGCGAATCACTATTTTTTCATACGGACTGCTGCTGTCATAATAGGGCAGCTCCGGCAGCGGTGTCTCCGTTCCGTCCTCCCTGACCATCGTCCATCCGTTATTAAAACCGGTCACCTTTCCCTTTGTCAGGGTTACATCATCTACCTTTGCCGTCAGGATAATGACACCCACAACAACCAGCTGAACAAAAAATATAGCCCATATTATCCTGTAAATTACCTTTGTCACTCCAAGACTTTCGTTCTTTTCCATGAAACCTCATCCTTCCCGGATATTTATCGAAACCGGATAATCCCCAGCGTATCAATTAGCAATCAAAAACATAGTAACATATTTTTAATGATATGTATATCAATATTCACATCATTCTGCTAATTTCTGCAAACACCAAACACTAAAAAAGGAGACCCTTATCCCACGCCTGACGTGAAATAAAGATCCCCTGATAGTTCAATTCAGGATATCGTATTCAATCGTTTCCGGAAAAATGGGGAATTATTTTCTGATACCGCTCAATATCTCTGATGGTATCTCAAATTCTACGCATCCCATATACATGGGAGCCACATCGCCCTCATTAAAGCCGATTACCACATTTCCTCTTTCATTCAAATAAAAGGAGGTGTCATCCGTAATCGCCTTGAAATTCAAATCCTCAATTTCGTCATTCAGCCAGTAGTGCACCATCTCGTCTGCGTCCATCTGAGCCTGCATCTGAGCCTTGATATTCTCACTGATGGGGGTGATATAATCCGCACCATCCACAAAAATGTCCTTAAGCTCCAGCCGTTCCCCGGTATTTAGGTCTATGGTGTAATAGTAGTTCCACTGATAACCGCTGCCGGCTCCCCAATAGCATAAAAGCTTCAGGGTAAAATAATCCGGTGTGGTGGTCAGTACCTCACTCTTGACAACAATGTCCTGATAACCTTCCTTCTGTTTTAAATCCGCCTCAAACTGAGCAATCAGCTCATCCGTAATCTTCTGAATTTCCACATTTATTTCCTCTGTCGTGCGGTCAAGGTTTTCCTGTACCTTGCTGTCCTCCGCCTGATTTTCCACCTTAATCTCCGTCACATCAATATCAGCCTTAAATCTGTCGGAATCATATTCATACTCACGAATCGTAACCGCTTCCACCAGCTGTCCCACAATAGGAATCTGTTCCATCGCATGCGCTATGGTTGCTGAAGTGTTGGGCAGGATAACAAAAGCCCCCACCAGTGCAGCAGCAGTTGCCGCCACCTTGATTGTTCTCTGTTTTGTTCGTTCTTTTCTCTCTGATATTTTTGCCTCCTTCATTGTCCTGTACAGCTTCTCAAACTGTTCATCGGACATCTGCGGCTTCTGATAGTCTTCCTTCATGGAAAGAAGCCTCTTTTCCACAGCTTCATTCTGTTTTATCACTTCTGACAAATCATAAATCATCTACCTGCCCTCCCTTTTAAATCAAGGTTGTCGTTCTCTTCTACCGCAAGCATTTCCCGCAGCTTTTTCATACTCCGATATAATCTGCTCTTTACCGTACTCACATTTTCTTCCAGAATGTCTGCGATTTCCTCCAGTGTTTTGTCCTCAAAATACTTGAGCATGACAATCGTTCTATCCCTTAACGAAAGCATTTCCATGGCTCTCTGTAAATCTATGTTAACGTACGTATCCTCATAGCTCCCTGCTTCCACCCCGTCTTCTTCCTGTATCGCTTCATAGGAAAGAGCCTTCGTCCGTCTCACTGCCTGAAAACATTCGTTGAGCATAATGCGATACACCCAGGTCGCGGCAAATTCCTGATTTTTCAGGGAGTAACTGTTTTTTATGGCCTTATAGGCTCCGTTTTGTACAATATCACATGCATCCGCCTCAGTATGAACATAACTGTAAGCCAGACGATAATATTGATTATAGTTTTTCAAAATAATCTGTTCTATCAGCTCTTTGTTTGTATTTTTATTTTTCTCGGAAAAAAACTGCAAGGTTTTCACCTCCTTCGTAGCCTTCTGTTGATTAGATACTTGGGGACGCAAAAAAAGTTTCACATTATTTTAAAGTTTTTTCTATTATACCACCTTGACAGGCTTTCAGCCATATGATACCTTAAGATTACTCTTTGCACTGCATATTAATCTACAGTACAAACTGAGCAGACCGTGATGACGCATCATGGAGTCGGGTCACTGAAGTGACAGTGGAATCTTTCATCCACGGGACAGTAGTTGCTAATACTGATTCGTGGGTGTTTTTTTATTTTCTCACCGCAATTCTCCAAACTCCCACACAAATATCCGGTGCCATAGAGCTATCTTACTTTTAGGGGGTAACTTTTATGGAAAAAAACGAAACAATCATCAAAAGAGAAGTGTCTGAACCCGAATTTCAAAAAATCGCAAATAAGGTGTCCTTCCTCACCATTCTTGCCAATACAGGGCTGTCTCTGCTGAAGCTTCTGGCCGGAATCCTCGCCCATTCCAGCGCCATGATCAGTGACGCCATACATTCCGCTTCCGACGTATTCAGCACCGTCGTGGTAATTATCGGAATCCGGCTGGCTGCCAAGGAACCCGATAAAGAACACCCCTACGGGCACGAACGTCTGGAATGCGTGGCTGCCATTGTCCTGGCAATCGTTCTTCTGATCACAGGTCTTGGCATCGGCGCCGATGCCCTGGGCAAGATCATGAAGGGCAACTACGACAATCTGCAGACTCCCGGTGTACCGGCATTGATTGCAGCCATCCTCTCCATCGCAGTCAAAGAAGGAATGTACTGGTATACGAGATTTTATGCGATAAAAATTGATTCCTCCGCTCTGATGGCAGACGCCTGGCATCATCGTTCCGACGCCTTTTCCTCCATCGGTGCCCTGATTGGTATCGCCGGTGCACGGCTTGGCTATCCCATTATGGATTCCGTTGCCAGTCTGGTAATCTTCCTTTTCATTGTGAAGGCGGCCTATGATATTTTCAAAGATGCCCTGGATAAAATGGTAGATCATTCCTGTGATGAAGAGACCGAAAAAGCAATTTATGCCTGTGTCATGAAGAATGAAAAGGTTCTTGGTATTGATTTGTTGCAAACCCGCATTTTCGGTAATAAAATATATGTAGACGTGGAGATTGCGGCAGATGGTTCCTATACTTTGAGGGAAGCACACACCATCGCCGAAGCCGTACATGAAGATATTGAGAAGAATTTTCCCAAGGTAAAGCATATCATGATTCATGTCAACCCTGCAGACTGATTTATCCTTTTTACAGCAATAAGTCATGCATTATATTATCAATTACGAGAACCGGAGGAGAACCCCTATGATTTCAACAAAAGGCAGATACGCCATTCGACTTATGATTGATCTTGCCGAGCAGAATTCGGAAAACCCTATTCCCCTGGCAGTCATTGCGGCGAGACAGGATATTTCTAAAAAATACCTTGAAACCATCGCCAAGTCCCTTGTCGCCGGAAAACTGTTACAGGCTTCCAGCGGAAAGGGCGGCGGTTATTCCCTGCTCCGAAAAGCAGAGGAATATACGATTTGGGAAATATTGAAACTGACGGAAGAATCCATGTCCAGCGTATCCTGTCTCATGGATGGGGCAGAACAATGCCCCAGAGAAAAGGAATGTCGTACCATCTCTATGTGGAGAGGCTATGACCGCATGGTGCAGGAATATTTTTCCGGTATTACAATAAAAGACCTGTTGTGATGAATACGCTTATCATCACTACTCTTTATGATTCTGTTTTATAAAACTCCTCCGTTTCATCTATGTCCTTTACCGGAGGTTTCAGCCCCGGCACCGTGATTCCATTCTTTTCAGCATAGTCCCAGAGGGCTGCGTGAATCGCCTCCTCTGCCAACAAAGAACAATGAACTTTTACCGGTGGAAGCCCGTCCAGAGCTTCCATTACCGCTTTATTGGTTACAAGCAGAGCCTCCTCAACAGTCTTGCCCTTTACCAGCTCCGTAGCCATGCTGCTGGTAGCCACTGCCGCCCCGCAGCCAAAGGTTTTAAACTTCGCGTCTATGACTACCCCGTCTTTAATTTCGAGATACATTCTCATAATATCTCCGCACTTGGCATTTCCCACGGTTCCCACCCCGGAAGCATTCTCGATTTCACCTACATTTCTGGGGTTGGTAAAATGGTCCATCACCTTTTCACTGTATTCCATCACCTGACTCATTTACTTTATCCTCCTGACTTTCTTCCATCCCTTTTCACAAGCTCCACGATTCTTTCACTTGACTACACGATTCTTTCACTTGACTCCACGGTTTTCTTTCACGAAATCCTCGTAGAGGGGCGACATACTTCGTAGTCTTTCAATCATTGCTTTCAGCTCTTCTACCACGTAATCTATTTCCTCCTTCGTAGTCTCAGCAGAAAGTGTCAGCCTAAGCGATCCATGTGCAATCTCATGAGGCAACCCGATGGCCAACAATACGTGAGACGGGTCAAGAGAACCCGAAGTACATGCAGATCCGCTGGAAGCGCAGATTCCTTTCTGATCAAGCAGAATCAGTAACGACTCTCCTTCCACAAAGCGAAAGCTGAAATTAGCATTATTGGGCAAACGGTTTGTCCTATGCCCGTTTAATCTGGTATAAGGTATCTCTTCCAGCACCCGACGAATCAGATAATCTCTTAACTCCGTTTCCTTCCGGATATTGACGGCCATCCTATCTTCTGCAATCTCTGTAGCCTTTCCGAAACCAACAATTCCGGGTGTATTATGAGTGCCTGCTCTCCTGCCTCTCTCCTGAGCTCCCCCGTGTATGAATGCGCCGATTCTTACGGTATCTCTGAGATACATGATTCCCACACCCTTAGGTCCGCCGATTTTATGCCCGCTGGCACTGAGAATGTCAATATTCATCTCGTCCACCCGAATCGGAAGATGCCCGTATGCCTGTACTGCATCCGTATGAAAAATGATGCCATGTTCATGTGCGATTTTTCCAATCTCTCTGATTGGTTCTATCGTTCCGATTTCGTTGTTTGCAAACATAATGGAAATCAATATCGTATCCGGACGAATAGCCTTCTCCAATTCCTCCGGATGAACGACTCCATTTTCATCCACATCAAGATAAGTAACCTCAAAACCGTTCTTCTCTAAAAATTCACAGGTATGCAATACTGCATGATGTTCAATTTTGGAAGTAATGATATGCTTTCCCTTGTCCCTCCCGGCAAAGGCAGTGGCTTTTAGCGCCCAGTTATCCGACTCGCTTCCGCCCCCGGTAAAATAGATTTCCCCGGGTTTAGCTCCCAGAAAATCCGCGACTGTCTGTCTTGCCCTGTCGATTGCCATGGTTGATTTTCCGGCAAATCGATAGATACTTGCGGCATTTCCATAATATTCCTCAAAATACGGCTTCATTGCCTCAAATACAGCAGGTTCTGTGGCAGTCGTGGCTGCATTATCCAAATAAATGAATTTATCCATATCGCACGTTCCGTCCTCTCTTAAGCTTTATTACTATCTCAAAAGATATACCTATTCGCCTATTATGTCAGTAGGTAATTAAACAAAACACAAGTGCCGCCACTATTTGTGTCGACACTTGTAAAACCTGATAAATCAACTGCTATTTCATTATCTTACTTCGGAACCGCTACATACCAGTCATGGAATTCCGTCAATTCACTATCCTACTCAAACAGCGGTGTGGAAAAATACCTCTCTGCTGTGTCAGGGAGAACGGTTACTACCGTCTTACCCTTCCCCAGTTTCTTTGCCAGACGTTTTGCCGCAGCTACATTTGTTCCGCTGGAGATACCGCACATCAACCCCTCTTTAGTGGCAAGTTCTCTGGCAGTAGCCAAAGCTTCCTCATCAGAAATAATCGCGATTTCCTCATATATTTTCTGATTCAGTACCGGCGGTATCACTCCGTCTCCGATTCCCATCTGAATATGATTGCTTACGGTACCACCTGCCAGAACTGCTGCATTTTCAGGCTCCACTGCCCAAATTGTAATCTCCGGATTCTGTGCTTTCAAGGTCTCGCCAATACCGGTAATGGTTCCGCCGGTGCCGATTCCGGAACAAAAGCCATCAATAGGTCCGGCAACCTGCTCCAAAATCTCCAGTCCAGTGTGGTGACGATGCACCATGGGATTGGCCAGATTCTCAAACTGCTGGGGAACAAATACCCTGGAATCCTCCTTCGCCATACGAAGTGCAGTATCCATACATTCCTCAATGCACTTGCCGATATTGCCCTCATCATGGATCAATTTCACCGTTGCACCATAATGCTCCACCAGAAGCTTTCTTTCTCTGCTGACAGAATCAGGCATAATGATAATGGTTTTATATCCCTTTACAGCTCCAACCAATGCCAACCCGATTCCCTGGTTGCCGCTGGTGGGCTCAACAATGATAGAATCCGGAGTCAATTTACCTGCAGCTTCTGCCGCAATAATCATATTGTAAGCAGTTCTCGTTTTGATGGACCCTCCCACATTAAGCCCCTCGAATTTTACAAGAATACGTGCAGAATCCTCATCTGTCATATGCTGTAACTGAATCATGGGGGTATGTCCGATAGCTTCCAAAACATTCTGATATATCATTTCTTCACCTTCTAAACTCTGTTTCTCTATCATATGATGTAATGTAAAAAAAGAGTTACTGTCCTTTCCTCCCCATACACACACCAACACTACGCATTATACTTGGAAATCAAAAGAAAGGCAACCTTTTCCAAAAAACTGTTTTCATAACGATAATATATGCTATAATGTAATGGCGCAGCGGAAAAACAAGCGACTGCGCAGCAGGCATTTGTTTTTCCTGCGCCATTAACGAGCAAACCGCCTGCGTAGCAGGCAGTAAGCGCGGCAGCGCGGGATATGACCATTTAGGGGGAGGATTATATGGAAACAAAAAAAAGAAATTCCTTTGGCGGATCCATCGGATTCGTACTGGCTGCGGCCGGAAGCGCAGTAGGTCTGGGCAACATCTGGCGATTTCCTTATCTGGCAGCCAAGGACGGGGGCGGGCTATTTCTGGCAGTGTACATAATACTTGCATTGACCTTTGGTTTTTCCCTGCTGACCACAGAGATCGCCATCGGTCGCAAAACCAAACAGAGTCCGTTAACCGCTTACGGCATGTTAAGAAAAAAATGGAAATTTTTAGGTGTGCTCTCCTGTCTGGTGCCGGTGATCATCATGCCATATTACAGTGTTATCGGCGGCTGGGTAGTACATTACTTCAAAGAATATCTGGTGGGGAACGGAGAAGCCACAGCTGACAATAATTACTTCAAAGGCTTCATTACGAGCGACCTCTGGCCCATCATCATGATGGCAACCTTCCTGGCAATCGTCTTTTTCATCGTATTTATGGGGGTAAACAAAGGAATTGAATCCTCTTCCAAAGTGATTATGCCTATCCTTCTATTAAGTGTATTGGGCATCGCAATCTTTGCACTGACTATTTCACACACGGACGAAACCGGTGTTGTCAGAACCGGCATGGACGGACTCAAGGTTTATGTCATTCCCAGCTTCGAGGGCATGACCATCGGCAAACTGTTTACCGTCTTAATAGATGCCCTGGGGCAATTGTTCTTCAGCCTGAGCGTGGCTATGGGAATCATGATTGCCTATGGTTCCTATGTTAAGGATGACGCCAACCTGGGCAAATCCATCAATCAGATAGAGCTGTTCGATACCGTTGTCGCATTCCTTGCAGGTGCCATGATTGTTCCAGCCGTATACACCTTCATGGGAAAAGAAGGCATGGAAAATGGCGGTCCCAGTCTGATGTTTGTATCTCTTCCGAAAGTGTTCAAGGCAATGGGTGGCGTCGGTAATGTCATCGGCTGCATCTTCTTTGCCATGGTATTGTTTGCAGCCATCACCAGTGCAGTATCTGTCATGGAAGCTGTGGTATCCAGTCTGATGGATCAATTCCACTTGAGCAGAGCTGCAGCATGTATTGTCGAAGGTCTGATCGCTTTACTTGGCGGAATTGCTGTCTGCCTCGGCTACAACAAATGGTATTTCGAATGCCCTTTACCTACCGGAGACAAGGGGAATCTTCTCGACATTATGGATTACATCAGCAATAACTGCCTGATGCCGGTTGTGGCTCTTGCCACCTGCATACTCATCGGTTGGATTTTAAAGCCCTCTGCTGTCATTGATGAGGTAGAAAAGAATGGCTCTGCCATGGGACGCAAACGCTTATACATCGTCATGATCAAATTCGTTGCTCCCATCTTCCTGTTCCTTCTTCTTCTGGAAAGACTGGGAATCATGAAATTGGCATAACAACAAAGCGGGTCTCGTGTATACCTTGCAGTATATACGGAACCCGCTTTTATCTTAGAACATATGCTAATGCGCTAAAGAATATTGCGCCATCATAAAGATAGCAATAAAAATCAACCATATAAACTTGAATGAAACAATTGCCATAAAACACTTCTCCTTTCCTTCCTAGATATTTATTTTATTTCTTCACTGCTTCCATCCAATAGTTCACATTGGGCGTCAATCTAAGGTTTACCCTGCCATTCTGCACAGGAATGACACGACCTGTTTCCGGAAAACGAAGTTCCCTAACACTCTCATGACACAGAATCGTCACCGTTTCATCATAAGCTAAGTCAGAACGAACAACAAAACAGTTATTGTCATAAGCAAACAACATAATCCCGGAAGGTCCGTCCAGACAGACCGGAATACTCTTGCAGAACAATTCGCGGATGGTGTAAAGCACCTGTGCCGGATAGGAATACAGGTCACCACAATCATCCGGGATGGTAATGATACTGATACGGCCTTCTCCATAACGACAGCGCAGCACAATGGGGAAATTGTTATCGTGCCCATAGGCTGCTGCCAGTTCCCAGATATCATTGGTGGCATAGTCAAGCTGAGGAATCAGAATCTCTTTATCCCCGGAGTAAGAACCGCTGATGGTAAGACCATTATCCTTGGTATTGGCATATTCCTTAACCAACGCTTTTCTTGCCGTATAGTTCACATTGACGAAGGTATCACAGAAGGCTTTCCCAAGCTTTCGCACCAGACCACTGGTAACAACCACATCACTTCCTGCCATCAGACTATTGTGCATTTTCTGAATCAACTCCGGATCATCCCCTGCACTCTCTGCCAGGAAAACAGTGTCCGCATGCTCCGGATAAGTACAACTTGCCTCAAAAGGAATACCGCACATGCCCAGATAATTGTGAATATAGTCCTCTCCTCTGCCGTAAAGAGGCCGATAGGCAACTGCACCTGCCGGATTGCCCAGAAGACCAAGCGGCTTGTCCATCTCCTTCAGCATCTGTCCCAGGGCAGGGACAAAGAGCCGGAAATTATGATCTCCCATGAGAGATCCCAGGCAGAACAGAGTAATCTCTCTGGCTTTACCAAACAGAGTCAAATATCCCTGCTCCAGATAAGAGGAAAGATTATAGGTACATTCATAAGGGTCAAACCAACCGCCAAGATTTCTCTCGGGGGCAACGCTCTCTAAATAACGCATGATAAAGTAAGACAGATACTTAGGCAAATGCTGCTGTGCATAAGCCGGGTTACGGGTCTCCGTACCGGTGTAGATAGAATCAAAGATTCCTGGCTCCTCTGCCGGATTGTACCCTGTCTCATTGTAGTACTCGTACCACTGAGGATATTTGATGATGAAGTTGATCTTCGGATTGACCTCCTTGGCAAGTGTTACTGCCTCCCCGGTAATCTCCAATTTCTGTGCCAGCCGCATCTCCTTCCACGAACGGGAACCCTTGATTTTAACACACTCGCTGCAACGACAGTTGGCAAAGTAGAAGTCATCCAGTATCACTTCATCGAACACCTCAGCACTCAACCGAACCGCATCCATAAAGATTCTACGTCCTTTCTCTGAGCTATAGCACAGAGAGAGAAATCCCTCTCCTTTGGCGTCATCATTGGTGGTAATACCTCCTGAGGTTGCGATTCCCTTGGACTCAAAGTAAGACTTTACCTTCAAAAGCGTTTCCTTATCGCACCACTCCATTCCGCGATAACACTCCAAATATACCCGTCCCACCTTAATATTATCGGTAAAAAGCTTAAACTGTTTGTCAAAATTCTCCAAATCAGCCATATACTTCACATCATTTACGGTACAATAAATTGCTACATTAAAATTTTCATAACTCGTGACATCGTTTTGTCTTGGCATCATAGTTGTCATATGCAACCTCCCAGTCATTTTGATGGCTTAAGTATACTATACTTTTATCAGCTTAACCATGTGCTATCATGTCAAAAGTTTGTACTTAATTGCTCATAAGTTCCCTTTTACTTTTCAGCCATTAAATTTGATGACCCATACTCCGTCAATCTGTTTGATACACTCTTTATGAGGGAATTTCTCCATCTGCTGAAACTCCTCTGTCCCGGTCAACTCCACTTCTCTCTCCGGCGGGATGGTCTGAAGCGTCACATTCAGATAATGCGCACAGAATTCCGCAATTTTATGAGTGGAATTCACTGCATATTCTCCCTCTACTCCAAAATAACCGGACAGATCCTTCCCTGTAATACCGGTGGCCGGATAATACTCAGAATCCGGGAATCCTCCCAGAATTGCCACTTCCATTCCTGTCTCATAGCCTTCCGTCTGCTCCAATCTGTCAACGACGCGAAGACATAATGCGTAGGTTTTTTCATAACGTTCTTCCATGTTGAACGCTACGATATTCGCCATAACCGCAAATTGGAAAATCATAACGGCACTACACAAAAACACAGGAATCACACACTTCACTTTTCGCTTATTCTCTGAATCCGTGACAACGATTCTCTCCGCCAACACCAGAAACCACACAAAGAACAGCACCCATGCATACCGCATCAAAAGATGAAAATACGCTTCAGGCGCCAGAATCGTTATCACATTTAAGCCAAAGGGCAAACCAAGTACAAGCACCCCTGCCAGAATAATCCTAACGCATTTTTTATATCTCTTGTTTTTGATAAAAAAATATCCATACATCACAGCGCCACAAAGAAACAGCACTACATAACACAACTTCATAACAGTCGTCGTTGTCAGAACATTTCCCCATCTTGCAAAATAGTAAAAGGAATCAAAGGCCGCCTTTAATCCCTGCGGAAGCTGTGACAAGGAAAACCCCAGAACCTTGTCCGTCCCCTGATAACCGGAAGTCTCTGCATGTTGCCACAACAGCATAAGCTTCAAGCTAATCACATAAAACACGTAGCCACCGATCCCCATGATCAGATATCTGCCAATTGACCTGTATATCTTTTTCAGATTTTCCTCTTCCAACAAATCCAGCAAAAGCTTCAGAATACAAAGTACAATAAGATACGCAAAATATGCCTGATAAATCCCGATGGCAACACCGTTCAAAATAACTCCGACCGTGAATCCATACTTATACCTATCGGTAATCCAAAATGCCAACGTGGTCAACAATACCGCCAGCATATACCCATCTACCGTAAACGAATAAGCAAAGGTCGATATAATGCTGGGAAAAGTAACCAGGAATCCTCCCATCAATACAGCAGTTACCTTATTCTGAATCTTGAAGATATCTACCATAATGACTGCCGATACAGCCAAATAAACTATTGACAGCAGTCCATTTATTGCCGGCAAATCATAATAGGAACCCACACTGCAGGCATAGGTTAAAAATTGTCTTCCCGAGGAAATCATATTCTGATCCGAATACAGATTCCACAGAGAATCATAGGTCAGAAAATGATGTGTCAAAAGGTAGAAATAGCAGAGAAAACCGATTACAAACGTGCCAACAAAGGCCGCCTTGTAAGTTGACTTAATGTTTTGAAAGAATTTGTCCATATAATGTTTTCACTTTCATGGTTAATAATAAACTCTTCTTATTATAACATATTGCATCAATTCAAGCCAGGCATTTTTACAGAGTGTTTTGTTACATTCAAATGATTTAGGATGTTTTACAGATTGGATGCCTGATTACAGTCTTCCATGTTTCTTTAGCGATCTTTCTTGCATCAGACATATAGATTTCGTGATGTAGTCTGCGATTACCAAAATCAGTCTATCGCATCAGGTGGTTTTGTCGTCATCTGTTCCCAGGCCGATCAAAAAATTAATGCTAATTGGGACAAGCATAACAATATCTGTATGTCTGGATGCAGAAATAATGGTTTTCATCTATATAAATTCTCCTTCCAGTAATCGTCTGGCTCCTTCATATGGTAGCTCCGTCTCACTGTCTCTTTTATTTTTTTCCACAATTTACCCTTTCATTTTAACCGTATCGAATTCGATACGGTTTATACATGCAGCAGGTTCCGGATCCTGTCAAAACATGTATTCAGCATAGCATAATCCACTTCACCGGTTTCCCTGCAAACAGCAGTCGCTTCCACCGTGAAGTCACCCGCATAGTCATACTTTGCAAGCTTATCAAAAAAGCCGGTAAAATCAATCTTGCCCGCTCCGACGGGAAGTGTTCTCAGATTGCTCCAGTCCATGTACCCGCCATTATAGTCATTGATGTGCATGTGTGATACCAGATGTTCACGAAGCAACCAGTCCCACTCAGGTAAAAACAGTTCCATGGTCTGATTGTGAAACTCAGACATCTTGGTGTCAAAGACAAAGGTG
>CALZBR010000002.1 GCA_945621435.1 uncultured Lachnospiraceae bacterium
CTGAAATGGTGTAAAGAGGGAGCGATGACAGGATGTTGTGCCGGTTTCCTGCTTCCTGGGAATCATCGGCCAGGAATTTTTGAAAAGCTGCTTTGTCCGGTGCCCGAAAGATCTCCATAAGAGGTTGTGCTTTTGTAAGCAGATCTACAGCTTTCTGTTTGTAATAGGCAACCTCTTCTTTATTGTTTGTCAGATAATATTTACCATGCTTATGATAGCCCTGAATACATTCCCCTGTCAATGCGGCGCTGCCGGAGACATAGTTCAGATGCTGATAGATTTTATCGGCGGCATCCGGTAGATGATAAGGAGACACCTGACCGGTCATATAGATCGGAATCCAGCTTTCCAGACCCAGCATCATTTCGTGGAAGGGACGATTGATATTGTGGATCATATTCAGGTGCAATCCCTTTTTGAGAGTCATGGCAATGGCAAACATCCACTTCTTTCCGAAGTCCAGATCCTCTGCCAGATCATCCATCGGCATATCACTGCACATAAAAACAGGCTCCCGGGATTTGGAGAGTACCGTGGTTTTGAAAAAGTCCAGCTCCCCCTTTTTCATTTCTTCCAGTCCGTAGTATGTCCTTGAGGCCGGCAGCTGGAATGGCATGGATGGAACCTTTAATTCATCAAAATGGATGGCGCGGATATATTCGTCCAGATCAAACTCGTCCAGCTTTTTCAGAAAGTTCTCTACATCATCAACGGTTTCTTTTGGAGCAGCCTGATAGAGCCAACTATTCAGATGGGACAGATAATCGGTATCTGACGACAGCTCATCGGCTGTACAGCCTAGCAGTCCGGAAACCTTTGCTTTGTCAGATGGGCTGTTGTAGCGGGTCGTAATAAAGCGGCAGAGCTGGTGGCAGAAGCTGCCCAGATCATTTGGATGCCGTTGACCGGAACGGACGCGGTACAGATAGGAGGTATCGTAATTAGTCGCCGAAGCCAGAAACTTCATGTTGATGTCCAGTTCATCGATCAGAGTATTGAAGTTTGCAACAAAATTGTCATATTCCACGTTCCTTTGTTCCAGCGAGTTCTGTAAAGTAGAAAGTACCTCTTCTGCATCCGTGAGATCGGAAATATTCTTTTCGGCAGCCAGCCGGGTGATTCCGGCAGCCAGCTTCTGCAGTTGTTCACTGTCAGAAGCCGGTTCCCGCTCACCACTGCGATAACGGCTGATCACGGCAGCAGACAATTCTGACGCCTCTGAAAGCTCCTTTGAGGTACAGGTAAGCTTTTCGATATAGATAGTTATCTGTTCCTGAAATGTCATAAAAGGACTCCTCCTTCATAAAATGAACTTCGTTCATTACAGCAAGTATTATATCAGAAATCCTGCAGAATGAAAAGGAAGGCTGCCAAGCTTCTTGCTTACCTTGCTGATTTTTCTGTCTGTTCCTCTATCTGATCCGACAGCTCGCTCCACTCATACATCCGTTCCTCCAGCTCCTGTTCCTTCGCGGTGATAGACGCCTGGATCTCGGACAGCTTCCCGTAATCAGAGGCATAATCCGGATTCAGCAGCTCGTCTCTGGCAGACTGCAGTTCTGCTTCACACTGGGAGATCAGTTCCTCTACCTTGGCAAGTCTCCGGGTCAGCCGGGACAGCTCTTTTCCCGGATTGTAGCCGGAACCGGAGACAGTACGGTCAGAAGCCGGGACAGAGGCGGCTGTACTCTCGGAGGTGCGGTCTGAACTGCCAGTCGAAGTCCCGGTTTGACTGCCTTTGTTCTTCGCGTCCGGTATTCCCTTTAGCAGCTGCGCCTCGTCCGGCTGCCCGGTCTTGTCCTGCTGGTACTGCTCGTAGCTGTACGGATAATACTGCACCTGGAAGAAGGTGTTATTCCGGCTGTCGGAGGCTCCTGGGTCAGTTGAATCTTCCTCAAAGATCAGCAGGGAATCGGCTATCTGGCTGACGAAATAACGGTCATGGGAGACGAAGAGCACCGATCCGTTGAAATCCTTCAGCATGGCCGCCAGCGTTTCTTTTCCCACGATGTCCATGTGGTTGGTAGGCTCGTCCAGGATCAGAAGATTCGGACGGCGCTTCAGGATCTTGGCCAGCGCCAGACGACCTTTTTCACCGCCGGACAGCATGGACACTTTTTTAAAGACGTCATCCGCGGTAAAGAGGAAGGAACCCAGTAAAGTGCGGACTTCCGTTTGGGTCATATCCGGAAATTCATCCCACATATCATCCAGTACGGGTTTCTCACTGGAATACTGGGCGATCTGCTGATCGAAGTAACCCACATCCACCTGAAAACCAAACTGGCTGGTGCCGCCCAGTGCAGGCAGCTGTCCGGTCAGTGTCTTGAGGAGCGTGGATTTTCCGGTTCCATTGGCACCGATCACAGCCAGCTTCTGTCCCCGGTTCATGGTAAAGGACACCTCAGATAAGATATGTTCCGGTGTGTAGCCGATCTGCAGATGGCTGACAGTTAGCACCTCCTTGCCGGTCTCACGCTTCGGTGTACAGTTGGCATGAAAGGTCCGCAGGTCATAGCGGGCCGGAGCTTCGATCTTCTCCATATGCTCCAGCTGTTTGAGCTTGGACCAGGCCATGGAGACCTTGGTCGGATGGTGCTTGAATTTCTCGATCAGAGCGGTCAGCCGCTCGATCTCCTTCTTCTGCTGGGTGTAATCCTTCAGCTGCTTTTCCCAGTTCAGACGCTTGCGCTCTACGAAGGCAGAATAATTGCCGGGATACCGGGTGGCGGTGCCGTATTCGATCTCATAGACCACATCTGCGATCTTGTCTAAGAACATCCGATCGTGGGAGACGATCACCACAGCACGATTATAGCTTTTCAGATAACCCTCCAGCCATTCCACAGCGGCGATATCCAGGTGGTTGGTAGGCTCGTCTAAGAGCAGGATATCCGGTTTGGACAGCAGAAGCTTTGCAAAGGCGATCTTTGTGCGCTGTCCTCCGGAAAATTCGGAGAGCCGCTTGTCTCTGACTTCTGCAGGAAAGCCAAACTGCTTTAAGACCATATCGTATTCCCGTTCGTAATCGTAGCCGCCCATCCAGGCAAAACGCTCCTCGGCAGAGGCATATTTCCGGGCGAGCTCTTCGGTTGCTTCGGCAGGCAGATCCGGACGATCCAGCTCGGTAAGCAGCGTCTCCATCCGGGCCTGCAGGTCAAGGATCGGCTGAAAAGCTTTCCGGATCTCGGCCTCCAGTGTGACGGAATCATCCTCAAAAGCCATCTGCTTTAAGTAGCCGATGACCGGATTACCGGCTCTGGCGATGTAGATATCCTCATCGCTGTCCCGTTTGGACAGGTCTACCTCCCCTGCGATCAGCTTTAACAGGGTGGTCTTGCCGCAGCCGTTCCGCCCTACGATTGCGATTTTTTCCGTATCTCTGATCTCAAAATTGATATGCTCTAAAATGGTGTCCGCAGCAAAACGGACTGCTCCATTGTGAATCTGATATAACATAATACCCCTCGTTTCTTTCAAATTAAATGAATAACAAAAAAGGTTCCTCCGGCATACGGAAGAACCTGATAAGCAGGCGAAGTATTTTGCTCGTCAAAAGGGATGCATACCCGGCTGTCTTACGGACAGCGGTACACGATCTTTCTGTCAAAATCCCTGCTTGTGATTCTTCCATACCCACAACAAATAAACCATGGCCCGATTCGGATAATAATCATCGAAAAAGGATTCCGATTCGAGTGACACAGTGCTTCCATGGTCTGCCTGACGTCCTACAGGCTGCGTGATCAGATGGCAAGAATCATAAACTGCATGGGATTACCTCTCTTTCATAATACTGAAATTACCATAACATACCGGTGGAGATTTGTCAAATAGCGAGACGGAAATTTACTGGAAGCTTTGCCGGAATGAAAGAAAGACATTATGTAAAAGCTGCACCATCTTTTTTGCGAAAAATGGATGTTCTGTACATAGAAGAAGGAGGATGGGTGATTTATAATAAGCACAACGAGAAGCGTATCAGAAAGGGGATATATCTATGAGTAAAATTCATCTGACACCGGGCAGAAGTGTGACCGGGGATTCTAACATCCGGCATCCGCAGGGAGATATTCTGAATGTGCGTGGTTTTTATGATCAGAATTCTCACGTAATGCCGGAAAATCTGACAGAGATCAGCAAGGTGCTGGTAGGAGACGAGGAAAGTAGTTGGGTGGAATATGTGCCGCCTTGTTATGATGGTTCTCATCCGGTTCCGCTGGTGATTTCCTGCCATGGAGGCGGACAGAGCGGCTGGGGACAGGCATATGCCACAAGCTGGATGAATGTAGCGGACCGGGAGGGATTTATTGTAGTATTTCCGGACGCAAAAACCAATAAAGCATGGCAGGTGGCAGGACATCGCGGCGGCTCCGTGGAGATTGATCCGAATACCCGTGATATCCAGCTGATGCTTCGTCTGATCGAGGAGATGGCAGGTAAATACAACATTGATCAGGGACGTGTCTTTATGCAGGGAATGTCCATGGGAGATCTGATGACGATGCAGTTCGCCAGAGCATTTGGTGAAAAGCTGGCAGGAGCTGCCTGTGCAGCAGGACCGACCGCGATAGAAGGACTGTTTACAGAGGACGAAGCACTTCGTCCATACTCTGTGCCGGTGCCGGTATTCCAGTCCCGGGGAGAGCATGATGCTATGGCGGTGTCCGGAGGCTATGACGGCAAGGCAACGCGCTATGATATCAACCGGGCGGATCTACAGTACTGGTGTACGATCAATGGGTGTGAGAAAGCTCCCCAGTTTCGCATTGACGGCAAAAACAACTATCTCTATTTCAAGGGCAGCAAGGCGGATGTGATCTACCGGGATGTGAAAAAGCGCGGCCACGGACAGACCTTTGATGATGCAGATGTGGTATGGCGTCAGTTTTTCTCAGGACTTGCGAGACGGGACGGACAGATCGTACAGACAGAGACAGAGGAAAAAGCAGAAGGGGATGCCCATGCTGTGCTCCTTGCAGAAGGCTGCACCCATCTGGTACGAAACAATCAGATCGTGTCATTAAAGGATGGAGTTCCATACAATGAACAGGATGTGTTTGAAATGCCGGAGATTCCGACGGCGCCGGGAGCTGAACCGCCGAAATTCCCGAAGCTGGAGTTTGATCCGTGTCTGTATGCACCGGTAACCTTCCTGGAGGTGTTCGGGGCAACAGTAGATTTCCGGGAAGAAACAGCGTTGATCCATACGGCAGATGGCCATGAGATTGAGGTGTCAGCCGGAAATGTAGGCTGTGTGATCGACAACTATATTCATTCCATGGAACGGCAGGCGGAATACAAAAAGGGCATGCTGTATGTTCCGGTGAAATGGTTTGCTGCCAATGTATTCGGCAGATTTGTCACAGAGCATGACGGTGCTGTCTATATCTCAGATCATTATGGAGAGATGACCAATGACATGGCGAAGCTGATCAAAGAGTTTTTAAAGTAATTAATGTGAGTCTTCCATTTAGGAACAGAAAAAGCAGCCGTCGGCTGCTTTTTCTGTGTGTAATTTTATGTATGTTTGCAGGAAGGAGCGGGAATGCTTTTTAACAGCATCTTAACTGAAACGTATGATAGGATATAAATAACGTAACCTGTAAATCTGCATGAAAGGAAGGAAAACAGATGGATCTGTCATTGGAATATTTTCTGGGGCAGCTGGCAGCCAATCCTCTGCTGATCCTGGCGGTGGCCCTGACTCTGGGAGTGATCCTGGTCAATGGCTGGACGGATGCTCCCAATGCCATTGCTACCTGTGTGGTGACCCGCTGTATGTCGGCGAGGGCAGCGATCCTGATGGCAGCCGTATTTAATTTTCTGGGCGTACTTATCATGAGTATGATCAATGCAACCGTCGCGGAGACCATCACGAAGATGGTGGATTTTGGGTCCGATTCCCATGAGGCGATCGTGGCGCTCAGCGCAGCGCTGTTTGCTATCGTGGTATGGGCGACACTGGCATGGTTCTTCGGTATTCCCACCAGTGAGAGCCATGCCCTGATCGCAGGACTGACCGGCGGTGCCATTGCCCTGCATGGGGGTCTGGAGGGGATCAACGGCAGTGAATGGGTCAAGGTACTCTATGGTCTGGTGATCTCAGTGGTGCTGGGATTCAGTCTGGGATGGTTGGTCTGTAAGGTGGTGGTACTGCTGTTCCGCCGGGCAGACCGGCAGAAGACAGAGAGAATCTTCCGGGCAGCGCAGATCTTCGGAGCTGCCTGTATGAGCTTTATGCACGGAGCACAGGATGGACAGAAATTTATGGGTGTTATTCTGCTCAGTCTTTTTCTGGCAAACGGACAGAATACCGGGATATCCGTACAGATGCCGGTCTGGCTGATGCTGCTGTGCTCGGTGGTCATGGGGCTCGGGACATCTATTGGCGGCAAAAAAATTATTAAATCGGTAGGAATGGATATGGTCCGCCTGGAGAAGTATCAAGGCTTTTCGGCAGATATCGCAGCTTCTCTTGCACTGCTGTTCAGCTCGGTATTTGGGATCCCGGTATCCACAACTCACGCTAAAACGACAGCAATTATGGGAGTCGGAGCGGTCAAGCGCCTGTCTGCCATCAATTTTTCGGTGGTAAAGGAGATGGGACTGACCTGGATCCTGACATTCCCGGGATGTGGTTTGATCGGATTTCTGATGACAAAGCTATTCATGTGGATATTTTGATTTTTATGCAGATCTGTTAAAGAGAAGGAGAGACAGGGTATGGTAAATAAGGCAGACCGGTTTTATTTTGAGAATTTTGTACGGGCATCCGAATGTTCCTGTAAGGCGGCACATTATCTGGAAGAGTGCCTGACGGAGTACCGGCCGGAGCGTATGCAGGAGATGCGTAAACGCCTCATAGCGAGTACCTTGACAGCTAAAGGCCGCTTTCGCGGCTAGCCTTTTTTCGGTTTTCTTATACTTTCTGGAAGATCCGGAGACCACGGCAACAGCTTCTCTAAGAAAGTCCGATCCTTATCTTCCATATGGTTTGCTATCTCCGCCAGAAGATGATCGAAATAATCGTATGGTTTCAGATTGTTGGCCTTGGCTGTCTCTGCAATGCTGTAGATGATGGCAGAAGCCTTTGCCCCGTTAATGGTATCGATCATCTGCCAGTTTTTTTTACCAATACAAAAGCCTCTGATGGCCCGCTCACTGGCATTGTTATCCATCGGGACGTCTCCGTCAGTCA
Source organism: uncultured Lachnospiraceae bacterium (assembly GCA_945621435.1). Taxonomy (GTDB): domain Bacteria; phylum Bacillota; class Clostridia; order Lachnospirales; family Lachnospiraceae; genus Acetatifactor. The sequence continues at coordinate 7,202 of CALZBR010000002.1, forward strand.
GAAAAACCCTGAGGTATTTCTCCTGATTCAGGATATAGGTAAATGCTTCCCGGAGTTTTCCCTTCGGAATCTGTGTCTCCTGCTGTCTGAGGTACACAAATAAAGCGTCTACCAGTGGCCTGACCACAAGTTGTCGCTGTTTTAGTCGATCTTCGGATGGGAGCTCTTTTAGTTTCCCTTCTTCCCGGTAGATGGCCTGGATCTGCTTCATGACCAGGAAAGCGATGGAGTCTTTGCGCTGATCCTTTGGGATCACTTCCAGTGCTTCATCGAATCTTCGTCTTGCATGCACCCAGCATCCTGCAATGGTGAGGTCTTCCCTTTCTTTTTCCAGGGTGTGATAGACCTGATAGCCATCGGTCACGCAGATACCATGGAAGTCCTTCAAAAATGTCCTGGGATGGGAAGTATTCCGAGTCTTCTGGTACTCATACAGTACGATCTGTCGTCCCGGATACATATGGCCAGTGCGGTAGACCCACATATAACTCTTGGAACCGGCAGGTCTTCCATCTTTGTTTACCAGAACCGGTGTCTCATCTGCCTGGATGACATGGTAGTCATAAAGCAGCCGGTGGAGATAGTCGTACATGACTCCCAGGTATTCTTCTCCCAGACGGATCATCCAGTTGGCCATGTTTTGGCGGGTGATCGTCAGACCGTAACGCTGAAACTCCTGTTCCAGACGATAGAGAGGGACTGCATTGACGTACTTCCCATTCATGACAGCGGCTGCCAGTGATGAAGATACCGGGCTTCCATGCAGCAACGGTTTTGGGTGATCAGCCTTGACCATGTGACCGTCTTCTTTGCTGGCATATACCCCGATATGATGTTCCTCTACCTCTACTTTGGCAGGAGTAAACCTGTACCGTCTGGAAATGGCATCCGGAAGCTGCTTCCATCCGTTTTCACCGAATTCTGCAGTCAGCTCATCCTCTGTCAGGTAGTGGTCGATTCGGTTGGTTGGGAGCCCTGACATGTCCTTTTCCTTTTTACCTTTCGTCCTGCTGGTACGGGAAGGTTCTGTCTCCAGGTTCTCCGGTTCCGGAGTCTCCAGGCTGCAGACTGCTTCTGCCTCATTGAAGAGTACGATGGTGCCATCCACTTCCATGAAGCTGATCTGGGCACTGTCCTCCAGTTTTTCAGAGGAACGGCCAAACTTCCCCTTTTTGGCAAGGATCAGCTGCTCCATCAGAAGCTGCATCTTCTCATTGAGATCATGGAGCTCACCAGTCAGTTTATCCAACTGCTCCTGCTGGTTTAGGATCATCTGCACCAGAAGAGCCTTATCGGCAGTATTCAGTTGTTCCTCTGTGTATCTGACAGCCATGTGGTGAGCCTCCTTTTCTGGATTCCAGTATAGCAGAAAAGGTCGGATTTTACCAGCATCTGCGGTTCGGTCAGTTACCCTTCTTTCGTCATTATGACGGTGGATAACTGTGCTGAAGATCCGGAAATTTTGCCGTTTTCCCCGGACTTTCAGCACAGTCATCCACAGAACAGCGAGGACTGTTATCACCAGGCGTGGAAGAATCCACCGAAAGCTGTCCACTTGTTGATGAATCCCGTGTATTCAGGCATTCCGGGATAGGATCGGTCATCTTAAAGTGAAATATTTTCTCCAAAATGCACAAAAATCACATGGTTTTTGGTGGATCATCAAGCTGCAGGATCGGGTGCCTGGCAATGACCTCCAGCCCCTGCATCAGCATACGGTATTGGTCTGTCGTGATCTCCAGTGCTTCTGAGGCTGTACGCGGCCAGTTGAAAGCACCCCTCTCCAGACGTTTGTAGGCAAGCAGGAAGCCATCCCCTTCCCACACCAGAAGTTTCAGCCGGTCTGTCCGTTTTCCACAAAACAGGAACGCCGTGTTTTTATCAAAGGGATCCAATTCAAACTGGAACCGGATGATCGCTGCCAGTCCATCAATGCCGCGCCGAAGATCAGTGTAGCCACAGGCCAGGTAGATCTTTTTGAAACCCGTGGCATCATTCAGCATGGGACACCGCCTGAATCAATGCCCGGATAAACTCCGGAGATGCACCGGAACAGAGTTCGATCGACATGCCAGATGGCATGTGGAGGATAGCCGACACCTCGAAAGACGGAATTTTGTTGGCCGAAACGGATACTGGCTCTGCCGGCGAAAGTGCGGGTACTTCTACAAAAACGCTCTCCGTATGCTCCGCCGCCATGCTGAGACATGCCTCCCTGACACATTTCAGGCGGTAATAGTAGTTTGCCTTCGTGATGCCCTGCCTTTCACACCAGGTGTCTACCTTCATACCAGCCGGCCTGTTTTGGCAGTCCCGGATCTGATCAGCCCACTGCTGCAGCCGAACCTGCCGTGCAACTAAACTTGTTTGAGAACTCATGACTAAACCTCCTGACTCAGTCAAAAAAGTTCAGTACTCAACTTTTTTGACTCGAATAGTATTTGAGGTTTATTATCTCAAATGTAATGGATCAGGAAAAGGTACTCACTATGAGGCGATTACGATGCATGACTTAGACAACGCTATTCAAAACAGTAAAGCAATTTGGGACGAATTATATGGAAAATATGGTAAAGAAAAGATGGATCAAGCATTCAAGTACTATAACTCTACTACTGACTATCTACTTGATGAAAATGCCGAGAAACTTGAAGATATATACTACGAAATTTTAGTTGCAATAGAATCTGCAACAGACAAAGATCATGATGCGTCATTTCCAATCAAAGTTCTTCGCTATGAAGTTCGTGAAACTTTTGAAAGGCTACTCGATGATTTATATCCCCAATAAATAAAGCACCAGTTTATCCGGTGCTAAAATTTTATGCTAACCTGGGTCTCAATATAGCTTGTTACAAATGAAATAATGTTGATATTTTTTCTTGGTCTCCCCAAATTCGAGTACCATACCGAGTACCACGGGAGTACCATTTTTCTATAAATTATAATAATTTATAACAAGTTACATACGAGATCAAATTTCCACGAACCCAGTATTCATGCGGTTTTATAGAGATTTATGACTCTTTATGGAGATACATGAAATAGGAGTTCATATAACTATGCCTAGTTTCATACTATCTCTCCTTTGTTGTAGGGACGGGGCTTTTGTCACGACCAGCGCCCTTTGGCACAAGGAACGCCCTTTGGCACGCAATTATTCATTACTTCACACGAATATCCCAATATCCCTATTGCAATTTATTTACGACAATGAGTAAATGCTACCACACAAATAGAAAAAACTCAATATATGGACTTTACTTTTCCAATATTATTCGCTACTATATAGATATCCTTTTACTACATTAATCTATTTTTCATGAATCTATTTTCCATGGCGATTCCGCCGTTTTTCTCATTATTCACATTTATATCATAAATCCCAGGAGGTTCCTATGCCAAGACACTCAAGAACAAAATCCGGTACGCGAATCTATCATGTCGTCATCAAAGGCGCTGACCGTCAACTTCTATTTGAAGAAACCAAAGATTATATGAAATACTTGGAGATTCTCGAATACTATAAACAGGAATGTAACTTTGAGATTTTTGCTTACTGCCTAATGTCTAATCATATTCATCTTCTCATCCGTCATTCTATCGATTGTTCTCTCCAAACCATATTCCGCAGACTGAACACCACCTATGCAATCTGGTTTAACATGAAATACAATCGCACAGGCTTCGTCCAAAATGACCGCTTTTTCAGTGAACCTGTGGAAGATGAAAAATATCTACTAACGGTTGTGAAATACATTCATTTCAACCCAACAAAAGCAGGGTTGGAACAAGCCCCCGGGGCATCGTATCCTTGGAACAGTTATCATGAATATTTCAACTCTCCACCCAAATTGATTGATACTTCCTTTTTCTTAGAGACTATTGGTGGTATCGTTCCATTTCTGCTGCTTCATTCCGTTACTTCAGAAGAAAAATGTCTGGATATTGATCAATCCCGCTCCCGTCTTCCGGATGATGTTGCACTGGATATCGTACATAAAATCAGCCACTGCAACTCCGTCACAGAGTTTCAAAGCCTTACACTTGCGCAACGTAATGAATTTATCCTTTCAATCCACAAAAAAGGAGTCTCGATCAGGCAACTCAATCGCCTGACCGGAACTCCTCGAGGGGTAATTCAAAGAATCATTTCCAAAGGCAAGGAACAGCAATCGTGACAATGGGCGCTCCTTGTGTCAAAGGGCGCTGGTCGTGACAGAAGCCCCGTCCCTACAGCATGCGCAGGACATTCACCATCTCAATGGCTCCCAGCGCACATTCGTAGCCCTTGTTTCCTGCCTTGGAGCCGGAGCGTTCGATCGCCTGCTCGATATTTTCTGTAGCAATCACACCAAACAGCACCGGGATACCGGCATTCAGGCCAACCTGGGCAATTCCCTTGGTCGTCTCGTTTACCACCAGCTCATAATGAGAGGTAGCGCCGCGAATAACCGCTCCCACGCAGATTACCGCATCGTACTTTCCTGACATCGCCATCTTCTGTGCAACAACCGGAATCTCAAATGCTCCGGGCACCCAGCAGGCATCAATGTTCTCAGCCTCCACACCATGACGCACCAGACCGTCAACCGCGCCGTCCAATAACTTTTCCACCACAAAACTGTTGAATCTGGATGCAATAATTCCAACCTTCATCCCTTCCGGTGCTACTACATTTCCTTCCATCATGTGAATACTCATTTTTCTTCCTCCTTATCTTAACCCGGCCGGTCTCCCGGCAGATTTCTTACTGATCATTATTCTCATCAAAAGTATAGGCTTTAAATATATGACCCATTTTTTCCTGCTTTGTTTTCAAATAGAATCTGTCATATTTTCCGGGTGCTATCTCTATCGGTACCCGCTCCACTATCGTGAAGTCAAAGCCTTCCAGCCCGTATACCTTGCTGGGATTGTTGGTCATCAGCCGAAGGGTCTTTACCCCCAGGTCCTGCAGAATCTGGGCACCGCACCAATACTCCCGAAGATCCGGTGCAAAGCCAAGCTCAAGATTTGCCTGTACCGTATCTCTGCCCTTCTCCTGCAGTTCATAAGCCTTAAGCTTATTGATCAGACCAATACCGCGCCCCTCCTGTCTCATATAAAGAATGATTCCTCTGCCTTCCCGCTGCACCATATCCATAGCAGTCTGTAGCTGTGCCCCGCAGTCACATCTTCCGGACCCGAACACATCTCCGGTCAGACACTCCGAATGTACGCGGCACAATACATTTTCCCCATCCGAGATGTCGCCGCACACAAGCGCAACATGATGTTCCCCCGTGATGTCGTTGACATAGCCGTAAATCTGAAATTCTCCGTGAGTTGTGGGAAGCTTCGCACAGGCTTCTCTCTTCATATGACATTCATGGCGGCGCAGGTAATCCTGCAGATCCTTAATTGTGATGAACACAAGCCCAAACTTCTTACTCAGCTCCTGCAGTGCGGGAGTACGCATCATCGTTCCGTCTTCCTTCATGATCTCACAGCAGATTCCACACTCCGTAAGTCCCGCCAGCCGGCACAAATCTATGGTTGCCTCTGTGTGACCGTTTCGAACCAGGACACCACCCTTTCTTGCTACCAGAGGGAACACATGTCCCGGTCGACGCAGATCCTGAGGCTTCGTTGCCACATCACACAGGCTTCTGCAGGTGTATCCCCTTTCCTCCGCGGAAATCCCCGTAGTGGTATTCACATGATCCACAGATACGGTAAATGCCGTGCAATGATTATCCGTATTCTCCGAAACCATTTGTGGCAGATGCAACCGTCCCGCAACCTCTGCCGACATAGGCGTACAGATAAGTCCCCTTCCGTATTTTGCCATAAAATTAATATTTTCCGTAGTGGCAAACTGGGCAGCACAGATGAAATCCCCCTCATTTTCTCTGTCGGGATCGTCCGTACACACAATTATCTTTCCCTGTTGCAATGCCACCAGCGCTTCTTCAATCGTATTGTATTGAAACTCCATTTCTTTCCCTTCCTATTCTATCAAAATCCGTGTTCCGCCAGAAATTCCATGGTGATTCCGCTTTCCTTTTTCGTTCCTTCCGTACTGTCCTTGGGCACCGAAAACTGTAAAAGCCGCTCCACATACTTTCCGACAATGTCATTTTCCAGATTCACCTTATCTCCGACCTTCTTACGTAAGAGAATGGTTTCCTCTCCGGTGTGGGGTATCACGGATACCTTGAAATTGTCCTCCCCAACTCCGGCCACCGTCAGACTGATACCGTCAATCGCAATGGAACCCTTCTCCACAATCAGGCGCAGTAATTCCTTCGGTGTTTTTACAGTTACCCAGAAAGCATTGCCTTCCGGTCTCTTTTCCTGCAATTCCCCCACTCCGTCGATATGCCCGGACACAATATGTCCTCCAAAGCGTCCGTCTGCTGCCATGGCGCGCTCCAGATTTACCGCTTCACCGCAGCCAAGCATTCCCAGATTGGTTCTCCTGAGAGTCTCCGGCATAACATCCGCTGCAAAACCATCCTGAAACATACCGGTCACCGTCAGACAGACCCCATTTACCGCAATGGAATCACCGATTTGAGTCCCCTGCAGCACCTTTTTTGCCCCAATCCGTATCTCTCCCGACACAGCACCGGAAATCACATGTCTGACACTGCCAATCTCTTCAACAATTCCCGTAAACACTACTCTGCCCTCCTGACATCATACTCCATCAGAAAATCCTCTCCAAGCCGTGTGATTTGGGGATTCTCAAGGAGCATTGCCTCGTTCATTTCCGCAACGCCCAACCCCTCCACGGGGCTTTTTGCTTCACGTCCGCCGATGATCTTGGGAGCCAGATAACAACAGACATGATTCACAATTCCCACTCTGAGACAGGCTTCATGGATTTCTCCTCCACCTTCCACAAGGACGCTGTCAACCTTTTGTTCCCCCAGATATTCCAGCAGTCTGTCAATGGACACCTGTCCCTTACCGTCTCCAAGACTGACCACCTCTGCTCCTGACGCCCTGACAGCCTCCGCCGCCGGATTGTCTTCCGTTTCAATGGCACAGGCAATCAATGTGGGATACTCCCGTGCTGTTTTCAATATATTGCTTTCCATGGGGACACGAAGCTTTGAATCCACTATCACTCTCAACGGCTGATGTGCTCCCTCCAGCCTGCAGTTCAGCATGGGATCATCCGCCAACACCGTTCCGATGCCTGCCATGACTGCGGCATAACGCCCTCGCAGCGACTGGACATGGGTCCTCGCAGCCTCCCCTGTAATCCACTTCGACGCTCCGGTGCGGGTGGCAATCTTCCCATCCAGGGTCATAGCGTATTTCATCACTACATACGGTCTGTGGGTCGTAATGTAATGAAAAAATACCGGGTTAATGGCGTCACATTCCTCCCGCATGAAATTCTCAACCACCTCCACCCCATGTTCTCTTAAAAACTGCACTCCTTTTCCCGCAACAAGCGGATTGGGGTCTCCGGAGCCGACAAACACCCTTTTGATTTTTTGTTCCAAAATTGCTTCTGTACAGGGAGGTGTTTTCCCGTAATGACAACAGGGCTCCAATGTGACATACAGAGTGGCACCTTCCGCGGCTTCTCTCAGGTTCCTGATCGCATTTCTCTCCGCATGAAGCTCCCCGTACCTCTCATGATATCCTTCTCCGATGATTCTGCCGTCTTTGACAATCACAGCGCCAACCATTGGATTCGGGGCTGTCCATCCCGCCCCCTTCCGAGCCAGTTCAATGGCTCTCATCATATATTGCTCATGCATTCTCTTTACCTTTCTAAAAAAAACACTGAAATGACAGAATCATTCCAGTGCGCAGCTTATCCCTATACCACTTCTCTCATCCAGACTATACTGTCGGTCCCGGAATTTCACCGGGTCAGGTCATGTCAAAGACAATTCCTCGCGGACTGTCACCGCCGGTGGGGAATCACACCCCGCCCTGAAGTTGTTATTCCATATTTGATTGTTTCCTGCTGAGGTCATAATAACACAGCGCCAAAAAATTGTAAAGCTTGAATTGTCATACTTACGTTGCCATGTCCATGCTCAGATGATGCCTTTCCTTGACAGAATACATGAACTTATCAGCCTTCTGTAAGCATTCATAGAGTTCAAAGTTCTCTCCCTGCTCCAGCTCTATCGCACCAATGCTGACAGACAACGGAAATACGATCTTCCGGTTCTTTACCTCTTCTTCAAGCCGGGCGGATACATGCCTCACAATCTCCTCCGGCGGAGTCTTCCCGTCACTTTCTCCGGCAATGAAGAATTCATCACCGCCAAAACGTGATACCAGGAATCCCTCCGGTAACTCATTCTTCAAAACGGATGAAACCAGCTTTAATGCCATGTCTCCTTCCCCGTGACCGTATTTGTCGTTGATGGACTTCATTCTGTCAATATCGGCAATCATAACGATCCCACGGCGTCCCTCGTTCTGGCACTTCTCCAGATATGGGTAGAGAATCTTCTCACATCCCATGCGATTGTATACTCCTGTCAGGGCATCCGTAACTGAGAGCTCCTCCAGCTTTTTGGTCAGCTTCGTGATTTTAACATTTGAAATCACCTGATCCATATACTGATTTACATGTCTCGTCCACATATAAAGAATATTATCTATCAGGATATTCAGATTTCTGGTCATCATTGCAAAACCGACATTATTGTTGTCACTGCGGACAGGCACAAAAAGATAAATCCCCGGTTTTTCACTTCGTTCGGATGCAAGGAACATTGCTTCTTTTGTAGGCATTTTCCTGCCGGACTCAAACTTTCCGTTCTGCAGCTGGCAAACCACTTCCATCTCTTCAGGGTATCCCGGCTTCTTACAAACATCTTCATCGTCCGCCATCTTGATAAAGCCGGGATGGATGCTCAACATGAAGTTTTCTCCCTCCATCCAGCATTCATCACCCTGGAAAAAATATTTATAGCTGTAACGCAGCCCCTCAATAGAGTCTGCCTTTCTGAGACACAGGTATAAATGCCTCAGATGTTGATCACAGCTCAATCCGTCAATGACTCTGTCATGGCTTCCGAAAGCCGGCTTAGTCTGTTTTCCCCTCATACCGGTGCCAGAACAGCCACAGCTCTCACCGCATACCATTTTTGTCCTGATACCCATTCTCTCAGGCGCTTCTTTGCCGGCTATTTTGTCCTGCAACAGTTCCATTGCTTTGTAGCCCATCCGGAACCATTCGCACTTGACGGTGGTAATGATCGGGTCGTGAAGCTGTCCGACACGAATACAATCAAATCCCGTGACTCTGACATCAGCCGGAACTCTATATCCCTTCTCATTTAACCAGTTGCAGATTCCCTCTGCCATAATGTCATTGGCACAGATAACCGCTTCCGGCAGACTGTTTCCTTCCTGCAACCATGCTTCTATACAATTCCGGGCCGACTCCGCCGACCAGTCTCCATAGACGATATTGCGCTCCGGAATCACGACGCCATTCTCTTTGGCTGCATCCAGAACTGCCTGAAGTCTGATTTTAACTTCTTTATGCTGTTGAAAGCCCCCGATAAACAAAATATCTTTGACCCGGTGTTCTTTCATCATATGAGTTGCCAATTCATGCATTCCGGAATAATTGTCAGACTCAAAAAAAACGGTGCCGTCCAATTCACATTCTGTACTGACGGCAGGGATTCCTGTCTTTAATACCTGTTCCTGCAGATATTGCAGTTCACGGTCAAGATTGAAGGAATTCGTCAAAAACATCGCGCCATCGAAATCATTCAGATCCGGAAGTAAATATATATTAAATTCTCCGCTGTTATCCACTTCGTTTAATCCATGCGTAGAATAATTGGTAAAAATAAACAAATCCGTATCCGTCACCTTCGCACATTGAAAGGCTCCCTGTCCGAATTCCTGCAGATACTCGTTGTTCCAACCATTGGCAAATATAGCAATTCTCTTCCTCTTGCCCATCGAATCTCCTCTCTGATTCCAACGACAACTGTTTCCACATTAAAAACGCTTTTTATTCTTTAGTTCCTCATATAGCAAACGATAATTCTCATATCTCATCCTGCTGATGTCTCCCGCTTCTACGGCATTGCGAACACCGCATATGGGTTCCGCCATATGAGCACAGCCTGTAAATTTACAATAACGCTCATATTCCGTGAATTCGGGATAATAACCTGCAAGCTGTTCTTTTTCCATATCAAACAGCTCCAATGAGCTGAAGCCCGGCGTATCGAGAATATAGGTATCCTCTCCGACAGCCAGAAGTTCGGTATGTCTTGTGGTATGCCTGCCGCGTTCTATCCTGGCACTGATCTGCCCCGTCTCCATAACCGATTGATTCAGAAGACAATTAACAATGGAGGACTTCCCCACACCACTTGGTCCTGCCACTGTTGTGGTTCTGCCACGCAGCAGTTCTCTCAGTCGCTCTATCCCTGTGCCCTGTTTTGCACTGACGAGGATTGTCGGATAACCGCAAGACTCATAGACCTTTGCGTAATCCTCTCCCTCATCTTCCATGTCAATATCCTGCTTATTAAAACATATGATACATGGAATACCCTGCTGTTCCATCATAATCAGAAAACGATCCAGCAGATTAAAACTGGGCCGGGGCTTCACAATGGAAAAAATCACCATCGCCTGATCCACATTTGCGACAGCAGGCCTGATCAGCCGATTGCGGCTCGGCAACAGTTCTCTGATGTTCCCCAGCTTTTTTTCCTCATCCAGCACATCCATTATCACATCATCGCCGACCAACGGCTTTCTGTGATCCTTACGGAAGATGCCCTTCGCTTTACACTCGTACACAGACGGCTTCCGTACCCGGCTCTCACAAGACTCCGTGTATACATAGTAGAACCCGGCAATTCCTTTGATAATCTTTCCCTGCATACCAATATTCTACTCCGCTGTGAATTCGATCCGTCTCGTAAATGACTTTTCCTGCGTTTTGCCCGGAATCGTCACGGTATTTCCATTTTCATCGGTTGTCGTAGTACTGTCTGTTGTCACAATATAAGTCATGGTCAGAGTGCCGCCCGAGGAAGCGATTCCGGTATAAACAGGCATATAGGGGAAATCTGTTACTGATTTCTCCAACAGTACCATACCGCTGTCTGTAACAAGCTTTAATCCCACAGGACTTCCCGGTTTGTAATCCGGAGCTTCCTCCGCTGTCGGAGCTGTAATATGGTCGGAAAAACTGTATGTCCCCTCCGCCGGCTTCGGTCCCTGACTTACCTGAATATCAATCAGTGTTCCGGGCTCTACGTTAATATCCGGGGAATAACTCTGATAACAGATAAGACCGACTTCATAAGAACTGTATACATAGGAAACCGAACCGATGCTTAATCCATGTTCTACGGCCACGATGGTTCCTTCTTCTTCCGACAGACCTAACAGCTTGGGAACTATCACCTTTGTGGACTCTTTTCCCAGGCTGACAGTCAATACAACCGTCGAATTCATTGGTGCCTTGTTTCCTGCCACCGGGGATTGTTCAATAACATACCCTTCGGAAATCGTTTCCGAATAGGCCGAGGCACGGCTGACCATAAACCCTTTCTCTGTGAGAATCTTAAAGGCTTCTTCAAAAGTATAGGAATTACCGGTCACGGAAGGCACCTCAATTGCAGTAGGTCCCGCACTTGCCACCAAATTAACAGTGCTGCCTCTCAGAACATTTGTACCTTCTTCCACATCTGTACTAATGACAATTCCGGCAGCAACCTCATTGGACTCCACATATTTAACTTCTACATGTATATCGTTTCGAAACAATAAATTTCTGGCTTCTTCCACCAGTATGCCGGTTACCCCCGGCATACTCACATAATTCATGGAATCTGTCCCGGTACTTTCACTGCCCTCATCCACCTGAACCAAGCCTGACGAGCTGCCGGAATTCCGGTCTTTGTCTGCACTGTTGAAAATACTGCCTGCAAGCACCAAAACAATAATCAGTATGATAATACCAAACACCACGGTAAGAATGGTGGTAATCTTCTCCATTCTCGGATTATATTTGTAAGTCCCGCCATACTCCTCAGGCACTTCCTCCTCATATTCGGGTTCCGTGTCTGCTCTCAGACGAATTCCGTCATTGGCATAAGCATCCTCCCGATAAGCGGTTTTCTGCTTTATCTCGGCCACTTCACTCTCCGTGATCATTCGGGTGTCCCCGTCCATGTCCGGTTCGTTATCTACCACGAAATTCTCATCGGGATGTATCAAAGACTGTTTCAGGTCAGCAATCAGCTCACGCATATTCTGGTAACGGCGCTCCGGTGATTTCTGACAACACTTCATTACTATCTGTTCAACGCTGTCCGGAATATCCTCCACAATCGTCCTGGGAGAAGGCATTTCCTCCTGAATATGCTTGATCGCTATTGCTACCGTAGTCTCGCCATTGAACGGTACCCTGCCGGTAAGCATCTCATACATTGTGACGCCAAGAGAATAGATATCACTCTTTTCATCGCTGTATCCGCCTCTTGCCTGCTCCGGAGATGTGTAATGCACTGACCCCATTACGTTGGATGTAATCGTATTGCTGGTAGCCGCCTTGGCGATACCGAAGTCTGTTACCTTCGCTTTGCCATCTTTTGAAATAATGATATTCTGAGGCTTGATATCTCTGTGGATAATGTGGTTGTTATGGGCAACCTCAATACCCATGCTCACCTGTATCGCAACACTGACCGCTTCCTTATAGGACAGGCGGGATTTCTTCTCTATATATTTCTTTAGAGTAATTCCCTCCACCAGTTCCATGACAATATAGTAAATACCGTTTTCCTCACCCACGTCATACACATTTACTATATTGGGATGCATCAGCCCTGCTGCCGCCTGCGCCTCTATCTGAAATTTGGATACAAAGTTCTCGTTCTCGGAAAACTCCTGTTTCAGTACCTTAACCGCTACAAAACGGTTTAATTTATGACATTTTGCTTTATATACATCCGACATTCCACCGGTTCCGATTTTTTCGAGAATTTCATACCGGTTACCTATCATCATTCCAATCTTAATCATAAACACTCTCCATTCCGGCTGTAAATCTGTCCGAATTTTCAATTCATGGGGGTAATCAAGATTACACTGATATTATCTTTTCCACCGTTCTCATTTGCTCGTTCTACCAGCATTTCTGCCTGTTCCACGATATCTCTTGCACTGTCTAATATCATACGGATCTCTTCGTCTTCCAGCATATTGGTCAATCCGTCGGTACACATCAATACCGTATCACCATCCCGCAGTTGCACATGAAAGAAGTCCGTTTTGATTCTCTCCTCTGCGCCGATTGCTCTGGTTATGATGTTTCTGTCAGGATGTCTTCTGGCTTCTTCTCTTCCAAGTCCGCCTCTCCTGACCATCTCTTCCACCCAGGAATGATCCCTGGTGATTTGTTTTATGCCATATTTCCCGACTACATACAGGCGGCTGTCGCCCACATTTGCAACTACCAGACGGTCTTCCAGAAACGTTGCCGCCACCACGGTAGTTCCCATACCCTCCAGCTCCGGCTTTGTAGCAGCCTGCTCGAGGACTCTTTGATTGGCGGCTTTGATTGCCGCCTCCATCAGCTTCTCGGGCTGTTGTTCCTCCGAAGCAGAAATCTGTTCCACCATCGTATCTACTGCAAGCTTGGAAGCCATATCGCCTGCGTTATGACCTCCCATGCCGTCTGCCACAATAAACAGGTTCGGAAGCTTTCCTACCGGCTGCTCAGAGGTATATATAAAATCCTGATTGATTTGTCTGGTTTTTCCGATATCGGTCACAGAAAAAGTCTTTAGCATCTGTGTTCCTCCACTGCCGATACAATATATGCCATCATACTTCAATTTATCATACCACATATTCCGGGACAGGGCAAGTTTATTCTTATTTCCGGGGCAGATGTCTCCGTCTCAATTGACCGCATGCCCCATCAATGTCTCTTCCCATTTCGCGGCGAACCGTAGCAGCTACTCCCGCCCGTTCCAGCTTCTCCCGAAAGGCCTGCACGCGTCCGTTTTTTGATTGTACATAATCACGCTCTTTTATGGGATTGACAGGGATCAGATTGACATGGCAGTGCAATGGTTTTGCCAACGCAATCAATCCCTCTGCATCCTTGTCCGTGTCGTTGACTCCCCCTACCAGGCTGTACTCAAAGGTGATTCTTCTGCCTGTCTTCTCGAAATAATAAGCGCAGGCCTCCATCAATTCCCGAATCGAATATCTCTCGGCAATGGGCATGAGCTGCCTTCTCTTCTCGTCGGATACGGCGTGAAGCGACAACGCCAGGGTAATCTGAAGCTTCTCCTCCGCCAGCTGCTTCATTCGCGGGACCAGTCCGCAGGTGGATACCGTCACATTGCGCTGACTGATATTCAATCCGTTCTCATCTGTAAGCATACGCAAAAACACCATAAGATTCTCATAGTTATCCATGGGTTCACCGGTTCCCATAACCACCACATTGGAGACCCTCTCTCCGGTGATCCTCTGAATGGAATAAATCTGGTCAAGCATCTCGGAGGGACGCAGATTGCGTTCCAGTCCATCCAACGTGGAGGCGCAGAAACGACAGCCCATCCTGCAGCCTACCTGAGAGGAAATACAGACACTGTTCCCGTGCCTGTACTTCATCCATACACTCTCCACCACATTGCCGTCCGCCAGACCAAAAAGAAACTTCTTCGTTCCGTCTATTTTGGACTCCTGGACTTCCACCACGGTCAGCTTGGTATATTCATATTCTCTTTCACATTTCTCTCTCAGATTCCTGGAGAGATCCGTCATCTCCTCAAAGCCTCCGGCAAGCTTCACATGCATCCACTGATACATCTGTTTTGCGTGGAAAGGCTTTTCCCCTGCTGCCGCCAGTTCTTCCATCAGCACGGACAGGGGCATGGACTTTATATCTTTTTTCTCATTCATCTCATCATTCCTTCATCGCAGGTATTACATCGCTGATGTCGGTTTCCGAAAACGTGCGATAAAGAAGCCGTCAGTCTCCATATATCCCGGCAGCAATTGGATACAGGCGTTCTGTTCTTCAACCGACAAACCGGTGGGATTCCGATCCGTTTTCTCCTGAATATGGGAAACGGCTTTCTTTTCCTCCAGCAACAGCTCCGGCAACACGGGCTCCAAAGACACCGGCTCGAACCCCAGCTCCCGCACAAGGAATCTCACCATATCTTCATTCTCAGCCCTGTGAATGGTACAGGTGCTATATACCAATGTTCCCCCCGGTTTGACATAACGGCTGCAGGTCTCAACAATTTTCTTTTGCAACTCCGTCAGCCCTACCAGTCCTTCCGGATTCACATGGTATTTAATATCTCTCTTTTTCCCCAGAATGCCCAGTCCGGAGCAGGGGACATCCAACAGCACAACATCCGCCCTGTTTTCCATGGTCTCATCAAAGCAGGTGGCATCCCACACTTCCGGCGTAACGTTCCATGCCTGCATTCTCTCGATATTTTCGCGGATCAGCTCCACTTTATCCTCGGATACATCACGGCTGATGACCCTTGCTGCCAGCTCAGCGGCCAACAGACTTTTCCCTCCGGGCGCGGCGCAGGCATCCAGCACCAGATCCTCCTCCCGAATCTCTGCTGCTTCTACCGCCAGTGCGGAGCTCACATCCTGCACCGTCCAGATTCCCTCGGCAAAACCGGGCAGGGACGGAATGAAATCCAAATGCTCCAGCGTATATACGCCGGGGAGATATCTGACCTGTTTCATCTCTACTCCTGCTGCCCTGATCTCATCACAGATCTGTTGTTCCGTCTCAGCATCGGTCTTCTTTCCAAAACGAATTGTCACCGGATGGATTGCCAGCAGTCCGCCCAGAATCTTTTCCGTCATTTCTTCGCCATATTCCTCCAGCCACAGGGTAATCAGCCACTCCGGCATGGAGTAATACACCGATAAGTATTTTACGGGTTCTCTTTTCCGGTCCGGCAGTGGAAGTCTCTCTTTATTTCTGGAAATATTGCGGAGGACTCCATTCACGAAGCCTTTGAGATTACGGAATTTTCTGGCTTCCGCCAGCTTGCACGCCTCGTTACAGACAGCGCTGTCCGGAACCGCTTCCATATAGAGCAGTTGATAAACGCTCATCCGCATCAGGCATCTGATAAGCGGCTTCATTTTCTTCACGGGAACTGTAGAAAAACTGTCCAGGTAATAATCCAGCTCCTGCTGTCTCTCGACCGTCCCCTCCGTGACTCTCTTGAAAAAAGCTTTGTCCTTCACATCCAGATAATTATACTTGTCCAGCACAGAGCGAATCAGCAGATTGGAATACTGCCCGCTCCTTTCCATTTCCAACAGGGTATCCAGGACAATCTCCCTGATATTCTCCGCCACAATCAGTCTCTCCTTCTGCGTCCGTATAACAGATACAGTCTCAGAAGCTGAAGCGCTGCGGATGCAGTTGCTGCAACATAGGTCATGGCCGCGGCACGGAGAACCTTTTTACTGCCGTTGGTTTCCTGAACGCTCATCAGTCCGTACTGGTCAATCTTGGCGATCGCTCTGGAGGAAGCATTGAATTCCACGGGAAGTGTCACCAACTGAAAAAGCACTGAAAGCGAAAATGCCCAGATACCGATCTGAATCAATATGGTATTCCAGCTCAGGATCACCCCCAGTATAATGAGGGGTATCCCCAGCCTGCTTCCGATATTCACCACAGGCACAAGCGCCGACCTGAAATTCAGGGGCTGATATCCTTCCGCATGCTGGATGGCATGACCGCACTCATGAGCGGCAACACTGACTGCCGTCACGGAAGGCTGGCTGTAATTGCTGTAGGAAAGACGCACAGTGTTGGTCCTGGGATCGTAGTGATCACCGCTGTCACTGTTTAAGCACTCTACCTGTACATGATACAGCCCCTCGTTATTCAGAATACGTCTTGCAGCCTCCGCTCCCGTAATCCCGGTGGAATTTGTCACCTTTTTATATTTGTTCATCACACTGTGTACATTGGCACTGGCAATCATACAGATCAACATACCCACGATTACCAGTATATATGTCGGATCAAAATAAGAATAATAAGTGCAATAAATCATATTTCTTCCTCCTGTCAGCCTAACATCTCCCCGGGAAGCATTTTTACCCCCAGGAGAAAATCATGAGTCGTCATTCGCTTCTTTCCTTCCAGCTGCAGCTCCAGAATCTCCACAGCACCCTTGCCGGCAGCAACAATCACAGAGTTTTTGCTGACCTCAAGGATCTCCCCTCCGGACCTTCCTTTGTTATCATAGGTCTCCAGTGGAACAGCCTTCCATATTTTCAGCTGTTTGCCCTGATAGCCCGTATAGGCACTGGGCCAGGGTGTCATGCCGCGAATCAGCCTGTCAATCTCCGCAGCTGATTTGGAGAATTCAATTCTTCCCATCTCTTTGGCGATTTTAGGTGCATAGCAGCTGTCGGAATCCTCCTGTTTCTCCGGCACCAGCTTTCCCTGTTCCAACAGTTCAATCGCCTCTACGATGGCCTCTCCTCCAAGAACCGTCAGCTTGTCATGCAACGTTTCATAATTTTCTTCCGCTTCGATAGGAATCTCTTTCTTGTACAGCATATCCCCCGTATCGATTCCTGCATCCATCTGCATGACCGTGATACCGGTTTTCTCTTCCCCTTCTATAATCACATGCTGTATCGGAGAAGCCCCCCTGTACTTCGGCAATAGGGAAGCATGGATATTCAGACAGCCGTATGGAGGCATATCCAGGATCTCCTGCGTCAGTATCTGTCCAAAGGCAGCTACCACATAGACATCCGCAGGATATTTTCTCAGTTCTTCCGTCGCCTCCGGGGTCCTGATTCTCTTCGGCTGCAACACGGGAATCCCGTGTTCCGAGGCACAGACCTTTACCGGGGAAGGCACCGGCTCTCCGCTTCTACCCTTGGGTTTATCAGGCTGGGTAACCACCGCCGTGATCTCATGTCCTGCCCGGATCAGGGCTCTCAAGGCTTCAGCCGCATAATCCGGAGTCCCCATAAAAACAATTTTCATCATTCCTCATCCTCGTCTTCTTCCTCATAGTTCGTATCGATCAGAGAACCTTCCACCTTCTCCACATAGAGATGCCCGTCCAGATGATCCAGCTCATGACAGATTGCTCTTGCCAGCAATTCCGTTCCCTCCAGCTCGATCGGCTTCATATTGATATCCAGAGCCACCGCCTTCACATAGTTCGGTCTGGTAACACAGCCACTTTTCCCGGGCACGCTAAGGCACCCCTCCTGGCCGGTCTGTTCCCCGCTGCTCTCCACGATTCTGGGATTGATCAGAATATGCGGATCCTCGCCGGTGGTATCAATTACCACGATTCTCTTCAGTACTCCCACCTGGGGAGCCGCAAGTCCCACGCCATTGGCTTCATACATCGTATCCAGCATGTCTTCGATCAATTCTTTCGTACGCTGAGTCATTTCGGTAACTTCTTTACACTTCTTAGTCAGTACATCATCGCCCATTTCACGTATATTTCTGATTGCCATTTTTCACTCCGTGCCCCCGGGGAGCACTCTCCTTCCTTGGGCAAGCACTTCGTATGCTTACCCTACATTGTATTCATAGGATCAAAATCAAACTGAACCGTTTCTGTTCCGGAGGGATTCTGACGAAGCTGTTCCTCCAGACTGTCCTTAATCTTTATCAGTATATCATATTTTTCACTTTTCACATAGAACGCAAATCTAAAAATATCATTAATTCTGCTGATGGTCGCTGCTGCCGGTCCGATCACCCGGGGCTCCGCCGCTCCCCGGCTCCCGGGACCCGTTCCCATCTGCTTCTCCTGTTTCGCCTGGGAAAGCAGCTCTTGTCTGACGCTGTCTGCCAGCTTCTCTGCCAGATCCATTCCCTTCTTCTCCCCGGAGGAAAAAACCTGTACTGCCAGCATATGCGCGGCAGGCGGATACCCTCCCAGTTCACGATACAGCATCTCCTCCCCGTAGAACCCTTCATAATCCTGAAGAGCCGCATACCTGACCGCATAATGCTCAGGCTGATAGGTCTGAATCACCGCTTCTCCCGGCAAGGTTCCTCTTCCCGCTCTTCCCACTGCCTGCGTCAGAAGCTGAAAGGTTCTCTCACCTGCGCGGTAATCATTTGCTCCCAGGGATAAATCTGCCGCCAGCACGCCAACCAGTGTAACTCCGGGGAAATCATGCCCCTTCACTATCATCTGTGTTCCGATCAGCACATCCGCCTCGCGATTGGCGAAGGCTGACAGGATCCTTTCATAGCTGTCCTTAGTCCTGGTGGTATCCCCGTCCATTCGGAGCGTGCGCGCCGCAGGAAACAGCTCCCTTAGCTTTTCTTCAATCTGCTGGGTTCCCGCTTTGAAGCCGCCGATGTATTTAGAGCCGCATTTAGGGCATGTGTTCACCTTTTTTTGACTGTATCCGCAGTAATGGCACTGAAGAGTACCGTTGTTGTGCTCAGACAAAGCCACATCACAGTGGGGACATTTCATAACATGCCCGCAAGCCCTGCAAGATACAAACCCCGCGTAACCGCGACGGTTCAGAAAGAGTATGCTCTGCTCTCCCTTTTCCAGTCTGTCCGCCAGAAGCTCCTGAAGTTTCCTGCTGAAAATGGAACGATTCCCCTCCTTCAGCTCCTGTCTCAGATCCGTCGTATATACCGTTGGCAGCTTCCCACCGGTAAGTCTCTCCCTGAGATTGAACAGCTTGTACTCCCCGGTATCAGCCCTTTTGTAAGCCTCCAGGGAAGGCGTGGCAGAGCCAAGGATCAGACTGGCTCCATGAAGCAGTGCCACCTGTTCCGCCACCTCTCTGGCATGATACTTGGGCGAGGATTCGCTCTTATAGCTACTCTCGTGCTCCTCGTCCATAATGATGACGCCGATGTTGGGAAAGGGAGTGAACAGTGCTGATCTGGGTCCGATGATGACATCGATCTCTCCCTTTTTCGCACGCTCGCACTGGTCGTACTTTTCCCCCGGAGACAAGGTGGAATTCATCACACTTACCCGATCTCCGAATCTTTTGTAAAAACGCAACAGGGTCTGATAAGTCAGTGCAATCTCCGGAATCAGGAAAATCGCCTGTCTGCCTCTGCTTACCATCTCCTCTATGATTCTCATGTAGACTTCCGTCTTGCCGCTTCCCGTGATTCCATGAATCAGATAGCCGTCAGGCTTCCCCTCGTCGTAGCTTGCAATTACCTCGTCCACAATCTGCTGCTGAGCTTCGCTGAGCTCTACCCTCTGCTCCTGTGTACCGGCATTTTGGGCAGCCAGTTTCACGGGGTTTCGCAGGCTCTCGGTACTGACGATTCGAAGAGCCCCTGCCTTCTCCAGACTTCGTATGGTCTGCATGGACACGCCAAGCTTGGAGGTCACCCACTCGCAGGGCAGTGTCTCCTGCTGAAGCAATTCCTGCAGCAGTCGTTCCTTTGCGATCTGTTTCTTCCTCTGACTCTCGCCCAAAAGGGACAGAATCTCCTCCCGGTTCATCAGGCGCTCCAGGGTGCGATGCTCCAGCTTCTTCACAGACTGTCTGGCAGGAATGACCGTTTTCAACGCCTGGATCATGGTGGAGCCGTAGTTCCTTTTCATCCAGGCTGCCAGAACGATCAGCTTCTGCTCGACCCCCACGCCGCCTTTTACCACTCCCAGGATCTCCTTGGTCCTGGCGGGGTCAAAACTGCATACCTCCTGAATCTCGATCACATATCCCTTTATCTGCCTGTTGCCGTTGCCGAAGGGCACCACCACACACGCTCCCACTTCCAGTGTGTCCCTAAGCTCTTCCGGTATACGATATTGAAATGATCTATCCAGTTTTTCATGAGAAATATCCACTATGATATCTGCGTATAACTCCGGCACCGTTCCACTCCTTAAATATGCTCTAACCCACCGTCCAAAAGCTCCCGGATGATAATTCTTTCATCCATGGGATATTTTTTTCCCTTGATCTCCTGATAATCCTCGTGTCCCTTTCCGGCAAGAACAATAATGTCTCCCTCTTCCGCATGAGAGATCACATAGGCAATCGCTTCCCTTCGGTCACAGATCTCAATGTATTTGCCGTCCGTCCTGTCAATCCCGGTCCGGATATCCGCAATGATGTCAAGCGGTTCTTCGTTTCGGGGATTGTCGGAAGTAATCACTGTCAGATCCGCCAGCCTGCCGCTCACTTCTCCCATCTCGAAGCGTCTGAGTCTGGAACGGTTCCCGCCACAGCCAAAGAGACACACAAGTCTGTGGGGCTGATACTCCTTCAGTGTACCGAGTAAGCTCTCCAAGGCCATGGCATTATGGGCATAATCAATCAAAAC
Source organism: uncultured Lachnospiraceae bacterium (assembly GCA_945621435.1). GTDB lineage: Bacteria > Bacillota > Clostridia > Lachnospirales > Lachnospiraceae > Acetatifactor. The sequence goes on from CALZBR010000002.1 coordinate 28,533, forward strand.
GGTAAACCTGTCGGAAACCGGCACCTTCTCGATTCTTCCTTTTACCTTTGCCTCCGTAAGCGCCTTACAGATTCTCGGCACCTCCACCTGAAAATGTCGGCAGACCGCAATGGCACACAGGGCATTATACACACTGAACCGTCCCGGCGCAGCCACCTCCGCATCGAAATCTAACAACCCGGAGACATGAAATTCTACCCCAAGTTCCCCCGGCTTATGTACCAGACCCGGGTTCTCTGCCCGGAGCATATTCCCCTGGCCCAGACCATAGGTCTCCACCTCGCAGGTATGCCCTTCCAGAATCTGTTTCGTGTGAGCATCATCGCCATTCACAATACCCACGCGGCACTGTCTGAACAGAAGACTCTTACACGCCAGATAATCCTCAAAGCTTGTATGTTCATTGGGTCCGATATGGTCCGGCTCCAGATTGGTAAAAATACCGTAATCAAACACAAAGCCCTGGGTTCTGTGCAGCATAAGTGCCTGGGACGAGACCTCCATCACCACTGCCTCCAGGCCTGCCTCCACCATCTCCGCAAAGGTCTTCTGCAATATATAGGACTCCGGCGTGGTATTGGCGGCAGGTACTGCTTTCTCCCCAATGATGGTCTCTATGGTTCCCACCAGACCGCATTTCACGCCGGCATTTTCCAGAATGGACTTTACCAGATATGCTGTGGTCGTCTTCCCCTTGGTTCCCGTGATGCCGATGACCTTCAGCTTCTCTGCCGGATGTCCGAACCATGCCGCCGAGAGAAAGGCCATGGCATAACGGGTATCCCGTACCATAATAACTGTCACATCCTCCGCGGCTTTCACGGGACGCGACACCACCAGTGCCTTCGCTCCTTTTGCCGTTACCTCCGCCGCATAATCATGTCCGTCGAAATTTGCACCGGCAATACACATAAACAGACACCCCGGCACCACCTTGCGGGAATCGTTCACTATCTCAGTAACCTCAATCTCTTCACTGCCCTGCACGCAATCGTATGACAGTCCTTTCAGCAACTCCTTAACCTTCATGCCAAGCCCCGCCTTTCGCACTGATATTTTATAACTTCCTTATTAACTGCATCATTTATTCTATTCTACTCCTGTTTTCCGATTTGTACCACTGTTTTTTTCCCTGCCTCAGCCTCATACCTCAGCCTCGTTTCCAGAGCTTATTGGCAAAGCAAAAAGGTCCCGGCAATACCGAGACCTTTTCGCTTTCTTATGAGGGGGGAGATAGTGAGTTCATCAACTATCCAAGACCTATAGTAAACAATAATTGTGTACAAAGTGTGTCCATACTATTATATAAATCTAAAGCATTCATAAAAATTTCTTATTTCAGAAAGAATATCTCCTGCCTGAATACTAAAAAAAGGAGGTCACATTACGTGACCTCCCCGATAGTTACTGATTTACAAAATATTACATTCCAAGCATGTCATACAATTTATTCATGTCGATGTCTTTAAACTCCTCGTTCTCAAACACCATGCCACGGAAGATTGCAGAAGGATTATAAATAATCCACTTGCCGTTTACCTTGATAACCTTGATATCTTTGATGATCTCAGTCTTCTCTTCCTCTTTGTTATACTTTGCATAGATACGAACTTCTACGGTGTAGCCCTCTGTAACCTTGATCTTAGGGAGCTTCTTGTAATAATTCAGCTCTGCCTTCATATATTTCTTTGCGGCGCTTACACTGATGTCAAGGTTATCTGCAAGATCCTCGTAGTCATCCTTTTCCATATCCTTGATGTCATCGATTCTATCCTCGTAATAATCTTCATTATCATCATTGTAGAAGCTTTCCTGAATCTCTCTCAGCTCGCTCTTCTTCATCTTCTCGGCATCACGGAAGTCAACCTTGGTAATCTTGAAGCCCTTGATGTCATCATAGTAGTCGTCAAGATCCTTCTTTGAATCCTCGTATGATTCCTTTTTATCCTTATCAGCCAGCAAAATCTTAAACGTTGTCTGACCATAATCATATGTGATAGGATCCGTAGAGAGCTCCTGATAAGCCATAATATCCGTACTCTGCTTGTTGATCAGCTTAACCAGCTTGTTGATGGGAGTCTTGTAGCTGCCGCCGCCCAACAAAGCAATTGCCAGTACTACAACTACTACAACTGCTGCCACAGCTCCAATAATGCCAAACAGTGTCTTATTGGGAACGCCCTTTTTTGCAGGTGCTGCTCCGGGTACTGCTCCGGGTGTTGCTACATTTACCTTCTGGCAATCGCAAACGCCGGAAGGTCCGATTTGCTTACCACATTTTTCACAAAAAGCCATAATATTCCTCTCCTCTTGGGTTTTAATTTTTTCTCATTATATAACAAATAATTCCATAATTCAATATATATTTTCCACAATTCATAAAAACAAACCAACAGAAAATACAATATCTTGTAAATTTCCCTATCGGTTACTGCTTATTCTTTGCTTTCAAACCGGTCTTAAATACATACCACAGACTGCCTGCCAGACAGATGGAGGAATAAGTACCGCAGAAGATACCTACCATCAGAGGAAGTGCAAAGTCACGGATACTGGTCACGCCGAAGATATACAGCACGGCCACCATGACAAAGGTGGTCAAAGAAGTGAAGATACTTCTTGACATGGTCTGTGTAATACTCTTGTTCACAATATCCTTCAGCTCATCCCGGGCAGACATGGTATCCATGTTCTCACGGATCCTGTCGAAGATAACGATGGTCGCATTGATGGAGTATCCTACGATGGTAAGCATACATGCGATGAAGGTATTGCTCACAGATACTCTTGCCGCCGCATAGAAGGCGAGCACGATCAATACGTCATGTACCAGGGCAATGATACTGCTGATACCGAAGCGGATATCCTTGAATCTGATTCTGATATAGATCAGCATACACACAACTGCCACCGCCACTGCAATGAGGGTGTCGGATTTCATCTCATTGCTGATGGTGGAGCTGATGGTCTCGGAGAGAATGGCTCCCTCCTCCACTCCAAAGCGCTGGGAAATCATTTCCTTGACCTCACCGCAACGCTCGGTCTCCAGGAAGTTGGTCTTGAAAATAACCTCATTGGAACCCTGTACGGTCTGAATCTGCACGGGGCACTGGGTCATCTCCTCAATATAAGGAACCACGTCAGCAGTCACCTGTTCCAGGGTCATGGCCTGGTTAAAGGGAACCGTGATCTGGGTACCGCCCTTGAATTCCAGGCTGAAATTCAGGATATCCTTACCGGAAGACTTGTTCACTCCCATCACCGCAAATCCGGCTACAATCAGCACCAGTGAAAGTGCGAAGCAGGCAGCCTTCCCCGACAGAATATTCAAGGCCTTGCGTTCTTTGCCGATACCATAGAGCTTCTCGCTCTTTAAGCCCATATCATAAAAAGCATACAGTACATATCTGGTGATGACCAGAGCGGTAAACATGGACAATACGATACCAAGTGCCAGGGTCTGTGCAAATCCCTTGACGGAACCGGGACCCAGAAGCAACAATACAACTGCTGCTATCAGGGTGGTAATATTACCGTCTATGATTGCGGGCAGAGCCTTGTCGAAACCGATCTTAATGGAATTTCTCACGGTCTTGCCGGTGCCCAGCTCCTCACGGATACGGGCAAATACGATGACATTGGCATCCACCGCCATACCGATGGAAAGGATGATTCCGGCAATACCGGACAAGGTCAGCGTCATGTCAAAACCGTTCAGAAGCATTACCACCAATGCCGTATAAGAGAGCAGACCGATGGCAGAAGCCACACCGGGCAGCCAGTATACGGCAATCATGAAGAGAATCACGATCACCAGACCGATGGCAGCTGCCTTCAGACTGGTCTGAATGGCATCCACGCCGAGCTGCGCGCCTACTACCTTGGAATGCAGCTCCTCCAGCTCCAGCTTCAGACCGCCGATACGGATGGTGGAGGCAAGCTTTTCTGCCTCCTCATAAGAGCTCTGTCCCGTAATCTGAGCCTTACCGTCTCTCAGGACGGCCTCTACATTGGGAGCGCTGATGATGCTTCCGTCATAGTAAATACCAAGCGCTTCCCGCTTGTTATATCCGTTTTCCGTCGCCTGGGCAAACTTCCCTGCGCCCTCTTCCGTCATGGTCAGATCCACAACGTGAGACAGATTGTTCGTCTGGCTGTTTCTGTAGGATGCCGCCTTGGCATCAGCCACATCAGTACCCTGTACCAGAATAGAACCGTCTGCCAGAAGCTCTTCTATGGTCTTGTTCATGGTATAGACAATCTTCACGGTGCCGTCTTCTTCCGTGACGCGCTGTCCGGAATCCACGAAATTGTAATTGCCGTCGGCATCCGTCTCAGCGATAAAATACAGGGTTCCGGGACGTCCCAGCTCCTGCAGGATTGCCTCCGCATCACTGACGCCGGGAATCTCAATGTTGATTCTGTCTTTTCCCTCTTTGTACACAATCGCCTCAGTGCTGTACTTTTCCACACGCTTCTGAAGCTTGGCAATGGTATCGCTCATATCAGTGTCGGAGGGCTCCTCCTCTCCCACTACCTGATAGGTGATGCTGACACCGCCTGCCAGATCCAGACCCAGATTGATATCTGCGGCACTTCCCGAACCCTGAGGGTTCACGCCAAAGAAATCAATGTAGATAACTCCTGCAAGAAGCAGCAAAATACACAGCAGTATCGCAATCGACTTGTTCTTGTTCATGTCCTTTTGTCCTTTCTGATTTATTCCTGTTTTATTCCTGAGTCTGTTCCGCTTCCGCAACCTTTAACATGATGGCACATTCCACCCGTTTGCGCTGCAGTTCACATCCCAGATCATAAGCATCGTTTATGGTTCCGTGGAAATTGTAGGAATTCGCCGCACAGCCGCCGCTGCAGTAGAACTTGGCGAAGCAATTCTTACATTTTTCTTTTGCATATACATTACAGCATTTGAACTCATCGCGGATATCTTCTCTAAGGACTCCCTCCTCCACATTGCCCATGAGGAACTTTTCGTCACCCACGAACTGATGGCAGGGATACAGATCTCCCCAGGGTGTCACAGCCAGATACTCTGTTCCCGAGCCGCAGCCGGACAATCTCTTTGCCACGCAGGGACCTCCCTCCAGGTCGATCATGAAGTGGAAGAAGTTGAAGGGCTTCCCTTCCCTGCGTCTCCGGAGCATTTCCACTGCCAGTTTGTCATATTCCTCCATGAGCTTCGGCAGGTCCTCCTCTGTCAAAGCATAGGAATCCGTAGGCTTGGCAACCACCGGTTCCACGGAAATCTGTTGGAAGCCGAGGTCAGCAAGATGCAGCACATCCCTTGAAAAATCCAGGTTGTTATGGGTAAAGGTACCCCTCACATAATATCTTGTCTGTTCCCTGCTCTCAGCCACCTTTTGGAACTTGGGCACAATCAGATCATAGCTTCCCTGTCCGCCGCGGAAAGGGCGCATTTTGTCGTGAATCTCCTTGCGTCCGTCGATACTGAGCACAATGTTGGCCATTTCCCTGTTGGCAAATTCCATGATCTCATCATTCAGCAGAACGCCGTTGGTGGTCAGGGTAAAACGAAACTTCTTATTGTGCGGCTCTTCCAGGCTTCTGCCGTATTCCACGATTCCCTTTACCACATCCCAGTTCATCAGAGGCTCCCCGCCGAAGAAATCCACCTCAAGATTCACACGGTTGCCGGAATTCGCCACCAGAAAGTCCAGTGCCTTTTTCCCGACCTCAAGACTCATCAAAGCCCTGTGACCGTGATATTCCCCTTCGCCTGCAAAGCAATACCGGCAGGCCAGATTACAGTCGTGTGCAATATGTAGACAAAGCGCTTTCACCACGGTCTGTCTCTTTTTGAAATCGAATACATAATTCTCGTAGATATCAGGTGCAAACAGCTGGCCTTCCTCTGTCAACTCCAGCAGCTCCTCCAGGGCTTCTCCTATCTCCTCTTCGGAATAAGGCAGCTTCCCCCGGGTGACCGCAAATTCCTTCCATGCTTCCGGATTCCTGTTGCCCTCAGTCACCATCGGTTCAACCACGGGAATCAGATCATAGACAATATCGTCCACAACATGAATGGAGCCGCTGTTGATATCCATCACAATGTTATAACCGTTACTTTTATATTGATGTATCACAGATAATTCCCTTTCAAAACACAGAATAAGCAGCGACCGGAATCGCTGCTTTCTCTAGTCAGTTCAATCTCAACAGTTTTATTATTTAATCTTTTCGCAGCTCTGATTGCCTACGGTACAGGAAGTCTTGCATGCAGACTGACAGGAAGTCTGGCACTCACCACATCCGCCCTTCTTCATGGACTCCTTGAGATTTCTGGTTGTCAGCGTTTTAATATGCTTCTTCATTTTAGGTAGCCTCCTTATTGTTTCTAAATCAGATACTAGATAAATCTGTCTAAGTATAACACAAAATTTCATTTTGTAAAAGGTTTTTTTTCAATCGCAAGAAAGACCGGGAGAAAGTCCCGGAAAACAGCGTATATTCAACTCAGCATGCCCCCAAGCATTCCACCTCCCGCACACAGAATCAGGGTGGTAACAAAAGAATTCCCGGAGCGGAATCCCTCCTGACCTGCCACCAGCGAAATCAATACCAGAACCAGGAAATAGGCTGCGCCCTCCACCGCTCCCCAAAAGAATTTGCGGCTTCCCATTTTCCTGCCGGTCACAAAGCCCGCGAAAAAAGTTGCCGCTACATAAATAAGAATAATTGCGATGGTCACAACCTTTTCTCCCAAATGAAATTTGTAAAGCATGAAGGATAATAGTGCCAGGAATGCTCCGGTCAGCACATAAGAAAAAATAAGTGTTTTCAAAAAAAAGAGTATCGGCAGTTCTCTCCCCAATGTTTCCCGCTGCATAAGATAAGTTCCTCCCTCTAAAATCATAAATTATTTATTAAATGGATATGCACAAACCTCCTGCAACTTGACAACAGCTTTTCCAATCATGTATACTTGGTATCAAAATATTTTAAAAAAAGGAGTGAACTTATTTGGATACCCCGGGTGTCATACAATTGATTTCTTTAATTATTCTAATTTTTTTATCAGGCTTTTTCTCTTCTGCGGAAACGGCGCTGACCACGGTGAACCGTGTCAGAATGCGCACCCTTGAGGACGAGGGGAACAAACGCGCCGCCCGCGTCAATAAAATCCTCGAAAACTACAGTAAAATGTTAAGCGCCATTCTCATCGGCAACAATATAGTCAACATCACGGCCTCCTCTCTCGCCACAACACTGGCACTGAGGATCAACCTTGCGGTGGGTATTGCAACCGGTATTCTGACCCTTGTGATTCTCATCACCGGCGAAATCGTTCCCAAGACATTGGCCATGTATTCTTCGGATAAGCTGTCTCTGGCCTACAGCGGAATCATCTACCTTCTGATGCAGCTTCTGACTCCGGTCATCTATCTCATCGACAAGCTGGCCGGCGGTATCCTGCGACTCCTGGGAATCGATCCGGGCAAGAAGGCTTCCACCATGACAGAAGCAGAGCTTCGCACCTATGTGGAAGTCAGTCACGAGGACGGCGTCATCGAATCGGAAGAACGGGAAATGATCTACAATGTGTTTGACTTTTCAGATGCCCTTGCGAAGGATATCATGATTCCCCGCATCAATATGGTGACGGTAAGCGTTGACGCTACCTACGACAAGGTGCTCAGCGTGTTCCGCGAGTGCATGTACACCCGGCTTCCCGTTTATCAGAATGATAAGGACAATATCATCGGTCTCATCAACATCAAGGATTTCATCGTTGTCACCGACAGTGAGAATTTTAAAATTCAAGACATATTAAGAGATGCCCATTATACATACGAATATAAAAAGGTGGCGGATCTCCTTGTGGAGGTCAAAGAAAAAACCACTACCGTTACCTTCGTACTGAACGAATACGGTGCTACCGTCGGTATGATCACCCTGGAGGATCTGCTGGAGGAAATCGTAGGCGAGATTCGTGATGAATACGATGCCGATGAAATAGAGCGGATCAAAAATGTCGGCGAGCGCACCTGGCTGATCGAGGGAAGCATGAAACTCGACGATATCAACGATGAGCTGGGAACGGATCTGGACAGCGAGGATTACGATTCCATCAGCGGCATTATCATCGAGAGCCTGGACAGACTCCCGGAAGACAATGAAGAAGTCACTCTGGCAAACGGGATTCGCCTGAAGGTTCAGGGAATCGACCAGAACCGGATTAACAAGGTATTGGTTACTCTCCCCGAGGAACAGGAACCGGAAAAAGACGAGACAGACAAAGAAGCACAGACAAACTAAAAACAGGCGTCATGGCAGGAGTGAAGCATTACCCCCTGTTCCATGGCGCATGTTCTACTTAATGATTACCTGTTAAATAAATGAAGCATCAGATTCCCTTCGCTTCCGGAAAGATCACCCGAATCTCGGTTCCCCTGCCCGGTTCGCTCTCCAGTTCGATCGTCGCACCGAGTTTTTCCACGATATGCTTAACAATGGCAAGCCCCAGTCCCGTTCCGCCGGTGGACTTGGAGCGACTCTTGTCCACTCTGTAAAAGCGCTCGAAAATCCTATCCTGATGCTCCTTTGGAATACCGATTCCCGTATCCTGAACAGACAGGATTACACTTCCTACTTTCCTGCCTTCCTCCGGGGATTTACAGATATTTGTGCTCACGGTCACACTGCCTCCCGCGTTGTTGTATCGAATGGCATTGTCGCAGAGATTGTAGATCAGTTCTTCCACCATCTGTCTGTCCCCCTGCACCCTGCAGTCTTCCCCGCAGACCTTCAGCGTCACCTCACTCTTTTCCGCATTTCTGCGAAGATTTTCGGCACAGCTCTCTGCCACTTCCCTCAGGTTCAGCAGTTCAAAGACAGGTTCCTTTTCGCTTCCGTCCAGTTCCGAAAGCCGTATGATATCATTGATCAGGGTTAGCAATCTGTCCGCGCTGCTCCGTATGCCATGGGCAAAGCGCACAATATCCGTCTCAGAAGCCATCCCTGTCTCAATCAGCTCTGCATAGCCGGAAATGGACGTCAGCGGCGTTTTCAGTTCATGGGAAACATTTGCCGTGAACTCCTGACGCATCCTTGCATTCTTTATGATATCCTGATGCTGTTTCTGAATGGTATTGATAAAGGGAATCAATTCTTCATAGTCGGCAGTACTTATTTCGGAATCCATGTTTTCCGCCATTTTGCTGATAGGGTACAGCAGCTTCTCCGTCAGAAAATGTGCCAGTCCCAGACTAAGCAGGATCAAAGCCGCAAATATCCACAATATCGTGGGAAAAACAGAAGTAAACATGCTGACCATGCTGTCTGCATTTCTTGCCACTCTCAGTACAGAACCATCCTCCAGACGAAGCGCATAGTAAAATGTATTGCTCGCCAGGGTCTCTGAATTTCTGACAGTCTGCCCCTCCCCAGAGTTCAATGCCTCCCTGATTTCCGGACGGTCAAGATGATTCTTCAGTTGTGTGATGTCCGCCTTATTGTCATAGAGCACCTCACCTCCGGGACTTACCAGGGTCAGTCTGATCTCCATATCCTTCATTGTTTCAAAATATTCCGGTTCCTCAGCTCCCTCATCCCACCTTAGCTCCTTCAGCAGGTCTGCGTATTCCTTCAGATCGCTCATCATCTGTTTTCGAAACAGACTGTGATACACCGCTGCCACCAGCCCGATGGACAGCACAATGGCTACCACAGAGATTATCACGAACAATCGGTTGATCCTTTTTTTCATACTCGTACCTCATTCTCCGAGAAGATACCCCACGTTTCTCACTGTTTTTATCAGAGCTCCCCCCGGACCAAGCTTTTGTCTCAAGGTCTTGATATGCATATCCAGTGTCCTGGATTCTCCTTCAAAATCGGTTCCCCAGATACGGTCCAGGATTACCTCTCTGGTGGTCACCACACCTGCGTTTGTAAGCAGAAGCTTCAGAAGCTCATACTCCTTATAGGTGAGCTCACAGGGCTTTTCATTTACAGTCACCCGGTGTTTTTCACGATTCAGGCTGATACAGCCGAAGCTGATGATTTTCTCCTTCTCCTCCGTTCTCTCGCTTCTGCGAAGCAACGCCTTGATTCTGGAGATCAGCTCCATAACGCCAAAGGGCTTGGTCAGATAGTCATCCGCACCGAGGTCCAGCCCCTTCACCTTGTCAATCTCTGTGGTCTTGGCTGTAACCAATATGATGGGAATCATCACCGTTTCCTTATCTGCCCTGAGCCTTTTCACAATACTTAACCCATCTTCATCCGGCAGCATGATATCCAGGAGCACCAGATCGGGCAGCTCCTTCTGCAGGGCGTGGCGAAATCCTTCCGCAGTCTCGAACCCTTCCACGCGATATCCCACATTGGTCAGCGCATAGCTCTCAATCTCCTGAATACTCTTGTCATCCTCTACCACATAAATCAATGCCATTCTATCATTTCCTTTCCATGACCCTCTCCTCTAAAAGTAACACTGATTGCCCATCCCACGCAAGCAGGAATTGAGCCATGACGATTCAGGGCAGGGCATACCGATCTCTGTAGGCCAGGACTCTTCCCTGAAAATCGATATTCTCGCTTCTCTTAAGGCTGTCCAGATAGGCGTGGGGATCAAACTCCTCTCCCTGTTTCTGCATGGTACTCAGTGCAATATTGGAGCAGTGATCCGCCACACGCTCCAGATTTGCCGTAATATCCGACAACAGAAATCCCAGTTCAATGGTGCAATTCCCCTTTTGAAGTCTCTTGATATGACGTTGCTTGATCTTCAGGCTCAGTCCGTCAATCACCTCTTCCAGGGGTTCAACCCGGGAGGCCAGGGCCGTATCCTCATTGGCAAATCCGAGCATGGTCATCTTTAGGATATCATGAATTGCCTCTCCGAACACCTTCACCTCCTGCTTTGCCTTATCCGAAAACACCAGCTTCTGCTCCTGCATTTTCTCCGCTGCCTCCTTGATGTTTCTGGCATGGTCTGAGATACGTTCAAAATCTCCAATACAGTGCAGGATGGAGGAGAGGGTATGACTGTCCTGCTCCGACATGTCCCTGGCACTGAGCTTCACCAGATAGCTCCCCAGCTCATCCTCATATCTGTCCACCTTTTCCTCCAGCTCCTCCACCTTTTTTGCCACATCCGCATCATATTGTTCTAAGAGCCCCAGCGCCAGATTTACCGACTCCTCCGCCAGCTCTGCCATGGAGACAGCGGCAGTACGGCTCTGCTCCACCGCATAGGCAGGAATCTCCAGAAAACGCACATCCAGCAGCTGCAGGGATTCCTCCGGCTCCCCCTTTTCCCCGGCTGAAGGCATATCTCTTACCGTCAGGCAGGCCAGCTTTACCAACCCCTTGGAAAAAGGCAGCAGACAGATGGTGGAAATCACATTAAAGATACTGTGTATCGCAGCGATGCCAAAGGTATTGGCGGGCTGCGCCAGAAAGGCAAAGGGACGAACAGCATTCACAGAATAAAATACCACCATGAAAAGAATCGTTCCGATAATATTGAAATACAGATGCACCAGGGCAGCCCGTTTCGCATTCTTGCTTGCCCCCACGCCGGACAGCATGGCCGTCACACAGGTACCGATATTCTGTCCCATGATAATCGGCAGTGCTGCGTCATACCCCACTGCTCCGGTCATACACAATACCTGCAGGATGCCCACCGATGCTGAAGAGGACTGTATGACTGCCGTCAGCACAAGCCCCGCCAGCATACCGAGAATGGGATTGGAAAATCGGGTCAGCATACCGGTAAATTCCGGCACATCGGCCAGTGGTGCCACCGCACTGCTCATGGTATCCATACCAAACATCAGCACAGAAAATCCCAGCAGGATCACTGCCACATTCTTCCTCTTGTCGTGCCTGGAAAACATCAGTAACCCCACACCCACTATGGCAAGAATTGGGGAAAAGGAGGTGGGCTTACATAATTTTAACAGGAAGGAACTGCTCTCAATTCCCTGAGTTCCCAGGATCCAGGAGGTGATAGTGGTGCCGATATTGGCGCCCATGATGATTCCCACCGCCTGCTCCAGCTTCATGATTCCGGAATTTACAAACCCCACGACCATGACCGCGGTGGCAGAAGAAGACTGTATCACCGCCGTCACCCCGGCGCCCATAAGAACAGCCTTCAGCGGATTATTGGTCAGCTTTTCCAGGACATGCTCAAAACGGCCTCCCGATACCTTCGCAAGACCGTCCCCCAGCAGATGCATTCCATACAGAAAAAGTGCCAGTCCGCCCAACATTGTCAAAAACTGAAAGAAATCCATACTTGTTCCTCGCTCTGATCTACCTTGCCAAATGAACCATACTACTATTCCAAAGTATCTCCGCAATGTAAAATCCAAAACCAGGAAATGTAAAATCTATGTAAAATCCGGACTGCAAAGGTTGCACCGGTCACATCCGTTTTACCGCCTCAATAGATTTCTCTGCCCTCAATCTCTCCCGTCAGGCGAAAAATTGTCCATCTTCCGATATTTACCGCATGATCTCCCACCTTTTCCAGATACTTCGCAATCATCAGGGCATCCACCACCTCGTCCGGATCCGGCTCCTGCTTCTTCATGGCGTCCATCAGCAGCTCCTTGACCTGATTGAAAAGACCGTCAATGACATCATCGCCGGCAATCACCTCCTCTGCCAGCTGTTTCTTTTCCTCGCGAAAGGCTGTCATGACCTCCCGCAGCATCTCTGTGGCACCCTGAAGCATTTCCAGCAGAACCTCATCCGCTTTTTTCTCCTGGTACGGCGCTTCTCCGCCAGCTCCCCGGGGGGACTGCTCCGCAGCTGTCCCATCTGCCCTTCTCCTCAGATACAGCTCTGCAATCTCTCCCGCATGGTCGCCGGTTCTCTCCAGCTCTGTGACTATCTTTAACACCGCCGTGACAAACCGCAGATCCCCCGCTACAACCGGCTGTTGTCTCGTCATCAGCAGGAGACACCCTGCCTCAATACTGCGCAACATATCTATCATTTCCCGGTCACTGTCCTGTAGGGTCATCATAAGCTCCGTATTCTTATCCCTGACCGCCGCAAGCAGCTTTTCATAGCTTACAAGTGCACACTCCCCCATCTCCGTGACCTTGTTTTTCAGCTGTGTCAGTTCCCTCTCGAATCCAATCCTTTGTGTCATAACCTTCCTCCTTCTCCCTCATCTGAACCTGCCCTCAATCGCAATTTTCCCGTCCTTCTCACCCGAATCTTCCGGTGATATAGTCCTCCGTCCTCTGATCGGAGGGTCTGGAGAACACGACTCTCGTGGCGCCATACTCCACGACTTCTCCCACCAGGAAGAATGCCGTATTGTCAGACACTCTGGCCGCCTGCTGCATATTGTGTGTCACAATGACAACAGTATATTTTTTCTTCAGCTCTTCCATCAGTTCCTCGATCTTCAGGGTGGAAATAGGATCCAGCGCCGAGGTCGGCTCATCCATCAAAAGCACCTCCGGCTCCACCGCCAGCGCCCTGGCGATACAGAGCCTTTGCTGCTGTCCGCCGGAGAGCCCCAGGGCTGATTTGTGAAGTCTGTCCTTTACCTCCTCAAAAATAGCCGCGTCCTTAAGTGACTTCTCTACGATGTCATTGAGCTTCTGCCTGTCCTTCAGACCATGCAGTCTGGGACCATAGGCGATATTGTCATAAATACTCATGGGAAAGGGGTTGGGCTGCTGAAACACCATTCCGACTTTTTTTCGCAGCAGTGTAGTATCCACCCGGCTGTCATAGATATCTTCTCCGTCCATCAGGACCCTTCCCTCTATCCTGACGCCGTCCACCAGATCGTTCATCCGGTTCAGACATTTCAAAAAAGTAGATTTTCCACATCCGCTGGGACCGATCAGTGCAGTCACCTTTCCTCTCGGAATCTTCATGTCTATATGCTTCAGTGCCTGAAAATCATGAAAAAACAGATTTAAATCCGTGATTTCAAGAATGTTTTTATCTTCCATCATTTCCTTTCATTCCTCCATTCGGCTGACCGCTTGCTGTCCGGTTACAGCCTTCCTGCCTCCCGGCTTACTGCTTCGTCATTTTCCCGGTTACCAGCTTCAGCAGACCATTGATCACAAGCACTATGACAATCAGTACACAGCCGATTCCAAAGGCTGTCTCATACTCTCCGTTCTGCATCTGCAGATACAATTCTATCGTCAGCGAACCGCCCGGCTTTCCTGCCTTTTGCCACAAGCGTTCCAGATTTTTCAGCAGTCCGCCCCCCAGCCTCGGCAGCGCTCTTGCACTTCCCGCTGTAAAAAGCAGAGCTGCGGATTCCCCCACAATCCGCCCCACGGCAAGAATCACACCGGTGAGAATCCCCGGAACCGCAGACGGCAGGAGAACCGTCCTTATCATGTACCACTTAGCCGCACCCATTCCAAGCGCAGCACTTCGATAGCTGTCCGGAACCGTGCGCAGAGCCTCCTGGGTATTCCTCACAATCAGCGGAAGAATCATAAGACTTAAGGTCAGACATCCGTTTAAAATGGAATAATCCAGCCCCAGCGTAGCACCGAAAAACACCATACCAAAGAGTCCGAAGATGACGGAAGGAATACCGGACAAGGTCTCTGTTGTGAACTCAATCATCCTCACCAGCCGCCCGGGCTTCGCATATTCGTTCAGATAGATTGCTCCCCCGACACCGACAGGTGTGGCAATCAGAAGCGTGATGACGATTATGTATACTGTGTTTATCAGGTTGCCCGCGATTCCTACGGTTCCCTTCAATTCACTGGTGACATTGGTAAAAAACTCCGGCTTTAGCGCAGAAAATCCATGATAGAACACATATCCTATGATGCCTGCAAGCAGAAGCACCGAAACTGCAGAAGCTCCATAAATGATTCCCATCACAAAGGCTTCCAGGGGGCGCTTTCGCTTAATATACAATGTAGGTTCTTTCATTTTTCCTCCCCTCCACCTTTCAGGATTCTATTGAGCACCACATTAATCAGCATAATAAACACAAACAATACCAATCCTATGGTAAACAGCATCTGCCTGTGGGTTCCCTGGGAATACCCCATCTCGGACACAATGGCAGTGGTCAGAAAACGAACCGAGTTAAAGGGCAACGGAAGATTAACACTGCTGCCGGAGACAAGAGTCACGGCCATGGCTTCTCCCACAGCCCTTCCCACGCCCAGTACCACTGCCGTAACAATGCCCGATTTTGCAGCGGGAAGTACTGCGCGGAAAATGGTCTGCACCTTGGAAGCTCCCAGCGCCAGGGAGGCTGCCCTGATATCCTTCCGCACGGATTCGATGGCTGTCTGACTGATATTGATCACTGTGGGCAGAATCATAATCGCCAGCACCAATACTGCGGATAACAGATTGGAACCTCCGGTAAACTGATGCGTCTTGGAATCCCTGAAAAGAACCAGTTCCAGTCGGTACATCAGGGGATTCAACAGATAAATACCCAACAGTCCATAGATCACCGAGGGAATACCGGCCAGCAGTTCCACCGCCGGCTTCACAATGGCCGCCGTATATTTTCCGGAGATTTCCGCCAGAAAAACTGCGGTCATAAGTCCTATGGGTACGCCAATCAGAATCGCCAGAAAGGTTCCCACCACGGAAGTGAGAATCACATACAGAATTCCGTATTTCGGTTCTGCCCCGGTAGGCTCCCAGGCAGTTTCAAACAGGATATCCTTCAAGCCCACCTTAAATATGGCAGGCGTACCGCTGATCATCATATACAAGGTTATGGAAGCTACGGCAAGAATGGCAAAGGAGGCGCAGACAGTAAAAATCATCTGCGCTGTTCTCTCCACCAATGCCTTATTCCTTTTATTCGAGATTATCGTCATTTTTATGCCTTTCTGCGGAAGAGCAGACACTTATTTCACCGGAATCAGTCCGACCTTTTTCGCCACTTCCTGCCCCTCATCGCTCATCACATAGGCAAACCATGCCTGTACCAGCTCATTCTGTGCGGTAATCTCCCCCTTGGTTGCCATGATAAAGGGTCTGCTCAGGCAATAGCTGCCCGCCTTGATGTTCTCTGCGGTAGGCTCAACCCCTTCCAGCGACAGGGCGAGAACACTGTCGTCTATGACATCCAGAGAGACATACCCGATGGCACCGGGAGTAGAACCGACCTTCGCCATGACAGCGCCGGTGGTATCCAGCTCATTGGCATAAGCGCATTCATTCTCAATCTTTAAAAGCTCCTCAAAGGCTCCTCTGGTTCCGCTTCCGGCCTCTCGTCCCACAACGATGATGGGTGCATCCTTGCCGCCAAGCTCGGACCAGTTTGTCACCTTACCGGTATAAATATCCTTCAGCTGCTGAACCGTCAGATTCGTAACCGTGTTATCCTTGTGGGTGCATACCGCGATTCCGTCGATAGCCACTACATTTTCCACTGCGCCGGCTGCTTTTTCCGTATCCTTCAGATTACGGGAAGAATTGCCGATGTCAGCAGTTCCTGTGGTCACGGCCTCAATTCCTGCACCGGAGCCCACGAATTCTGCAGTCACCTCCACATCCGGATACTTATCCATAAAGCTTTCTGCCAGTGCATTGGACAGCTTCTCCATGGATGTGCTGCCTACCAGCTGAATGGAACCGGACAGCTCTGTATTCACTGTGGTATTACTGCCGCCTGCTCCCGTACCGGTTCCGTTACCTGCATCATTTCCTGAACTGCCTGCACCGGCAGCCGCACCACAGCCCGTCATACACAGCACACCTACCAGGCAGGCACCAAGCAACGCCTTCAGCTTCTTACTACTCTTACCGATTGTTTTCATAATTTTCCTCCATTCCTGCGGGATTATCCCGTCTTGATTTCTTTCTTACACATCCAATCATACGCGATAGTGCAAAAGGAAAATATCATACCGGAGTAATAAATTCGTAAAATAAAAGTAAAGTCATCTTGTACGCAGGGTTTCGATGATGCCATCCGCGATTGCCTGTGCCACATCATAAAAGCGATCATCCAGAAGCTGATTGTCCGCGTCTGTATTGATAAAGCCCACCTCCACCAGCACTGCCGGCATGTTCGTCCGGTTCAGCACTACCAGGTTGGGACGCTCATTCACCCCCTGATTCACAAATCCCACCATCTCTAACTGCTCATTTATGTTTGCTGCCAGCCTTGCCGCCTCACCGTATCGGTTGTACACAAGTGTCTCCACCCCGGTATACTGATTCGGGTATGGACTGGAATTGCGATGAATGGAAACAAAATAGTCCGCGCCTACGGCATTTCCCTCCATGGCCTTCTGAAAAGGGGACTCATAGACATCCGTGGTTCTGGTATAGTATACCTCTATCCCGTTTCTCTCAAGAATATCTCCCACCGCAAGAGCCAGCGCCAGGGCATCGTCCTTTTCCTGCCGCCCCCGGTACGTGGCTCCCGGGTTTGCCCCTCCGTGACCGGCATCGATTACAACAAGTGCCATAAAAAAACTCCCACATAGCTTTTTTATAAGCTATGCGGGAGGAATCCCATTCGTGTATGTTTTGCCTCAAATCAGTTTTCTTTCCAGATCAGCTCTGCAATCCCCGAACAAACAGGAAATAAAACAGCTGCCACGGGCCAGACAATCCAGCTGACATCCCATTGCATGTTATAAAAACTGACAGCAAGATAGATGGCGGTCACAAGGCTCCAGTAGATAGTGTGGACCCGCTGTCTCTTCTTTTCATGTCTCTTGTTGGATTTATCGAAATCCCCTTCCTCCAACAGTTTTTTGTAGCTTTCCATGATACAGGATACTCTGATGATCATATTAACGCCTGCACCGACCATTAACAGCAGAAGTCCTACCAGCGCAGTCATCACTGCATCCTCCGTGTTCTCCGGCAGTTTCATCATGCAGGCACCCACAATCAGCGGGACAACACTGATGACACACAGGATCACACCAAGCGCCATGAAGCGGATATATTTATCCTGATACTCTTCTTTCTTCTGCTTTACCATACCGGATACGCCGTAACCGGTGTCGATGTTTTCATACTCCAGGAATTTATATTTATCCAGCTTGGAGCCGGTAATAATAAACTGATACACCGCAAAGGCTATGCAGCCAAACAATGCCAGCAGTCCGATTCCCGCTGCAGCCTCCTCCGAGATGCCGAAGAATCCGCCTTCGGAGAGACCGGCAAGCACAATCAGTATAATGGGAGCATAGATGCAAAGCATCACAGCGTTGGCCAAGGCCGGTGTGGTCTTCTTTACCGTATGTAAATATTCATTGGTTTCCTCCATGGATACCTTGCGAAGGGGAGGCTCATGCCTGGAATCCTCCAGCGTAATCTCCGCAGTCGCCTGAGGCTCCTGGGCCTCCACCTCATCCTTTAACAGGTAATCGATGCTCACGCCGAAGACCTCTGACATGGCAATGATCTTCTGCAGATCCGGCACCGCCTGTGCCCCTTCCCACTTGGACACGGATTGTCTGGATACGGATAATTTCTCCGCCAGCTCCTCCTGTGACCAACCGTTCTTTTTTCTTTCGTTCATTATCTTGTCTGCTAAAATCATATTTTTTCCTTTCCGGCTTTCCGCCCCTTCGTTGATGTCATCACCTTATCAGAAAAGGCGGTTGCAGGCTATCAATTCGACTTTTCAATTTGTCAACCGACAGTTGCAACCTTGATTTCATGGGCATTTCCGGAAACTTTTTTCATAAATTCGGCAAAATATCAATAGACTCAACCCGCAAACTGAGCATTGTAAAGATTCGCATAGAAACCGCCGGCGGCCAGTAGCGTTTCGTGATTTCCCTGCTCGATGATATTACCATCCTTCATCACCAGAATAATATCCGCTTCCTGGATGGTGGACAGACGATGAGCCACAATAAAGCTGGTCCTGCCCTCCATCATGGTGGCAAAGGCATTCTGGATCCTCAGCTCGGTTCTGGTATCAATGGAGGAGGTCGCCTCATCCAGGATCAGCATGGGCGGAAGACACAGCATCACCCTTGCAATGCAGAGCAGCTGCTTCTGCCCCTGGGAAAGGCTTCCGCCGTCCTCCGTGATCACGGTGTCATACCCCTCCGGCAGACGTTTGATAAAGCTGTGGGCATGCGCAGCCTTGGCTGCAGCTATGACTTCGTCTTCCGTAGCCTCCGGCCTGCCCATACAGATATTATCGCGAATGGTTCCGGATCTCAGCCAGGTCTCCTGCAGCACCATACCGTACGAGGTTCTCAGACTGCCTCTGGTCATCTCCCGGATATCCTTACCCTCCACCAGTATCCTGCCGCTGTTGACATCGTAAAACCGCATGAGCAGATTGATCAGTGTAGTCTTGCCGCAGCCGGTAGGTCCCACGATGGCCACACGCTGACCGGGCTTTACCTCCAGATTGAAGTTCTCAATCAACTTCTTCTCAGGGACATAGCTGAAGGACACGTTCTCCAGCTTCACATTCCCTCTCACATTTTCCAAAACATAAGCATCCGGAACCTCCGGTACCTGGGGTTCCTCATCAATCAGCTCAAAGATACGTGCCGCACAGGCCAAAGCATTCTGCAATTCCGTAATCACCCCTGATATCTCATTGAAGGGCTTGGTGTACTGGTTCGCATAGCTCAGGAAACAGGAAAGGCGTCCCACACTGATACCGCCACGGATGGCTAACAGTGCTCCGAAGATTCCAACGCCGGCATACACCAGACTATTGACAAAACGGGTACAGGGATTGGTCAGGGAGGAGAAGAAAATTGCCTTCAGGGAGCATTTTTCCAGCCTGCCGTTAATCTCTGCAAACTGCTCCTTTACCTTTTCTTCCCTGGCAAATATTTTCACCACCTTCTGATTTCCAATCATCTCCTCGATCAGCGAGGTCTGCTCTCCTCTGGTCTCGGACTGCAGCTTGAACATGGAATAGGTTCTGGAGGCAATAAACTTTGCCACCAGGAAGGAAACAGGTGTTATACACACTACCACCAAAGTGATGGGGACATTGGTCACCAGCATGAAAAGCAGGGTGCCCAGAATCGTCAGAACCCCGGTAAACAGCTGGGTGAATCCCATCAGCAAACCGTCGGCAAAGGTATCCACATCTGCAATGACTCTGCTCACAATATCACCATAGGACCGGGAATCCAGATATTTCAGAGGTAATTCTTCCAGCCTGTGAAACGCCCGTTCCCTGATATCCTTTACCACATGATAGGTTATGTGGTTGTTGCAGGTGTTCATGACCCACTGCGCCGCCGCTGTCAGCAGCATGGCAATGCCTATTTTCTTTAAAATGGCAAAAACGCCGTCAAACTTTACCGCATCCTTTCCCAACAGGAGGTCCACCGCGTTACCGGTCAGAATAGGAATGTACAGGGTAAGCACCACGGTAACCGCTGCCAGTATCAGTGACAGTCCCACAAGGAGCCAATACTTTCTGATATATTGCAAAACCGTTTTTAATGTTGTCATTTGGCTTGTATTCTTCTTTTCTGTTGAATGAGCCATCTTACCTGCCTCCTTCCTTTGCTGCCTTCAACCGTTCCTCGGGATACTGTGAGAAGTATATCTCACGATAGACATCACAATTCTTCATCAGCTCATCATGGGTTCCGAGACCGGCCATCTCGCCGTCATCCAACACGATAATCTTGTCAGCATGACGAATGGTGGAAGCTCTCTGGGAGACAATAAAGGTTGTGGTGTTCCCTTCCAGTTCCCGAAGGGCTGCGCGGAGCTTCGCATCCGTTGCATAATCAAGGGCTGAGGCGCTGTCATCCAGAATCAGTATCTCAGGCTTTTTCACCAGGGCTCTGGCAATGGTGAGTCTCTGTCTCTGACCGCCGGAGAGATTCTTGCCGTTCTGTGCCACCTCGGCATCCAGCTTGCCAATCTTTCCCTCTACCACTTCTCTTGCCTGGGCGGTATCAATTGCCTGCCACATCTCTTCCTCCGTGGCATCCTCCTTGCCCCACTGCAGGTTGCTGCGGATGGTTCCCTTGAACAGCACTGCCTTCTGAGGTACCATACCCACACGGTTCCGAAGCTCATTTTCGGACATATTCCTGATATCCGTTCCATTCAGACGAATCGCGCCCCCGGTCACAGGATAGAAGCCAGGGATCAGATTCACCAGAGAAGACTTGCCGGAGCCTGTTCCACCGATGATACCAACAGTCTCTCCCTTTCTCACTTCGAAATTCATATCATGTAAGGTTTCCGCACCGGCCCCCGCATAGGTCAGGGATACATGATCAAACACAAGGAATGGAATTTCCCCACCCTGCATCTTATGATCTGCGGAACCTTCCTCACTCTCTCTGAGGACAGATCCGTTCTCTATCTCAAACACACCTGCAATCCGGTCGGCACAGGCAAGTGCTTTTGTGATGGTAACGATCAGGTTCGCCAGCTTTACCAGTTCCACCAGAATCTGCGACATGTAGTTAACAATGGCGATGACCTCACCCTGGGACAGATTGCCCAGATTTACCTGGATGGCTCCGCAATAGATCAAGGCAATGATTGCGCCGTTTACCACAATATAGGTCACAGGATTCATGATAGCGCTGATTTTGCCCACAAAGGTCTGACTGTCCGCCAGGGCTTCCGTATAATCACAGAAGCGCTTCTCTTCCTCCTCTTCCTTATGAAAGGCACGAATCACACGCACACCGGTGAGATTCTCTCTGGTGATGCCCAGTACCTTATCCAGATTCGACTGTACCTTTTTATACAAAGGCATGGTCCACATCATGATGCCAAAGACTACCACTGCCAGCAGCGGAATCGCCACCACAAAAATCATCGCACTTTTGACATCAATGGTAAATGCCATAATCATGGCACCAAATACGATAATGGGGGATCTGAGGAACAATCTCAGTACCATATTAACCCCGGACTGTACCTGATTGATGTCGCTGGTCATCCGGGTGATCATGGTGGAGGTACCGGCTTTGTCAATATTGGTAAAATTCAGCCCCTGAATATGATCAAACAAAGCCTGACGAAGCTTGGTCGAGAATCCCACGGCTGCCTTCGCCGCAAAAAACTGAGCCGTAACGGCGGCAACCAAACCGATCACAGCCAGCACCAGCAGACACAGTCCCATCTTCACGATGTGTCCCGTATCCTGACCTCCGATCCCCTTGTCTATGATACTTGCCATAACAAGAGGTACCATCAGTTCAAAAAAGGCCTCCAACAGCTTAAAAAGGGGGGCCAGAACCGACTCTTTTTTGTAATCCTTCAGATATTTGAGTAATCTCTTCATTTTGTAACTCCTGTTTCTTTGTTTTGTCCCATCCTGCGCCCGGGTTTCTTCGCTGCGAGACCTGCATATTCCATAGCGGACTGTGTGGAATATGCAGGTCTTGGCGGAAACCCAAGTGCGGGATGGGAGGGAATCTATGAAATGGTAGATTTCTTACGACAGATGCTGAGTGCATAACCCTCCGGCGCCGGAGGTTCCAACCATTCTATATCGTTTCTGGCCGATACAGCTTCGGTTATCAGCCCGGTAAAGATGCCTTCCCCGGTCAGCTTTCCCAGTGCTTCCTTTTTCGTCCATAGCTGATAGAAATTCTTAACCAGATCCTCCCCGGCACAATCGGCAAGAAACCGTTTCTCTTCATCTGAGAAAAAGCGTTCTGCGATTTGATGCAGCCTTTTCCCCTCTTCCATCTTTTGAAGGTCGGCACCTATTTCTCTCTCGGACACCGCACACAGCACATAAGTGCCCGAATGAGAAATACTGAACTGAACCGGGATATCCTTTAAGTATGGTTTCCCATGGGCACCATAACCATAATTCAGCGATAGGGGATAATTTTCCTCTGTCATTTCCGCCAATAATTCACTGACAGTAAACCTTCGCAAAAAAGCTGCGGTAAGCTTTCGCTCCGCCACAGCCTTCTGCAACAGCAGTCCGGCTCCGCGGCTTGCCGCCCGGGCTGTCCTGCCTTGTATTCGACTCACCTTCTCCAGACGATGGGAATCCAGTCTGGCGTCGACACTCTGTACCAAAGAAGAATCATCACTGTCCAATAATTCCTCCAGGTTCAGAAGATAAACTCTATCCTGCATATCAGATTCTCCACATCTGCAGTTAATCAGATGTCTCTTTTTTCTTTTTCCCTTTTACAAGAACCACCACAAAAAGTACGATACCAAGAACACACAATACTGTGCCGGCGATGAGCCAGACCGCTATGGACAAAATAGAAGTTGGGCTCCCGGAGTCTTTCTCGGTGTCCTTATCCTCAGTGTCCTTGTCTTTAGAGTCCTTATCCTCAGTGTCCTTGTCTTCAGAATCCTTGTCTTTTCCGGACCCATCCCTGGAATCCTCACCTTGAGAATCTTTGTCCTTGTCCTCTAATCCGTCATCTGCTTTGAAATACTCACCCTTCGTTCCCAGATATTTCAACAGTGCATTGACATAGGCGGTATCATACACCTCCAGGGTACTTCTGTTCAGCACTCCGAAGCGCTCTCCCTTATCTGCACCTTTTTCGGGGACATTATTGTCCCATACCATGCAGGCAATGCCCATATCTGCGCACTTTTTGGTGTAATATTCTGCCCACTTCACTCTTTCTTCCGTGTTGGCCTTGTCTGTGGCACCGAATTCACCGATGTAAACAGGAATATTCTTTGAGACAAAATTATTGTTTACTTCGTTAAAAAACCAATCCAGTTCTCCTTTAAAGGAAGCGGTAAATTGTGTGCCTGCTCCCTCAGAAGTATTCACGTTCATGGCAAAATTATACGGAGTGTATGCATGAATGGCAACGCCAACCATGTTCGCTTTATCCTCCGGAAGCTGATATCCGGAGATTCTGGCTCCGTCAATGGAGGCGTCATAGCCGGGACACATTACCAGTCTGGTGGCATTGTTACCGCCGGCAGCCCGAATCGTATCCAGTCCGTTCCGGTTGATTTTGTTGATACATTCCACTGCATCCAGTACCTCTGCAGGAGGATTGTTGATATCAAACCACCATTCATATGTACTGCCCACAATTCTGGGCTCGTTGAACACCTCAAAGACCAGATGATAATCATAATCCGCAAATTCTGCGGCAACCTGCTCCCACACACAGGTGACGAACTTGTTTGTCTCCTCAAATCTGTCGGAGGTAGGGCAAAAATACCCGGTCTGATCATCATGATGGATGTTAAGAATCACATAGAGATCATTCTCTCTGCAATAATCCACGACCGTCTTTACCCTGGCCATCCATTCCGCATCAATCCGGTAATCCGGTCCTGAAGTATGCTTCCCCCATGATACCGGAATTCTCACCGTACTGAAGCCCAGCTCGGCAATCCTGTCAATCATTTCCTTTGTGGTCCTGGGATTGCCCCAGGCTGTCTCCAGATCAAGCCCGGAGGTCCAGTCTCCAAAGCTTTCCAGGGAGTTCCCCAGGTTCCAGCCTATTTTCATCTCTTTGATAATTTCCGTCGCACTTGGGCTCTCGGCGCGGGCACTCACCGGTGCCGTCAAGAATGCGCAAAGAACGCCACCTAACAAGGCAAAGCCAATTTTTTTAATCAGATTCATCCTGCATACTCCACTCTTACGGTTGCTCTTCTTCTGTTTCCTGTTTTTCAATTGACAATCCCAGCTCTACCAGCTGCTTTTCATCTACGGGTCCGGGACACTCTGACATGAGACAGGAGGCATCCTTTACCTTGGGGAATGCGATGACCTCTCTGATGCTCTCCGCCTTCACCAGCAGCATGACGAAACGGTCAAGACCGATGGCCAGACCTGCATGAGGGGGAACTCCGTACTTGAACGCATCCAGCAGGAAGCCGAACTGCTCGTGAGCCTTCTCGTTGGTAAAGCCCAGAGCCCGGAACATTTTCTCCTGAATATCGCTCTGGAAGATTCTCACACTTCCGCCGCCCAGCTCTACGCCATTTAACACAATATCATATGCCTTGGCGCGAACACTTCCGGGATCGGATTCCAGCCGATCCAAATCCTCCTCCATAGGCATGGTGAAGGGATGATGCATGGCAACAAAGCGCTCCTCCTCGTCGCTCCACTCAAACTGAGGGAATTCTGTTACCCACAGGAAATTGAATTTATTATTGTCTATCATATCCAGCTGTTTTGCCAGTTCGCAGCGCAGAGCACCGAGAACAGACCATACAATCTTCAACCTGTCTGCCGCAAAGAGAAGCAGGTCTCCGGCCTCGCCCTTCATGGCTTCCACCAGCTTCTTCAGCTCCTCCTCCGTCATGAACTTGGCAAAGGAGGACTTATAGGTTCCGTCGGGCATGACGGAAAGATATGCCAGTCCCTTGGCGCCATAGCCCTTTGCAAATTCTACCAGAGCATCAATCTTCTTCCTGGGCATCTCCGCCTGTCCCTTTACATTGATACCTCTGACACTGCCGCCTGCCTCAAGAGCACCGGTAAACACACCGAAACCACAGCCCTTTACCACTTCGGATACATCCTGCAGTTCCATGCCAAAGCGGGTATCGGGCTTGTCGGAACCATAGCGGTTCATTGCCTCATCCCAGGTCATGCGCATAATAGGAAGCTGCACCTCCAGACCGATGGCTTCCTTGCAGACCTTAGCTACCATTCTCTCCGTAGCGTCAATCACATCGTCCACGTCCACAAAGGACATTTCCAGGTCTACCTGGGTAAACTCCGGCTGTCTGTCTGCACGCAGGTCCTCATCTCTGAAGCATCTGGCAATCTGGAAATATCTGTCATAGCCGGAACACATCAGAAGCTGCTTAAAGATCTGAGGGGACTGAGGCAATGCATAAAAGGAGCCCGGATGTACGCGGCTGGGCACCAGATAGTCTCTTGCTCCCTCAGGAGTTGATTTGTTCAAAATAGGTGTCTCGATCTCCAGGAAGCCTTCCTCGCTGAGGAACGCCCTGATGGTGGTAGAAATCTTGCTGCGCAGAATCAGATTCTTCTGGATATCCGGTCTTCTCAGATCCAGATAGCGATATTTCAGACGCAGCTCCTCCTTGGTCTTGGAATCTGCCTCGATAGGGAACGGAGGGGTCTCAGACTCTGCAAGAATGCGGACAGAGGTAGCTCTTACCTCTATCTCACCGGTTGCCAGATTCTCATTGACTGCACCGGCACGTCTCTCGACCCTGCCCACTGCCGCAATGACGAACTCACTTCTGAGCTTCTCCGCCTTCTCGAAATTCTCCGCTCCACAGTCACTTTCCTCAAAAATGACCTGGAGGATTCCGGAACGGTCTCGAAGATCCGTAAAGATGATGCCTCCCTTATTTCTTGATTTGTTCACCCATCCCATCACTGTAACAGTCTCGCCGATATTGGCGGCGGACAGCTCTGCACAACGATGGGTACGCTTTAATCCCTTCATTGATTCTGCCATAACATTAACCTCATTTCCTCTATTCGTTCTCAATCTTCTTGGTCTCGCCGGGCTTAACACTGTATTCCTTACCATTCAGGAAGAACCACAGCTCATAGGCGGTAGGATTCTTCACCATACTGCCATCCATGCTGAAAAGAAGCCTCTTAAATGCATCCTGATAGTCGTAAATCTCGATATTGGTCGCATACCAGATGTCATCCCTGCCGGACATCAGCTTCGCAAACTCCTCGATGACCTCCCAGTTGTTGTGCTCCTCAAACTCATAGCTGTGACCCCAGAGATAGAACATCCAGGGTCTGCCCCAGGAGCTCTCCTCCAGAAAACGATGCGCCAGCTCCATCAGTTTCGGATCGTTGTGGTGACAGGTAGCCGGCAGTCTCATCCAGTCCCCGGGCATATTGAAGTCATGAGTGGACTGTACGGTTCTGGAATACACGATTCCCACGCTTCTCATGCAGGCAACCACATCATCCGAATACGTACCGAAGGGATATGCCATACCCCTTACCAGAGTGCCAAACTGCTCCTCCAGCTTACATCTGTCATCAAACAAATCCTTGGTACACATATTGACAGGCATGTGATCCAGCCAGGGGTGTGTGGAACCGTGAACCGCCACCTCGATTCCATCCTGACGGTACAGCTCACTCACCTGCGACTCACTCATTCTGCGATGAATCTGTCCCTCGGGATATACGGTTCCCTCCGGTGCATACACCCCACTGTTCAGATTAAAGGTCGCACGGAGTCCGTATTTCTTAAATATTTCAATCAGCCTTACATCCTGCTCCACACCGTCATCATAGCTGAAGGTCAAGGCTTTCAGCTTGCCGCCGGGAAATCTCATAAATACCTGTGCCATATCTATTCTCCTCCGAAAATATCTGCTTTGTGAATGCTCTCACTGTTCTGAAACGTTACCTGTTTTGAGACGCTTACTGCTTCAACGGATCCTTATAAAACTCCACGAATTCCTCATAGCCCTCTTTTTGCAACTGTTCCTTCTGGAACTTCTTGTTCTTGTTCATTCTTGCCACCAGCACCTGTCTGCCTTCCTGTCTGGCCGCCTGAGCCTGGGCAATCACCTTACAGAGCTCCTCTCCCGCAACTCCCTTTTCGATCAGATATGCAACCCTGGCAGGCTGTGCGGGAACCTTAAAACCGCTCTCCATCAGCAGAAGTACTATGCGCTCGAAGCCAATGGAAAATCCGCAGGCAGGAACATCCTGACCGGTGAACTTGCCCACCATCTTATCATAACGGCCGCCGCCACCGCAGCTACCGCCGAATTCCGGCATGGCAATCTCAAAAATAGTACCGGTATAATAACTCATACCGCGCACCAACGTAGGATCAAATACCAGTTCAAAGGTATCTGCCTGTACCGCTCTGACGCTGGAAAGAATCTCTCTGAAGGAATTCATGACTTCTCCGTCCAGATACTCTCCCAGGCGCTCCATCAGGCACTCCACACCGTCTGCGGAATTCTCAATCTCCGTAAACAGGGCAAGATATTTGTCACACTGCTCCTCACCGAAGCCATTCTCCAGAAGCTCTGCCTTTACCCCCTCGATACCGATCTTGTCCATCTTGTCCAGGGTGATGAACACACTCTCGTAGCTCTCCTCGGCAAAGCCGGCATAAGCGGCCATAGCCTTCAGGATACGTCTGTCGTTGATACGAATCCGGAAATTCTTAAAGCCCAGTCTGCTGATGGTAGTGGTGGTAGCCAGAATCAGCTCAATCTCCGCCAGGTTGGAGGGTTCTCCCAGGATATCGATATCGCACTGCATGAACTGGCGGTAACGTCCTCTCTGAGGTCTGTCCGCACGCCACACGTTTCCCATCTGAAGTGCCTTGAAGGGCATGGGGAGCTGTGCGGAATTATTGGAATAAAAACGAACCAGGGGCACGGTCAGGTCATAGCGCAGACCGCCGTCCACAACCTCTTCCTCAGTGGTAGCTGCCTCCACATTCAGCTTCTCACCTCTCTTCAAAATCTTAAAGATCAGCTTCTCATTATCGCCACCCTGCTTGTTGGTCAGATTCGCAATATTCTCCACACAGGGAGTCTCGATGGAAGTAAATCCGAATTTGCCATAGGTCTCCTTGATCACGCTGATGACGTAATCGCGTATCTGCATCTCCTCCGGCAAAATGTCCTTCATACCTGTCACAGGCTTCTTTGTCAGTGCCATTTTCCTTCTCCTTATTGCGTAGCTCTCTTCTGATATCTACGCATTTCTTATTCTACATTTTATGTTATATGATATATTTTTTTTGCCCGACTGTCAATATTGGGGGCAAGCAAAAAACACCCCTTTCCTTCGATTCTGAACATCGAAAAAAGGGGATTGCTTCTTAACTGTCATAGTTGATGGAGAAACCAAGATTCCACTTAGTGTTTGCCAGAAAAACTGCCCTTTCTGCTTCCTCACGCAGGGACTGCAAAATCCGGACCGAGTTCTTATCTATACTTTCACCATGTCTCGAAACCGGATTCCCGTTTTTATCAAAATAAATATATCCTCCCCAATCATAATCACCCCCATTGTTAAATCCAATCTTAAATTCCCTTCTGCCTAATTTATCTTCCATTATCTCTAATGTAACAGTGACATTTGGATTTTTCTCATCATAATATACGTCAAAGATTTGTACTGCCGTAGCAATATTCCACCTTGCAAGATTACACCTGCCGGACATGATATATTCATTTCCACTAACCTCACAATATCTGCGCCGCTCAGTATCGTAATCAATAACATTACAATATTTGTTATTCAGATATATAGTGCTTACAACATCATATATGATCAGACCTGATACCAGGAGCAATCCGAAAAAATATAAGATTTTATAATTCGATTTTATATTCTGCATCCCTTACAATCTCCTCGTTGTGTGTTACAATAATTATTGTCTTTCCCTCTTTGTTGATATTTTTTAATATGTTCATTACCATTCTCGTATTTTCCGGATCAAGAGATCCCGTTGGTTCATCCGCCAGGATTAATTCGCATTTCTTGATCATCAGTCTTGCCAGCGCCACCCTCTGTTGTTCTCCACCGGATAACGTATATACCTTCTTAGTATCATATCCCTTTAGTCCCACACCCGTTAACGCATCTTCGATAGAAATATCTGTCCGAAAAGTCGGAGACACCATCTCTAAATTCTGTCTCACTGTTTTTCCATCCACCAGTGCGAAATTCTGAAATAGGAAACCCACTGTATAGCGGTAAAAATTCTTTTTATTCTTTTTCTTTGAAATATCAATTCCATTCACTAAAACCTGTCCATCATCTATCTTTTCCAATCCTCCGATAATGTTGAGCAGAGTTGTTTTGCCCGTGCCGCTTTTACCATGAATCACTACAAATGCCCCATCGGGAATCTTAAGATTATAATCTTTAAATAGTGTTTTTTCATGAAAGCTTTTACTCATATTCACAATTTCTACCATTACAGACATCCCCCCTTTAGGACTTTCATTGTATCCGTTCTTTCATTTTTCATAACAAAACACATATCCATAATCATTTCACCCAAAATAATGATAACACCCTGAATCAGACCATTCATCGGACGATATAAGCCACTGAACAAACCAATCATGATACTGATTACCGTAGCTGCAATACCATAAATACCGGACTTCAACAATAGTAACCAACACCTTTGTCCAAATCCATATCCTAAAATCTTCTTTATAGATAATTCCATGGCATTATTCCTGTATTCAAATAAAACCACAATATAAATCAAAATTGTCTGAAGTAAAAGCATAAACACTGAAATGGCACTGCAAAAGGAAATCACTTGCTTGAGACCGGAATTATAGTATCGAAATCGTTCCGCTACATTTGTCAGAATAACCTTAAATCCCCATTTTCGCAGTTGAAAATCGTTCTCAAGCTTAGCGACATCGCTTTCTATCTTAAACATAACATTTTTTATATCACTAATACAAAGCAAGTCTTTGTATTGACTTCCGGGAAATCCGGCATAGATGATGATTGGATTTTTTATTTTGTTTATATTGTTCTCCAGATTTCTATCCACATAGGAATAAGTCTTATTACCCTCATATTCAATCGTTTTGATTTTCAAATCTTTCCTGTCACAAATAATCTTTGACAGGCAATAATCAATCTCCGCCAAAACCTCTTTATTATTGAATCTTTTCGGAACAAAAACAACTACATCAGCATCACCGGGAATATCACTCTCTTCAAGAAAATTTGCAATTGTGTCTGCTCCATGCTCATTGACGAGTACATAGTCCGCTTTCTTATCATCATCTTTTAATACCAAAGTACTGACAACCGGCGCAAACTCTTCATATCCGTTCACATATATTTGGTTTGCAATATCGTAGACTTTATCATAGCTTTCTCCTCTTATTACCTGCGTTGGATTTAGGGAAGAAATGGTTATGTAACAATAATCTTCGTATTTTTGAATCAATTTATCATCATACAAAGATAGTTTTTTCTGATTCATCAATTCATAGTTTGTACATACCGTAAAAATGGTTCCGACCGTCACGATAAATTTTGTCAGATAAATCACCTTTAAAACATTCTTTGAGACAAATAAATTCGAGAATGCTATTTTGATATCATACACTGCAAACCAAAGATAAAGAAGTGCAGACACGACACTCCCTAAAGCGTATATGATTGTAAACTCTTTTTCCATGTATTCGCCGGATATAAAATACGAGCAAAACCACTTAATGATGATGAATACACAAAAATCCAAAGATATTTCTGTCAATATATTCTTTACAATCAACATTTGGGGATTCTGTCCCATGGAAACCTTAACGACAACCTCTTTTCTACGAGCAGCAATCAGCATCACCGTCATCAACACCATAATAACATCAATTGTTACCCATATTGTGCAGGTCATGTCTGCCTCATTTCCTTCCGAAATCACAGGATGGGAAATCTCATATTTGGTGGCAAGTTTCTCATAAAGATCCATGACATCTGATTTCTCTCCAAGGAATAAAACACCGGAAACATACTGCCTGTCATTCCTTTTCAAATCAGAAAAGCCATAATAAGAGACCGTTGAATTACCGGAAGAAAAGGATTTGTATTCTTTTTCGTAAACTCCATCCCTACACTGTAACTCCGTTTTTACAAATTCATCACAATATATATTGATTCTGTGTTCTATATCTGAAGTTGATTCGCTCACTATAGCATACGGATGTACTCCCTTTTCTTTTGCTATATTTTCTATATCGTTGATTAACTCGGCATATTCAGTTCCTCCGTCTTCCAAAGAATAGGATAGCGTCATTGACAGATATCGGTCTGCGCCAACTCCTCCTATATATCTGTGAAAGATTTCGTTTTGCATCACAAATCCGAACAATACCATAAACATTAAAATAATACACTTTGCAATACGCATTCTGATTTACCTTAATTAATCTGAAAAGTTGCAAAAGACGGTGACGATGAACCCTAAGGGATAATCGCCGCCGTCTACAGTTACAATATCAAGTTATTCCATCAACCCTTATTCTGGGCATCCACCAGATTCTCGGAATGATACAGCTTGCGAAGCTTGGGTTTCTCAATCTTGCCGGTAGCGTTTCTGGGCACCTGGGCAAAAATGAATCTTCTGGGGCGCTTGTATCTGGGGAGCTCCTTACAGAACTCCATGACTTCTTCTTCCGTGAGAGTCATTCCCGGCTTGCACTCAATGATTGCAGCTGAAATCTCACCGAGACGTTTGTCAGGCAGGCCGATGACTGCATTGTCCTTGATGGCAGGATGCTTGCTGAGGAAGTTCTCAATCTGTACGGGATAAATGTTTTCACCGCCGCTGATGATCACATCCTTCTTGCGGTCTACCAGATAGATGAAGCCGTCTTCATCTCTGCGTGCCATGTCTCCGGTATAGAGCCAGCCGTCCTTCAGGGTCTCTGCGGTAGCCTTCGGGTCATTGTAGTAGCACTCCATGACACCGGGTCCCTTCAGGATCAATTCTCCTACATCCTCGCCCTGCACTTCCTGCCCCCGGTCATCCACGATCCGAACCTCCCAGCCATAACCGGGGATACCGATGGCGCCAACCTTGTGGATGTTCTCAACGCCCAGGTGTACCGCACCGGGACCAATGGACTCGCTGAGACCGTAGTTGGTGTCATACCGGTGATGAGGGAAGATCTCCTTCCAACGCTTGATCAGGCTCTGAGGCACGGGCTGGGCGCCGATATGCATCAGTCTCCACTGATCCAGCTTATAATCCTCCAGCTTTACTTCCCCACGCTCGATGGCGAGCAGAATATCCTGTGCCCAGGGTACCAGCAGCCAGACAATGGTACAGCCTTCCCTGGATACGGTTTCCAAAATAGTCTTGGGTGTGACACCCTTCAAAAGTACCGCCTTGCCACCTACCAGGAAGCTGCCGAACCAGTGCATTTTGGCACCTGTATGGTAAAGAGGCGGGATACAAAGGAACACATCCTCTCTGGTCTGTCCATGGTGATTTTGCTCCACAGCCGCTGCATGCATCAGGCTGCGATGCTTATGTAAGATTGCTTTCGGGAATCCTGTGGTCCCGGAGGAAAAATAGATTGCAGCATAATCATCATCCGTCAGTTTGATATCCGGTGCAATACTGGAACAGTTCGCAGACAGCTTGTCATAGTCCTCCGCAAAAGAGGGGCAGTCACCGCCGACATAGAAAAGAATTCTCTTCTCGTCAATCTCGTCAACGATTTCTTCCACTCTGCCGATAAACTCAGGTCCAAAGACCAGCACATCCACTTCCGCCAGTTCCACGCAGTACTTAATCTCATCCGCCACATAGCGGAAGTTCAAGGGAACCGCCAATGCTCCCGCTTTCAGGATGCCAAAATAAATGGGCAGCCACTCCAGGCAGTTCATCAACAGAATTCCTACCTTGTCCCCCTTTTTAATTCCCCTGGAAATCAACAGGTTCGCCATACGGTTTGCCTTCTCGTTGAATACGCTCCAGGTAATCTCCCTCCGATAGCTGGTCAGGGAAGTGTTTTCCACCAGGTCATAGTCTCTCCAGGTGACTCTTCTCTTCTCCTGCACATCAGGGTTTATTTCCACCAGACAGATATCGTTGCCGAACTCCCTGGCATTTCTTTCCAAAATCTCTGTAATGGGCATGTTATCCTCCAATACGCAACTATTCAGAGCCATTCCGCCCTGTAATAGTTCCTGATTATTTATGGCAATGCATATCCTGCTTCAAAAGCAGTCAGATTGATTTCCCTGGTCTTGGGCGGAACGGTGGACTCGATCACCTGAACCCAGGCTGCCTTGTCAAACTCCATGTTTCTGGCAGCGGCGCCCAGAATCACGGTATTGAACACCTTGGAATTGCCGAGCTTCAATGCTTCCTCCATAGCGTTCAGGGAAACTACCTTGTATTTGGAGCCCAGATCCTCAATGATATTTTCCGGGTACTCCGCAGCACCGGTAACCACCGTCATGGGGTCGATTCTCTGATCGTTAATAATAAGGATTCCGTCTTTCTTCAGGAAGTGCGCATAACGCAATGCTTCCAATCTCTCGAAAGCAATCAGGATATCTGCCTGACCTTCTTCCACAATCGGCTCTGCCACAGCTTCTCCGTAGCGTACATAGGTCACCACGCTGCCGCCTCTCTGGGCCATTCCGTGTACTTCGGAAATCTTCACATCAAAACCGGCTTCTATGGCAAGTCCGCCGAGAATACGGCTGGTCAGCAATGTTCCCTGACCTCCGACACCAACTATCATAATATTCTTTGTCTCTGTCATCTCAACCTTATCCTTTCTGGTCTCAGCACTATTTTGCATCTGCATTGCAGGTATGTCCGATTGCTCCGAACTTACAGGTCTGCATGCAGAGTCCGCAGCCGTTGCACATGGTCTCGTCAATCTTTACCGTTCCGTCTGCATTCTTGGTAATCGCAGGGCAGCCTGGCTGGAGACACATACCGCACTTCCTGCATTTCTCGGGAATGGTGAAGCACTTGCCCTTGGGCACAAAGCTCTTCAGCAGTGCACAGGGCGCCTGTACGATGATGACAGACACTTCGTCCTTGGCAAGCTCTGCCTTGATTACCTGCTCCAGGCGGACCTGATCAAAGGCATCTACCACCTCAACATTCTTTACCCCCAGACCTCTGCACAGCTCATCCAGCAGGATGGGGTCAGTGGGCTCCCCGTTCAGCATCTTACCGGTAGCGGCATGCTCCTGATGTCCGGTCATGCCGGTAGTGGAGTTATCCAGAATCAAAACGGTTCCGGTGGACTGATTGTAAACCATATTCATCAAAGAATTGACTCCGGTATGTAAGAAGGTGGAATCACCGATGACTGCCACCCAGTTCCTGATATAGTCTTTCCCCTTTGCCTTTTCCATACCATGAAGAGTAGAGATACTGGAGCCCATGCAGACTACCGTATCCACCACACCAAGAGGTGCTACGGCGCCAAGCGTATAACAGCCGATATCCCCCGCTGCGTGGAGCTTCATTTTCTTCAGTACAGAGAAGGTGCTTCTGTGAGGACAGCCGGGGCAGAGAATGGGAGGTCTCGCAGGAACCGGGGCAGGTGTGGCAACCTCTGTCTCCACGCCGAGAATGGCCTTGCGAATCATATTGGCACTGTACTCGCCCTGCACGGTAAAGATTTCCTTGCCGGTGCAGGCAATGCCCATAGCCTTCACCTGCTCCTCAATCACGGGCTCCAGTTCCTCTACGATGTAGAGCTTCTCAACCTTTGCGGCAAATTCCGCAATCAGCTTCCCGGGAAGAGGATGTACCATACCAAGCTTTAACACGGAAGCCTCCGGCAGTGCCTCTCTCACATACTGATAGGGGATACCGCTGGTAATCACGCCGATTTTGGTATCGCGGTACTCGGTTCTGTTGAGATCCAGGGTGCAGGCATCCTCCGCAAGGCGCTTCATTCTCTGCTCTACAAAGATATGTCTCTTGATTGCCATTCCGGGCATCATGACGGTCTTGGAAATATTTCTCTCATAGGGTTTATCCTCGGGCACCACTCTGTCCTCCAGATTAACAATGCCCTGGGAATGGGACAATCTGGTGGTGGTTCTCAAAATAACCGGAGTATCATACTCCTCGGAGATTTCGTAAGCTCTCTTGGTAAATACTCTGGCTTCCTCACTATCCGAGGGCTCAATCACGGGAACCATGGCAGCTCTGGCAACCATTCTGGTGTCCTGCTCGTTCTGGGAACTGTAGATACCGGGGTCATCCGCAGCCACCATTACCATACCTCCGTTGACACCGATGTACGATACGGTGTACAGGGGATCACTGGCCACGTTCACGCCCACATGCTTCATCATGCACATGGAACGCACACCGGCCATGGAGGCACCGATAGCCACCTCCGTGGCCACCTTCTCATTGGGAGCCCACTCGGCGTATACCCCCTCGTACTTAACAATGTTTTCACTTACTTCCGTGCTGGGAGTACCGGGATAGGCGCTTGTTACCTTTACCCCTGCCTCATAAGCCCCTCTGGCAATGGCTTCATTGCCAAGCATCATCTTTCTCTTCATATATAATTCCTTTCTGTTAATAATGATTCTTTTTTATCTCTCGCTTTATCTTTCGGACCCTTAACTTACATACAACTAATAATATAAATCGGGCACAAAAGATACAGGGGAATAGTCACTAATATTATTATTTCCCAGATAAAGGTATGTCAGATTCGTCAGCCCACTCAAGGCACTGATATCACTGATATTATTATCGGACAATTGAAGGCCTGTCAGATTCGTCAGCCCACCCAAGGCACTGATATCACTGATATTATTATTATCCAAATAAAGATGTTCCAAGTTCGTCAGCCCACTCAACGCACTGATATCACTGATATTATTGCAATCCAACTCAAGGTATGTCAGATTCGTCAGACCACTCAGCGCACTGATATCACTGATATTATTATCTAGCAAATAAAGACGTATCAGATTCGTCAGTCCACTCAATGCACCGATATCACTGATGTTATTTTCGTTCAAATCAAGATCTATCAGATTCGTCAGACCACTCAATGCACTGATATCACTGATATTATTGCGATCCGACTCAAGGATTGTCAGATTCGTCAGACCGCTCAAGGCACTGATATCACTGATATTATTACTGTACAATCCAAGGCCTGTCAGATTCGTCAGTCCACTCAACGCACTGATATCACTGATATTATTTTCGTCCAAACGTAGACTTGTCAGATTCGTCAGTCCACTCAACGCACTGATATCACTGATATTATTATAACTCAAATAAAGATCTACCAGATTCGTCAGACCGCTCAAGGCACTGATATCACTGATATTATTACCGTCCAACCAAAGGTATGTCAGATTCGTCAGACCGCTCAAGGCACTGATATCACTGATATTATTACTGCCCAATTCAAGGTTTGCCAGATTCGTCAGTCCACTCAACGCACTGATATCACTTATTTCTCGATCCCGGATATCTAAACACGTAATCTCCCATACATCACTCAGCATGATATCTCCTGCCCGGATGCCGGTCACTTCCCGCATGGCTGCTTCCAAATTCTCATCCTGCCAGTCAATGACATAATCCTCCAGACCGGCTTCTTTCCAGGGCACAAAAACAGGCTTTCCCTGCTCCGGTGTCTCAGTATCAGGCTGCTGTTCGTCCTCTCCGTTTGCTGATGCCTCAGCGCCAGGCTGTTCCGGCTCTCCCTCTCCACTTTCTGCTGCCCCCTGATTATTTTCCTCTTTTCCTTCCGATTCCTTTAATTCCTCCAGTTTCTTCCGGATTGTTTTAGAGTCTGTAGCCTCATATCCTTCTTCCAGCACTTTTACCGCTTCTTCATAGTCTCCCATTGCTATGTATACTTCAGCCAGTCCAAGGTATGCTTCCTTGCACTTGGGATCAATCTCAATAGCTTTCTCGTATGCCGCGATGGCTTTCTCATATTTCAGTTCATCCATATAATGCTCTGCCAGCTCCAGCTGCTCTGTCAGCTTCTTTCCACTGTTTCCGCCGGTGACCTTGACGACAACGGCTACCGCAATACACACAACCGCTGCGATACAGGCAATTATTGCAATTAGCTTTTTGTTGATACCTTTCTTTTGTTCCATGGTTCGTTTCTCTTCTCCGTGAATAAATCAGTCTAAAGCCTTTTTCACAGGCACTTCCACCTTTTCTTCAAAACACTCAAACAGCTCATCCGTCATCTTCTTGTCCATCTTGGGAGTCACAAGGCTCACAAGGGGTACCAGCACCAGGCTGATCAACATGGTAATCGCCCCTGCATTGATGGGGGATTTGATGAATCCAAAAATCATATTTGCCACTGTCAGAGCCACACTGAACGCGAAGCTTACCCATACGGATGCCTTGGTAACCTTCTTCCAATAGAGACCGTACATAAAGGGTGCCAGGAAGGCTCCTGCCAATGCGCCCCAGGAATAGCCCATGAGCTGTGCAATGTTGGGAATCTTATTCTTGTTCAGTGCGATCACTACGGAAATAACCACAAATACCAGCACGAAGATTCTCATCAGCAGTACCTGCTTCT
Organism: uncultured Lachnospiraceae bacterium; assembly: GCA_945621435.1. Classification (GTDB taxonomy): domain Bacteria; phylum Bacillota; class Clostridia; order Lachnospirales; family Lachnospiraceae; genus Acetatifactor. The sequence goes on from CALZBR010000002.1 coordinate 66,477, forward strand.
TCTCGTCCTTTTCTTCCTTGCTCTTCTTGGAAATACTTCCCAGGAAGTCGATGGTCAGCGTGGAGCTGGAGGTCAGCACCAGAGAAGAAAGAGTAGACATGGATGCGGACAATACCAGCACAATCACAATACCGATCAACAGATCGGGCAGAGTCGCGAGCATGGAAGGAATGATGGAGTCAAAGCCATCCTTTGCCAGATTGATCTTGTCCGAGAAAAGTCTTCCAAAGCCGCCCAGAAAATAGCAGCCACCGGAAACCACGATTGCAAATACCGTGGAAACAATCATACCTGTCTTGATATTCTTCTCACTCTTGATCGCATAGAACTTACCCACCATCTGAGGCAGTCCCCAGGTTCCCAGGGAAGTCAGAATGATCACACCCAGAAGATTCATGGGATCCGGTCCGAAGAAGGAGGCGAAAATACCGTCTCCTGCCACAGGAAGCACTTCGCCCTCTGCAGGAACCTGTGCCGCAAGCCTGGTCAGTGCACTGTAAAACCCGCCCTGTCCCTGTAATACGGAGTAAATAACCATGCAAATGCCGAACAGCATGAAAATACCCTGAATAAAGTCATTCAATACCGTAGCCATATAGCCACCCAGAACAACATATGCACCGGTAAGCACCGCCATCACGATCAGGCAGGTGCTGTAAGGGATGTCAAAGGCCATTCCGAACAGTCTGGAGAGACCGTTGTATACAGATGCCGTATAAGGAATCAGGAACACAAAGGTAATGACAGAAGCTGTGATTTTCAACGCCTTGCTGTCATATCGTTTACCGAAATAATCCGGCATGGTCTTGGCATCGATATGCTGGGTCATGACTCTGGTTCTCCTTCCCAATACAAACCATGCCAAAAGGCTGCCAAGGAGCGCATTTCCGATACCGATCCAGGTAGATGCAATACCGTATTTCCAGCCGAACTGACCTGCATACCCCACAAATACCACTGCCGAAAAGTATGAGGTACCGTAGGCAAAGGCCGAAATCCAGGGACCGGCGGAACGGGATCCCAATACAAAACCATCCACGTCAGAGGCATGCTTTCTGGCATAAACGCCGACGCCGATCATTACCGCAAAAAAGATACATAACATAAGTATTTTAGCAATCATATGTATTCCCCCGAGAAAACTTTTTACCCTAATCGCGAAATGGAATAATCCCATCCGCTTTAAAGCATTAAAGTAATTGTATAAAAGAAAGGAGGTGTTGTCAACACCTCCTTCCCATTACTTTATCCCTATCAGACAGATTGCTTTGCTCTGTCCTCCGTTGATTTTCTTCATCATCTCACGGATACTTTCAAAGGGTCCCTCCACCCTGCCGTTGCAGTGTACATTATGGGCTACATAGCCCTCTGACTCCTTGGTAATGTTCACCGTATGTACCTCTCCCCGGATGTCGTTTTTGTTATTGTACATGGTAAGGATCAGGCTCCGGCTCCTCTGCCCCAGCTCCTCGAATTGCTCCTCCCCGGTCACCAGCTCCGTCTCAAAGCCCTGCCTCTGCAGAAAGTCGCTGACTGCCCGTGGGGTAGTACCGAATTTACCGGCCAAGGTCATTCCGTCCTTTTCGAATTCACCGATCATCTCCGGCAGAGGCATCAGCTGTCGCCCCAGCACACTGTGAACAGCATTATACACGGCAAAGATCTCACAACCCGCATACGCCATATCTGTCTTGCCGTAGGCCATGTCGCGATAACGGTTCTGATCCTCCACATAGCCGTTGTTTCTGCGAATCACCTCTTCGTGTCTGATAAAGGCCTCTTCATTTTTCGCCCGATTGGCGCTAAAATCTTTCTTCCGAAGCCTGTTCCATATGCGCAACAGTTCCCAGGCACGAAGCAGTGTCCTGTTCCCGAGCCTTTGTGGGATAAATCCATATATCTTTTCAAGCATGCGAGTCCTCCACATTCTACTTCCTTCCCACGATACCGAGATCTATTGCTTTTTCCACCACTCCAACAGTTTATCGACGGAGGGGTTTGTGTTATCTGAGGACCAGATCATTTCGAAATTCAAGGTTTCTGCTGTCCCGTCACCCTTCATCACCGGAATGATTGCCAGCTCCTCCTTTTTACTGTATGGACGGACAATATACTCCGGGAGCAGACTGACTCCCATTTCCAATGCGGTCATCAGCATAATAGTTTCCGGCTCCTTCTCAACGGCAACCACCTGTGGTAAAAAGCCACCCCGCTGGTACACCCACAGCATTTCTTCCATCTCGTCCCTGGCTCTTCCGGCAGGCTGCATGATGATGAAGGTTTCCCCTTGCAGCTCATTGCATTGAAGTTCCTTTTTCTCCGCCAGCGGATGGTTTCCGGACATTGCCACGAAGATAGGATAGCTTCTGATATATTGCCGGTTCATGTTCTCATAGTTTCTCTGATGGGGCTGAACCGTAAATATCACATCGCATTCTCCCCTCTGCAGGGATTCCATCAGACCGCTCATGGTATTGCGCTGAAACTTCAGCTTAATATCCGGAAACGCTTCGTGGAACCCTCGCAGCAGCTCGAAGCAGTCGCTTTGTCCAAAGCCGCTGATGAAGCCGATGGTCATCTCCCCATCCATCCCCTGGGAAGCCATTCTTGCAAGGCGCATTGCTTCATCGCTTCGCTTTAGGATTGCCCTCGCCTCTTTCAGATAGACACTTCCCGCAGTTGTCAGCTCCATGTGATGCTTGTCCCGAACAAAAAGCTTTACCCCGAGAGTTTTCTCCAGTGCCTGAATCTGCTGCGTCATGGCAGTCTGGGAGATGAAGCATTCCCTGGCAGCCTTGGTAAAATTTAGATGCTCCGCTGCACTGATAAAGTATTCTAATTGATTCAGATTCATGTATCATTTTCCCTTCGTTTGCGTAATAAGTTTATCTTATTATATATTCACATTATATCATTAGACAATTCTCTTTTCCAGTGTAATAATAAGAAAAACTTGAATAATTAATAGGAGGTAGCACTGATGAACCACGAGATTCCTTATAAAATCTATCTTACCGAAGACGAGATTCCCAAGGCATGGTATAACCTTCGCGCTGATATGAAAAATAAACCCGCTCCCCTGCTGAATCCGGCCACCTTAAAGCCCTTGACTGCCGAGGAGCTTGCACCTATTTTCTGTGAAGAATTGGTTGCCCAGGAACTGGATGACACCACACCATTTATAGATATTCCCGCAGAAATCCGCGATTTCTATAAAATGTATCGTCCCGCTCCCCTGATCAGAGCGTATTATCTGGAGAAAGCACTGGGAACCCCCGCTCACATTTATTACAAGTTTGAGGGAAATAACACCAGCGGAAGCCACAAGCTGAACTCCGCTATTGCGCAGGCATATTACGCCAAAAAGCAGGGTCTTAAAGGTGTTACAACAGAGACCGGTGCCGGTCAGTGGGGTACCGCACTTTCCATGGCCTGTGCTTACTTCGACCTGGATTGTAAGGTATATATGGTAAAGGTCTCCTACGAGCAGAAGCCCTTTAGAAGAGAGGTCATGCGTACCTACGGTGCAAACGTTACACCTTCTCCCTCCATGGATACCGAAGTTGGGCGCAAAATTCTGGCAGCTCATCCCGGCACCACCGGCTCCCTGGGTTGTGCGATTTCCGAAGCAGTCGAAGTAGCTACCAAGAATGAAGGCTATCGTTATGTATTAGGCAGCGTTTTAAACCAGGTCCTCCTACACCAGTCCGTGATTGGTCTGGAAGCAAAAGCCGCCTTAGACAAATATAATATAACCCCTGATATTATTATCGGCTGTGCCGGCGGCGGTTCAAATCTTGGCGGTTTGATTGCACCTTTCATGGGCGAAAAGCTCCGCGGCGAAAAGGATTACAGATTTATCGCCGTAGAACCTGCTTCCTGCCCCAGCTTCACCCGCGGCAAGTTTGCTTACGACTTCTGCGACACCGGTATGATCTGTCCTCTTGCGAAGATGTACACCTTGGGAAGCGGCTTCATTCCTTCTGCCAATCATGCGGGCGGACTTCGTTTCCACGGCATGAGCTCCACTCTTTCCCAGCTGTATCATGACGGATACATGGAAGCTACCTCTGTGGAGCAGACATCCGTATTTGCAGCAGCCGAATTCTTTGCAAGGGCTGAAGGTATTCTCCCTGCACCCGAGAGTTCACACGCCATTCGCGTGGCAATCGACGAGGCTCTGAAGTGTAAGGAAACCGGAGAAGAAAAGAATATTCTCTTTGGCTTAACCGGAACAGGCTATTTCGATATGTTTGCTTATGAGAAATACCATGATGGCAAGATGACCGACTATATTCCTACCGATGCCGATCTTCAGACAGGCTTTGACGGAATTCCGAAATTCCCCGGAAATGAATTCTAGAAATAATGCAGACTCATTAGACCGGAACAGAATTATTTATCCGTAACTAAAAATCCCCGGATTTATTGTCATCAGTAAACCCGGGGATTCTTTATTCCAACACATCAAAAGCAGTTCCGCATGCCCAGGGACTTCCCACATCACATCTTCCGTGATGATACTGCCTGGAAATCACTTCACCCTTTTCCGTGTTCTTCCCGTCAACAACATTCACCTTAATTCTGCTGTCTCCGGCTGTTGTATAGCCATCCAGGAGGGCAATCACTGCATCTATATCTTCCTGCATTGCAACGTTCTTTTCCCCGTTTTCATTCATACGCTGTCTCCTTACCTATGCTCCCTTGTAACCCCTCTTTATCGCAAATCCAATACCGACTCCTTTACAGCTCCAGGTCATCAAAATATTCAGAAATGAAATCTTCGTCAGATTCGCATTCCATCAAAAAAGCTCTTATCTCCGGTTCCTCACTCGGTAATCGTTCCAATAATTCCTGACGTGATAGCACCTTGAATCCTCCGATTCTCTGCCAGATTTTGAAGTATCTCACATCACGACTATACATTGTTTCTATATCTGTAAGCATCTCCAATGCAAGCTTCCAAGCCTTCAAAAGATAGGCAGAGATTTTCTCTTCTGTTTCCTTCTCCAGCCTTTCCCCGTATAACATGCGTTGTAACCCAAGCGCTATTTTGCTTTTTTGACGTTCTCTGACAAATCCTGCCTGTTGGTCATCCACGTCCTCTATATCGAACCATCCGATAAAAGCCGGTTCAAATCCATAGGAATCTTCTCTTTCCAGAAACTGAAGCAATGCTCTATCGTATTCTTTCAGCCAATCCCATTGACCTTGCAAATCTCCTGCAAGCTCAGGTTCTACCGCATGTTCCTCCATAAAAACTACCATGGAAGCCAAAAAATAAGGAATTCCCTCATAAATTCCTTCTGCGCCGGAAAAATTCACTCGCTTCAAATTGTGACATCCCAGAAATACCTTCTTCCCGAAAACAATTTGTTTTGCCGGCATCACAATTTCCTGCAGCTTCTTCATATGCGCAAATGCCCAGTCTTCAATCCGCTTTATCCCATCAGGCAATACCAACCGCTCAACCTCGCGACAACTCAAAAAAGCCTTTGCACCTATCACCGATAGTGGCTTCCCATCCACATCATTTGGCAAAACAACATTTCTGGCATTCCCCTCGTATTTCACTAATTTTGCTATTCCGTTCTGTTCAACCGTTCTCATCTGATTCTACTTACTCTTTTAGCAGCCTTCTTTTTCGTTCAATCATTTCCTCAATCTTTTCGATATAGAGATTCACTTCTTTCACATTCTCACACCGCTCGATACGTCCGTCCGGGAACACTCGCTTGGTAATCGCTCCCGCTCCCAAAGCTACAATAGTCTGCACCTCCTCCATGATGAGAATGTTGTACAGTCCCAGCTTATCCGGCTTAGCATAACCTACGTTTTCAAAATTACCGGACATATTTTTCTGACGATAAAGATAGTATGGCTTCAGCCCCAGCTTCTCGGCGCCTTCGGCTGCAATCCGCATGGTTTCGTCCGTATTGCACAGCATGGAGACACCGTTTTCCTGCACCCACTGATTCAGCTTTGAAGCCCTCTTGATGGCCAGGGAGTGCACTGTAAGACTGTCCGGTGCCAGCTCTGCCACCCGGTCTATGGTATGCTGTACATCCTCTTTGTTTTCTCCTGGCAGTCCCAGAATCAGATCCATGTTAATATTGTCAAATCCCACCTCTCGTGCAAGCGCATAGGCTGCTTCCACCTGCTCCACACTGGCGCGCCTGCCAATCAGATCCAGGGTTTCCTGCTTCATGGTCTGCGGATTGACGGAAATTCTGGTTACCCCGTGGCCAAAAAGCACCTTCAGCTTCTCTTCGGTGATGCTGTCAGCCCGTCCGGCCTCCACGGTAAACTCCCGCACCGTGCTGAAATCAAAGAGTTCCTTCAGTCTTCCTATCAGTCTGTCCAGCTGCTCCGGCTCCAGGGTGGTTGGAGTGCCTCCTCCGATATAAACCGTATCCAGAATTTTATTCGCATAAGCATCTGCCACGAATTCCATTTCCCGAATCAGACAGTCAATGTATTCATCCACCAGCTTCCGATACCCGGCGATAGGGTAAGAGGTAAAGGAACAGTACAGACAGGTCGTAGGACAAAAAGGGATGCCGATATAGAGGCTGTACCCATCTTCGTAGTGAATCTGCGAGAGCAATTCTCTCTCCCGCTGTGCAATCTCTATGGACAGCTCTGCCTTCTGCCTGCTGACATAGTGCTTGTCCTGATAAAAGGCAATGATTTCCTTCTTACTCTTTCCCGCCTCCAACATGCCATAGGCAAGCTTTGTGGGACGAATCCCTGTCAGATTTCCCCAGGGAAGCTGTTTCCCTGTCACCTCCGCAAGGGTTCGGTAAAGAAATCTCTTGAAGGAATCTTTATTCTGCGTTTCTCCATTTACGGTCTGCCAGGAAAAACTGCGATTTCCTATTGTAATGACACCGTTTTCTTCCTCCAGCCCTATGGTCATTCCAATGTCATCTGTCAGTTCTGCTCTCTTTGCAGCACTTGTCTCCGGTGTCAAAACCCTGACCTGCTCCTCCGGATAAAAAGCTCTGACAAGGGAGTTCACATCATATTCCAAATTTTCTCTGTTTACTTCAACTACCAGCATCTGTTTTCCTGCCGCCTTTTTATATTATCCCAAAAATGCATTATACTTTTTCTCATGCTCGATTGTGGTGCTCTCCCCATGCCCCGGATATACCTTAGTATCCTCCGGCAACACTAACAGCTTCTCCCTGATGGAACGCACCAGTGTCCCCATACTTCCCGTTGGAAAATCCGTTCTACCCACGGACTCTGCAAAAAGTGTATCTCCCGACACCAGAAAACCTGCTTCCTCCACATAATAGCAACAGCCTCCGGCAGTATGACCGGGAGTGAAGATTACCTTGAAGGTTATTCCTGCCAGCGTTATCTCCTCGCCGTCCTTTACATACACATCAGCTGACGTGACACAGGGTCTTCCCGCCTGCTCAGATACATTTTTGTGTGCATCCCGAAGGAGCTCTCTCTCTGCCTCGGAAGCATAGACTTTTACGGGTCTGTCATCCCCCTCAGTGGCATCACATTCTGCTGCCGCATTCGCAGCATTCCTCAATTCATCCAGCCCCCAAATATGGTCAAAATGTCCATGGGTCAACAGAATTCCTGCCACACGGAATCCATTTCTTCTAAGTGCGTCATAAATCGCCGTCCCCTTATCTGCCGGATCAACCACAACACACTCCTTTTCTCCCTCACGATACATGAAATAACAGTTGGTCTGGCATACACCCATTACCATTCTGCCTATCTTAATCTCTGACATTCCTCTTCCTCCCTGTCTTAATATATCTGTCTTTATATATCCGTCAAATAGTGATTATCCGCAGTTCATTCGGATGCATCAGCCATTCCATTACCGGTTGCCAATTCCTTTAGTTTTTCAATGGAAATGCCTGTAAAAGTCATGATTTCTTCCAAGGGTTTCTTGGCAAGCAACATATTTTCGGCAACCAGATACGTTCCCTGCTCTATTCCTTTCTCTATTCCACGCTCCAGTCCCTGCTCATATTCCTCCTTGCGTATCAGCTTCTCTCTCTGCTCCCATGTGTAATCCAGATGTGTCATCTTCTTCACCTCATCCTTCCTTGTCCGGAAAAAATCCTCCAGAATGTGTTTCCTGATACAATCCTCGATTGCGGTATCCACCGCTTCCTCCACGTTCCTGTTCTGCTTCTGATACTCTCTGACCTTCTCCACAAAATAAGTGTAGCCCTCCAGCACCGGCGACCTTTTCTTCAAACCCTGATTATGGTTCGGGTTAATGTTATATACCTTGCAGACTACTTCAATCTCCGGTTCCTCCGTTTCACGGCAGAAGGCCCGGGACAGCCTCATCTCCTCGAACTCAGGTCTTTTCTGTAATCCATTGTAAAATGTCACAAAATGGGGTGTGGGTATCTTTATCAGTCTCTCACTGAACAGATCCCTGTCGTTCTCCTTCAGCCATTCTTCCATTGTATTGGCGAAATATATCATGCTTCTAAGAGGCATGTTCGGATTGTAGGTGGACTGGTGCTCGTAGAAGCTGAGGTTCATGTCAATGATGAACGAGGCATCATTGCGGATGGACAGGGACACTCCCTTCTCCAGCTTCACAATCTCCACCTCCTCCGGATCGGTGTAATCGGTGTTGTTCAGCGCATTGTAGACCTCCAATGCGTTGGCTTTGTCCTCCAGCAGCATGGAAAACACATCACTTTTGTACTCTCTGCTCATAGTTTCTCCTTTCGGTTGCGGAGTCCCCGAAAAGCAGAGCCGGTTGTCTTTGCCATATCCTTATCCCTTCGGGTCTCCTGCCGTAAATGTGATTTTGGTTGTGAAAAGCACGGATTCCTTTTAGATAGACTGATTGGCTTAAGACGCACCAGAAGGTGCAAAAGAAAAGATGCTTTCAAGGAAAGTGTAGCATCCCGGGAGCATCTTTTCAACTGTTTTTTGATATTATCATAATTTCCAAAACATAAACATATTCCAATATCCAATATTAACGACCATCATTATCAGTGTGATTCCGACTATAAAATTATATACTTTGTCTATCTTTTTCAGATCCGCCTTCATCCGTTGCTACCCATAATCCCTCTTCTGATTCAGGACTGCTATACGACATATTCAATATTTTTAGCGGTCCAACCTGAAATGTCCTCGCGGTCTTATAGATGCCCTCCGGAATCCCCTTATCAAAATCGTAATCCGCATCTTCATATTTGCCGTAGATAAGCTCCGGCATCTGAATGTTGTAAACCACTTCATTGGCTTGATTGGTCATTACAACCATTCCGATTTTACTATTCTGCTCCAATAGTAGATAGGAAGAACAACCTGCCGTATTTCCTCCATGCCCGATTGTCTGAACTCCCAGAGGGATCATCCAGAGACCGTGATAATTGCGAGGGACATCTGTTCCACTATAGTAATCAGTAGGTGTGAAAAAAAGCTGCCAGGTTCCTTCCTTTTGGCGGCAACCCAGTCATTATCGGACAAATCCATGGCAATGGCACTATGTTCCATGCCCAGTGGTTCAAATATGTGCTGATGTACATACTCTACATAACTCATTCCGCTGACGCGCTCCACAACGAATGCAGCCAGAGCAGTACTCCAGTTAGAATATGCCGTTAACGCTCCCGGTTCAAAAATCTGCTCCGGCTTATGTGCAGCAAGTGCATCCTCCAGACATGTGAAGTCTGTACAATCCTTCACAAACAAATCCACATAGTCCTCTTGAAAACCGGCGGAATGATTCATCAGATTCACCATTGTAATGGCCGTATCATACCTGGCATTGCTCAGAAAATCCTTTGGAAGATACTCTCTGATATCAGCATCGAGATCAAGCCTGCCTTGTTCTGCCAATTGCATGACACTGACCCAGACCATAATCTTACTGGCCGAACCCCATTCAAAAACTGTTTCGTCATCAACAGCCAGATGATTTTCTATATCTGCGTACCCATAGTACCCTGTTACCAGATCTTCATTTCCGCAAAATACCGAATATGCCAGTCCTGCGGTCGTATCCTGATGAGCCTCAATATATTCCGCCATTTTAGTTTCAATCCCTGCCACATCAGTGGTAATAGGGAATACACCGGCCTCCGCCTGCACCTTACTCTCATTCACACCTGACAGAATTAATAATAAAAACATCACACGAAACAGCCTAAGTAATTATTTTATCGAATTATCCCCATAAAAACACGTGGCGGGGTGCCTGTAAAAACACTCACCCCGTCGTTCTTTCAATATCAATGACACTCTCGATACTGCCTATCTTTTCGATAATCTTGTTCAGTTCTTCCCTGCTTCTCACTTCAAAAGTGGTCTGAAGAGTAGCCATCCCCTGCTTGTTTGTTCTGGTATTCAACGAGACAATATTGATATCCTTCTCCGTCAGTACCCTTGCGATATCAGCCAGCAATCCGTTACGGTTCTGCGCATATATCTTGATCTCTGCGAGATATTTCTCCATCTTGGCATCATCAGGTACCTGCCATTCTGCATCAATCATTCTGGCTCTCTCAATCTCCGGCAGGTTCAGAATGTTAACACAGTCTGTACGATGGATTGAGATACCGCGACCTCTGGTGATGAAACCGACGATCTCGTCACCGGGCACAGGGGAACAGCATTTGGAAAAACGGACTGACAAATCCGCAACACCCTTAACCACGATACCGCTCTTGGACTTCATCTGAGCCGGTTTTGCTACGGCTTGGGCTCCGGCTTCTGCTATGCTTGCCAGAACCTCCTCATTTGTCATTTCTTTTTTATGCTCTCTGTCATACAGTTCCTGGAGTCGACCAACGATCTGTCCCTCCTTCAGGGCACCATGGCCAATTGCTGCAAGAACCGCATCCCAGTTGCGGAATCCGTATCTGTGAAGAATGGTCTCTTCGTATTCCTGTTTCAGGATATCGGAAAGGTTAATTGACTTTGACTTACAATAGGCCATCATCAATTCCTTACCCTTGACGATATTCTCATCCTTTACCTCGGCCTTGAACCACTGATTGATCTTGTTCTTGGCCTGAGTACTCTTGACCACATTCAGCCAGTCACGGCTGGGACCCTTTGAGTTCTGGGAAGTCATAATCTCAATCCGGTCGCCGTTTTTGATAACGTAATCAATCGTCACCAGTTTACCGTTTACTCTGGCGCCCACCATCTTGTTTCCCACAGCGGAATGGATGCTGTAGGCAAAGTCAATGGGAGTGGAGCCTGCCGGAAGATTCTTTACTTCTCCGGTAGGGGTAAAACAATATACATTGTCGGAGAACAGGTCTAAATCGTTCTTCAACAGATTCATGAATTCTCTGTTGTCCGACATATCTCTCTGCCATTCCAGAATCTGTCTCAGCCAGGCAAGCTTCTCTTCTTCCTGAGCCTGTACCTTTTTGCCGTCAGAAGCTTCCTTATATTTCCAATGGGCAGCAATACCGTACTCTGCTGCCTTATGCATGTCAAAGGTTCTGATCTGGACTTCAAAGGGCTGACCTGTGGTGCCAATCAGCGTTGTGTGCAAGGATTGATACATGTTAGCCTTGGGCATGGCAATATAATCCTTGAAACGCCCCGGTATTGGCTTATACATTTCATGGATTACACCAAGAGCCGCATAACAGTCCTTAATATCGTCCACAATGATTCTAACTGCGAACAAATCATATATTTGGTCCAGTGTCTTATTCTGGTTTTTCATCTTCTTATAGATACTGAAGAAGTGTTTCACACGTCCATCCACAGTAGCTTTGATGCCGGCGTTCTTTATATGCTCACCGACTTCATCCACGATACTTTGAATATATTGTTCCCGGGCACTTTTTCGCATGGCAATCTGATTCACCAGATCATAATAAATCTCCGGCTCCAGATACTTTAAGGAAAGATCATCCAGCTCGGTCTTGACCTTACTGATACCTAACCTCTGTGCAATGGGGCAGTATATCTCCAGAGTCTCCCTGGCAATTCTCTGCTGGCTCTCCGGAGACTTGTACTTCAGCGTACGCATGTTGTGCAGTCTGTCTGCCAGCTTTATGAGAATGACGCGGATATCCTTGGCCATGGCAAGGAACATCTTTCTCAGGTTCTCCGCCTGCATCTCCAGCTTCTCATCGGACTGATTCATGTTGGAGGACAGGGGAATCTTCTCAAGCTTTGTAACTCCTTCAACCAGAAGCGCCACATCATCTCCAAACTCTCTCTTCAGGTCCTCATCTGTCATGACCGTATCTTCCACAACGTCATGAAGCAATCCTGCCACTATGGTTTCCTTATCCAACTCCAATTCAGCTAAGATAATCGCCACATTCAGGGGGTGGATAATATAGGGTTCTCCGGACTTACGAAACTGGTTCTTATGCGCCTCGGAAGCCACACCGTATGCCTTCTCAATCATGGTGATATCTGTACTGGGATGATATTTATAGACACACTGAATAAGCTCCCGGTACAAATCATCGGGATTGCTGAATTCCTGCAATTTATTCATTTTCCCATCATCAATGATGACTTCCTGTTTCTCTTCCATTGCCATCACACCACGCTTTCTGCCTTATCTTACTGTCAATTAACCGACGTGCCTAATACAGGAGTGAAGCCTCAACACACCATCGGCGTAACAAATACCTAAGCCCGAAATCACTTGCCGGGATAACAGATTGCCGACTCCAGACGATAGCCCTTCAGCAATTCACGACCTTTCAGTCCGGCAAGTTCAATCAGGACCACAATACCTGCCACTTCTCCGCCAAGACCTTCAATCAGTTGGATCATTGCCTCAGTGGTTCCGCCTGTCGCAATCAGATCATCCACAATCAGAACCTTCTGTCCGGGCTTGATACTGTCCTTATGCATCTCGATGGTTGCCTTGCCGTATTCCAGCTCGTAGGATACGGACACGGTCTCTCTGGGAAGCTTTCCTGCCTTGCGAATCAACACGAAAGGCTTACCTGTATTGTACGCAATCGGAGTTCCGAAAATAAATCCGCGCGACTCCGGTCCCACAACCACATCAAAGTCAAGATCCTTGATCTTGTCCTGCATGGTATCAATCGCCAGATGTAATCCCTCCGCATCCTGCAGCACACTGGTCACATCCCTGAAAATAATTCCCTCCTCAGGAAAATCGGGAATACTCACCACATAATCTTCCAGCTTTTTCATATTCAAATTACCTCTCTTTTGTCATTATTGACGGTTATTCTTACCTTCTTTATCGGAGACCTCGGTTGCCTTTACCTCAATGGCTTTGACACGGGGTCTTCCGGAACCTCCCGTCTCGCCCGATGCCTCTAAGTCATCCATATATTCCTTTATCCTGGTTGCAAAATAGACAGCGATGACACAATCGGATATTCCGCTGAAAATCAGTCCCAGCCCAAGCAGTCTGAACAAAAGATCCATGGAATCAAAGGGATTCACCATAAACAAAACACCAATCAGAAGATTTCCTATGGCAATTCCGAGCATTACGGTCCATTTCCCATAATTCATGCGCTTCATGTCAATGACATCCTGTAATTTACTGCTGCCGCTTAAAAAAACCATAGCGCCGAGAATCAGGGGAATCTGAGAAATAATCCAGTCCACATTAACCAATAACAGAATTCCTGCTCCGATTCCGATCAATCCGTGATGGAAATCGTTGTGATAATAATTCTGATAAGGATCTCTCAGAAGGTAACTGATCATGGAGACGGCTCCGCCAACGATAAGTACCAGACAGATCAAATATCCAAGGACCTGATCCATTGTCTCCGGAATCACCAGAGATACCAACCCAAGCAATGCATACAACACACCCAGCATCAGGGTGTCCCACTTCATTTCTTTGAACTGCTTCACTATTCACCCTCCTGTCATTAAAATCCGCCGTACAGTACGAAAACAGGACTCTTTATCAAAAAGAGTCCCTGTTTATCAACATCATTGTCTTCTGCCGCAGCACTTCTTATACTTCTTGCCGCTTCCACAGGGACAAGGGTCATTCGGATATACCTTTGCTTCCTTTTTAATGGTTGTGGAGGATTTCTGCTCTCTGTACAAGGCTTTTCTGGTCTCGTCGTCAAAGATGTCCTTCCACTCCTCCAGATTGTACAGCCATTCAGCATCTGCCGCTACCATGTTTTTATAGAGCAGCTCCTTGTTGAAGCCCAGATTAACTTCCGTGTCAGCTTCCATCTCTTCGATAGGATTAGCCTCCACAAGGCTGTCGTTGATACCGTCCAGGAAACCGGTCATGGTCAAAAGAGGAACATTATACTTGTCGGCAAGCTCCTGTACGGTTCCCCTAACCACCTCATCGGGATTCTTCAAAAGCTGCATGTAAATCTCTTTCTCAGCCTGAAAATATACTGCCCAGATTTTCTTGAGCTCCTCCTGCCCAAGCCTCTCATCATAGGCTACTTTTTTCCATTCATCTAACAATGCCATAATTGTTTACCACCCTTTTGTTTATCAATTGTTTAGTATCATGGTCTATATTGTATAACATAATCTATTTTAGTACAAGTTTTTTTTAGTATAAGAACCATTACTTTATGCGAGGTATGCCTCGATTGACTTCATTTTCCCTTCCCGAACCTTCAATGCAAGAGTCTCGGGGATGCGATCTCCGGATACCGTGAACTTCTCTGTTCCGTCAGACAGCTCCATACGCCAAACCCCGGCACCGTCAACGCCGAAGGTATCCTTTCCACTCTCATTATGGTAGGTCACAATGCAGTTACCGCAAAGCATAAACGACGCTTCCCCGTTTGTATCAAACATTTTCTTTGAGAGTCTTGGCGCAAGAACCAGCTCCAGACCATCTTTGCCGGTACGGAATCCCCCCTCACCCAGAAACATGCCAATCCACATGGAAAGCATTTCTACGGTGGAGCCGGACAATCTTGCCACAAATCCCTGACCGTGAACCGCAGGATCCGGATTTGCGCAGGAAGCCAGGAAGGATGAGTTCTCCAAAATACTGCGCCCGTAAACTTCAGGCTTTTGGTAAGGAATCAGTGCGTCTGAAACCGCCTCATAAAACTCTGTGTAAAGTCCTGCCTTCAGCATACCAAGGAAGTATTTATATTCCATATGAAGGAAAATACTTTCTCTCTCCAGCCAGCCGGCGGTAAATGCTCTGACACGACCGTTCTCTGCAGACATCCCCTCAATGGATTCTGATGTTTTATACATCTTCAGTTTTTTGTCATAGATATCGCTTTCCTTCACAGCCGCACACATTTTCTCTGCCACGGCTCTGTCCTTCCCGCCACAGGCAGCCAGCATTCTTGCAGGTCCTTCCAGGAAGAAAGGCACCATCACAAGCTGAAATGATTTCACTTCGGCACCGGGCAGACCGTAGGGGCTGATTCTGGGACTGCCATCCTCATTTACCAGGGGCTCGAATTCGTCAGCCTCATAAGTAAAGTAGGTAGGCATGATACCATGTCCCAGTTCCAGAGCCTTCTCCCGGGCTTTCTCCAGCTTATCCGCAAAAGCTTTCAGGATCTTTCCAATCTCGGCATAAGGAACTTCTGATCTCTCCCCGCTTGTAGTGAACATAATCTTCTCGCGGAACTCTTCACGCAGTCCTGCCACCTTATCCCAATATGCAAAGTCAGACAAATTCTCCTGCAATGCCTCGTAAATAGATCTCATAAACTCCGCAAGCTCTGCCGGAATATCCTGGCTGCCGCTCTCAGGCACCACTTTGCACATGAAATCAACCAGTCTCTTCAATTCCATGGTCTCAGGCATACTGCTGCCGAACAGACCGGGCAGACCGTTCATGGCATCATTCCAGCCGGGTCTTCCGCCTTCCATTTCGACACCCAGACCATGGGAATCCAACAGTGCAAACTTGTTGACAGCAAGCGTGAGTAACTTACCAAACAGATTGGTGGTCACAAGATTTCCTTTGGTATCCTTTAACCAGTTGGTCGCGTTTTTGTCAAAGCCGGGTCTGGAAGCCTTTTCCTCGCTTTCATATAGAGAACCGTACTGGCGTACCTGTCCCTTTTTATTGATGACATAGGTATCCCTTCTGGGTCTCACCACGCCTTCACTGTCATAGAAACGATAATCCTTCCTTCCAAACAAGAGCTCTTTCTCTTTGTCCGGATATATCAGCAGATAATCCTCCACCAGATCCAGATTATAATCCCAGTGGTCGCTCCAATATCCTTCCTTGAAGCAGGCTTCTATCTGCTCTTCTGCCAGGGAAACCAGCTCATTGACCAAGTCCTCCTCATCACCGGTTACCTGCATCTGATATCTTGCAATCATATTGGTGATCTGACCGGGGGTAAACGGCTTCTCCAAAACTGCGGCAAGCTTCCCCTCCTTATCCACAACATGACGCGCCAGAGCCTCCAGTGCTTCGGCTTTCTTCTCCGCCGTTATCACAAAGCTGAAGGGTCTGATCTCCAAAGGATTATACCCGTCCATCTGTACCAGACTAAAGAAGTGATGGACATTAAAATCACCGATTGCAGGGTTAAAAAACACATCGTTGCGACGATTCTGACACACATCACGATAGTTGCCGTTACCCTGGGAATAATATTCTCCCGCGATAGAGAAAAAGTTGTAATCTCTCTCGGGATCACCATGTTTTCTGCTAAACAGATGCACAACTTTCCTGTTGTCACCCTTTCCCATAAGGAAAGGATATCCCCCTCGCAGGAAATTATCCAGGTAGCACTGTTCCATGTATCTGTCAAACAACGGATTGGCACTCTCGGTATAAACATCTTTGGTAAAGAAATCTGCCAGTTCCCGCGCTTCTGCCAGCTTTTCCTCCACATACCCCCGACGGCATAATCCCGCCACCTTACCATTTAACAGTTCCACAGAGGAAGCATAACCTGCAAACGCCGTGAATTCCAGTTTTTCCCCGGCTTTCAGTTTTTCCTCCATGGCTACAAAACCGCAGGGAATCTTATTCACTGCATATTGAGTTCTCTCCAAGACTCCCTTCAGTCCCTTCTCCAGAAATACCACGGGATTCCTCAGGGAGCTGTCAAAATCAAAGAGTACATTCTTATCACAGATTACTGGAAGCAGCTGTCCGTCTTTGACTGCAAGATAGAAGAAACCGCCCTCTGTCTGTGCCACCTCACCGGAATCATCGCTGGCTGCTCTGGTGGTATAGTAAGGTGCATTGTTTTCCATATTGCGAATCTCTGCATAACTGCGGAAAAGATTGGACATTTCCTTGTAGAGACTGTTTTGTACACCATAGGTTATAATCTGCGGCATACCGTCAATCAGCTCAAGCTCATGGGTTGCTTTATCGGTGTTCTCTACCGTAACCCTTCGCATAATGGCACCAATGCTTTCATTGGGCAAAACAATATAGGAAATCGTAATCTTCAGTCCCTTATTCTCTTCTATGATGGTAATCACATTCTTCTCTATCTCCATACGGCGATTGAGTTCCGGCGCATAGGAACAAAAAGGCTCATAGTACTCTCCGTCCACCCTGACAAAGGTACGAAATCCCTTGATCGGCGTCTCCTCATATGAAGTGTTCGCAGGATTGAACTCCATCATGGCATTTCCCTTATTATGGATACCAAAACTGCTCATGGCCTGTCCCCTGTTGGTATAAAAGGACCATACCGGAATACCCTTTACTCCTGCAAGCCCGGGCAGGAAGCTCGAAAACGGAGATAACTTGTCATAATTCTCAATAATATATTTATTTCCTTCCAAACGATAATTGCTCATCTCAACGCTTTTCCTTTCGTAAAATAGTCTCTGATCCTATTTTAAAAAGTTCCTCTTTTACTGTCAAGCAATCCGTTGGATGTCCTCTGTACACTCACAGCAGCGGTGCTACCACCTTCATCAGATAGCTTGTCAGTTTCTTGGCTTGAAAGCCCTGCCATATGGTATCTTTTGTGACATGCCTGCACATTTCAAGAGTCTGTGCAAAGTCCTTCTCAATCTCCGGAATACAGGATGCTCCATACATCCATGTCGCACATTCGAAGTGATGATAGAGGCTTCTGTAATCCAGATTGATCGTCCCCACAACTGCTTCCCTGTCATCGCTGACAAATACCTTTGCGTGAACAAAGCCGGGAGTATACTCATAGATTTCCACACCGGAATCCAGAAGGGATGCATAGTGTCCTTTGGCCAGGGCATAGGGAATCTTTTTATCCGGAATGCCGGGTAAGATCAGTTTGACGTCAACGCCCCGCTCTGCCGCAAATTTCAAGGCTGCTTCCATCTCACCGTCCAAAATCAGATAAGGCGACATAATATGTACATAATCTACGGCACGGTTCAGAATATCCATATAAACCCGCTCACCGACCTTATCCATATCCAGCGGGCAGTCTCCGTAGGGAAGCACATAGCCCTTTTCTTCTGTCGGAGGAAAGGTAGGATAATCAAGGAAACGTTGAATATCCAACTCTTTCACATCCACATTCCACATCTGTAAAAACATCAGGGTAAAGCTACGGACCGCATCCCCTTTTAACATCACGGCTGTATCCTTCCAGTGACCGAATCTCTGTACTTTATTGATATATTCATCTGCAAGATTCACGCCACCGTTAAACGCCGTATGACCGTCAATCACCAATATTTTGCGATGGTCACGATAATTATAATGAGTGGAAACCAACGGCACCAGCGGTGAAAACATTTTACACTGAATTCCCAGCTTTCTCAATCGTTTGGGATAACCATGGTCAAGGGTGGTAAACTCACAGGTTCCGTCATAAATCACCCTGACATCCACGCCTTCCCTGACCTTCTCAGCCAGGATTTCCAGAACCTTCCCCCACATCAGCCCCTCATCAATAATAAAGTATTCCAGAAAAATAAAATGTTTTGCCTGCCTCAGCTGCCTTAGCATCTCTTCCCATTTTGCAGTACCGGAGGGAAAGTACGTGACCGCAGTATTTCCGCTGACCGGATGACACCCGTTTCTGTTGATATACCCTGCCAGAGAGGCTGCTCCCTGATTCTCCTGTCGCAAGGACTCAAGCACCTCATCCTGTTGCGGAAGCATATTATTTGTTGTATTTATCAGCTGCTCAATTCGAACCTTCACCGCTCTGTGACCGATTTCACTCTTTGTAAACCACAAGAGCAACGCTCCGAATACCGGCGTTGCCATAATGATGACCAGCCAGGTAAGCTTTGCAGTGGAATCCATTCTGGCATTGAGCAGATAAAGCACCATAATCACCGTAAACAGAAACGTTCCACCGTAAACATGGGGTAAAAAGTTCTCAAACCACCTGAATACGCTGAACAACATCAAAAACTGCAATACCAGAAGTATCAGAAAGACTCCGACACGGCTGAACAATGCATGCATCAGCCCCTTCTGTCCTCTTTTTAAGAGCGTCATTCCGACGCTTTCAGTCTCTGTCACATTCTCAGTCACGGCACGCCTCCCATCAGTTCCACTTTACTTCTTTTACTTCTTTTACTTCTTTTACTTCTTTTACTTCTTTTTCTTCTTTTTGCTTTTTGTTTTCGCAATCAGCTCCATCAGAGATGCCCACAGGAACTGAATCACACCCACAATCAATCCGATGATTATATTCTTCATCCAATTGATGGGATTATTATTCTGTAAATTAATCACAACCATTCCTGACATAACCACTGCAGTCCATAATGCAGCATTCTCAATTCTTTTTCTCATCTCTCGTTCTCCTTGCCGCTCCCTTGATCTTGGGCACCGCTACAATCAATAAATATAACAGGATAAATGCTGCACTGACTGCAATTCCCGCATTGGCACCGGCAGCTCTGTATACCATATCGATTTCATATTCTCCCGGCTGAAGATCCAATGCCACCAGGCACCCTCCGAAGGTTCCGGGCTCGGTCACTTCTCCGTTAACCGTAATTTTCCAGCCGTCTTCCTCGGGGACAGACAATACCAACCGTCCCGCTTCCTTCATGGAAATCCTTCCTGAAATACGGTTGTCTCCCCAGCTTACATTTTCCAAATGAACGGCGGACATTTTTTCAAATAAATTTACAAGTTCTTCCGTGTTCACTCTATAGAATTCCACACCTATTCTCGGTGTTTCATCCTTCTCATCTCCATTGGTCAGTGTTATGGTCTGTCCCTGTTCCAGATTTCCCAGGTATATCACACAGCCTCTCTTCAGATCCCAGAAAGTCTCTCCGTCTCTGGGCCCACCCTGACACTTCACTGCCCTCGTTCCGCTGGTAGCTACAACAGCATAATAGTCTCCGCTTTGACTGACGGAAAATCTCACATCATTCCCTTGATTGACGCCTGCATACTTCCAAAACAGATTCTGGGCAGCCCCCAATTCTTCTGCCATCCGGTTCTGCAATGTCATGGGCTGAGCGTCAAATCCCTCCGGGATATCATATTCATAGGGAACCGTGTATCCGAAAGGCAGGGTATATTTACTCTGATATAAGCTGACATCCCCGCTTTTCTCCACAAAGTCGTACATTCCAAACTCATAACCTTCCTTGCCGAACATATAATTCACATTGAGCAGTGCTGATGTAAATGCGGTTGCTCCGTCAAAGCAATAGTATACCTTACTATGCCGCATCCCCAGTCTGCCGTACAAATCCATAACCTGGGAATTCATGGTGGAGGAAAAGACACTGGCGGAGGGAAAGCCTGCCAAAGTGGCGTCATTTTTTGTCTTGCGGCTGAATTTTTCCACACGATACAGGCTATCCTCCCGTTCCTGCGTCAGCTGATACAATGAACGGTAATCCTCCAGATCTCCAAGATAAGCAGACCTGTCGGTTGTGCCGATACTGGTTCCCCAGGTATTGGCACAACATTCTATCACCACTGCCACAAAAGCAACTATGGCAATTCCGACAATGGTATCCTGCCTCTCCCTCGTGCGGTACAGATACAATAAAATTGCGTATACACTGACAAAAACCAAGGTCAGAAGCTTCACTCCAAGCTCAAAGTGTTCCTGGTCAATAAACTTCTGACAGAAGAGAAGGAAGCATACTGCCGCTGCATAGCCGTATACAATCTGTTGCGGGTCTACCTCTTTCACCCTGCGAAAAGCGTCATAACACATTGTCAGTACAAGCAATACATAAATAAAAGACTGTCTTGCCGGCAGCGAATCCGGATAGTTCATTCCATGCCAGATATAATCCAGAAAATTTGTTGCAAAGCTAAGAAGCAGGAAACCTGCCAGGCCAAGCCTTAAGAACTTTTCGCGAATCGAAATGTTCTTGTTTGTAAGATACATGGGAATCAGGAAAAGCACCGCACCGCCGCAATAGATGTTGGGCCAGTGTGCAAGACCGCGTTCCGAGCTTACCCCCACACAATGTCTTGCCAGCATATCCAGCACAGAAAAATAAGAGACCACCTGTTTCGGAAAATCCATGTCACCAAAATCCGTCTGCATCAGTGCCTTGGCCGCAGGAATCAGCATAATAGCCGCCATTCCTCCGGCAATCAACGAAAAAAGCGAGAAATATCCCACACTCCTCCAGAAGTGTCCTCTTTCTGTCAGCAAGAGAAAGCAAAAGTAAAACACTAAAAAAATACAGATCATAATGGAGAGATAGAAATTAGTGAAAATGGACAAAGCCAGGGTAACGCAATACAGCCCGTATTTTCCTTCTTTTACCAATCTCTCAAGTCCCAGAACAATCAACGGAAAGAGCCAGACGCAGTCCACCCACATGATATTATAGTTATATGCCGCCATAAATCCGGAAAATGCATAGAACATGGAAAACAGCAGCACCGCGGGACTTTCGGTCTCAAAATGCTTCCTCAGATATATTGTGGCCGTGAGACCGCAGAGTCCAACCTTCAGTACGATCAGATAACTGATAAACTCAATGAGAAATTCCTCCGGTACCAACAGTGAAAATATGTGCAGGGGACTGGCCAGGTAATAAATCAGAAGTGCCATAAAATTGGAGCCGATTCCGACATAAAGCGAGAAGTCCAGGCTCTCTCCGGCTCTGACTTTACGCAGTATTTCCCTGAAAAAGGGCATGTACTGATGATATAGATCACCTGACAAGAAACAGGAATCTCCAAAAGGGTAAATACACTTAATAATAAACAAGATAAGCATAACCAGTACCGGCAAAAAAAAGGCACCTGCCAGAATAATCTTTTGGTTTTTATTCTTCATTTCAGCTTCCTCAACAATCCTCAATAGATAAACACATGTATTCTAACAGATTTTTTCCCACATCACAACATATACTAAAAAAACAGCTTTCATTCAAAGGGGAAATCCATGAAAATCGCTATAGCAGGCAGAAAATCATCGACTGCCAATTACATAAGATATGTTGCTTCCGCAGGTGCAGAAGCCATCGTGACGCTGAATCAGGGGGAAATCGCGGAATGTGATGCCCTGTTACTCCCCGGAGGCGGTGATATCAATCCTGCCTTCTTCGGCAAAAAGAATTGCGGCTCCCGCAACATAGACACTGAACTGGATATCCTGCAGCTTCAGGCATTTATCTTATGTATGAAAAAGGGCATCCCGATTCTCGGAATATGTAAGGGAATGCAGATTATCAATGTTGGGCTCGGCGGAACTATCCTTCAGGACCTTCCCACCGCCTTCCTGCACAGATACGAAAGCTGCGATCAATATCACACTTCCCGTATCGCAGAGAACTCCTGGCTGGAAGCTCTCTACGGCAGAGAGCTTGTAATCAACAGCGCTCACCATCAGGCCATTGATAAAGCCGGCAGGGGCCTCAGCATTGTTCAATACTGTCCACTGGACAACTGTCCGGAAGCCATCGCCCATGATTCCCTTCCCATACTGGGCGTACAATGGCATCCGGAACGCCTTCGGGAGAATAGAACTAACCTTTCCGGCGAGAAAGTTTTGCTTTACTTTTTGTCATTAATTCCTTCGTGCCATCAATGACATTCCGGGTTTCCCGGACTAAGTTGTCCTTCATCTGTTCGGCGGCAATCTCAAAAAGAGATTTGATAACCGTTTTCAGGACTTCCCTGGTCTTATCATCTACTTCTTTCAAAGCCGCAATAATGCCGTTCATACTGCGTTTCCACTCAGCCGTCAATTCAATCAGATCTTCAGCCTCCGAGGCGGAAATCAAATCATATAGTGTGTCCACGAAGATTTTTAACTGTTTCTGATCCAGGGAAAGCACCCAGGTATTCAAGGTATTGTCCATGCGTTTTCTGGACTCGTATATACTCTCCACATGCTTCAAGTGATCCCCCTCCACCTGCCAGGTATAAGGATCATGCTGCATCAACCCGAAAGTCTTACTTTCCACCACCTGATATCTCATGTCAGATTCAAAAAGCATACCCACAAGGGAAGAATGGGGAAGTATTTTCACTACTCTGTCAGCGATCATGCGATAATTGATCTGATCCAGGACCTCCGGCCGGAATCCGGGACCGTCCAAACTGTATATTCTGCAGATACGTTCCTGAATCACGGGGGTACAATTCATGGAGCTATAGACTGCCAGATTCCCCCCTTTGGAATGTCCCCCAACATACAAGGGACCATGAAAGCTCGTTGCCACTCTGTTCAAATAGGAGACACTGTATTCCTGACTGGGTACCGGATACAGAAAAGCCATATTAAAGTCTTCTTTCCATCCGACAATTGTCTCATCCGTGCCGCGAAATGCCACATAAACGGTACCGTCATCCAGCACAAAGGTGATGGCAGAGAACTGTGTTTCCCGCTGTTTCGCCACAAGATTGATGTAAAAGTTCATTTTGAGATTCCGATATCTTCTGCGCGAAAGCATACTTTCTATCAATGCCCTGTTTGATTCTTCAAATCTCACATCCGCAAACAGCTTCTCATAATCCGGGTGCTTTTTCAGACTTGCCAGGGATACTGCAGGTTTATTTTCTCCAAGCTGCGGCACCATACCTTCAAACTTCAGGTAACTCAGCTGACAGAGCGCAAGACTATCCACCTCTGTCATGGGTAATTCACGAAATGAATAATGTCCATATTTTTTTATATAATCAATCACGGTTCCCATTGCAGCACCTCGTTTCACGCCACCCACAAGTTTCCCGACTTAACTCTATTCTACTACATATGTTTCAGAATGAAATATCCGGCAATATGATTTAACAATATTTTAACAAAAGTTAAGATTTTTATTCTTTTTTGACCTGAACATGGGGTCTTTTCAAAACGAAAAAGCCGATCAGAAATGTGACACACTTCCAATCGGCTCTGATATCCAATATTCTTTTGTCCGGTCTCCCGCTCTTATCCCCGCTTTTCCCGAATCACTGTCTGTCTTCCATCCTTTTATATTCTCTTGGCTGCATCACACTCTTGTAGGCAGGACGGATAATCTTATCCATATTGATAAGCTCTTCTATTCTGTGTGCACTCCAGCCGACGATTCTGGCAATCGCAAAAATAGGTGTGTAGAGTTCCAGCGGAATCTCCAGCATGCTGTACACAAAACCGCTGTAAAAATCCACATTTGCACTGACGCCCTTATAGATGCGCGCCTTCTCCGAAATCACCTCAGGTGCAATACGTTCAATCATGGAGTAGAGTGCAAAGTCCTTATTACGCCCCTTTGCTTCCGCAAGCTGCTGCACAAAACCTTTGAATACCTGCGCTCTGGGATCTGACAAAGAATACACTGCATGCCCCATACCATAGATCAATCCCTTACCGTCGAAAGCCTCTTTGTTCAGAATTTTCTTCAAATATGCCCTTACTGCATCCTCGTCTGTCCAGTCTTTAACATTCTTTTCGATGTCCCTCATCATCTCAACGACCTTTATGTTTGCACCACCGTGCTTAGGTCCTTTCAGGGAAGACAATGCAGCCGCCACAACAGAATAGGTATCCGAACCGGAGGAGGTGACCACGCGAGTGGTAAAGGTGGAATTGTTTCCTCCACCATGCTCCATATGTAAGACCAAGGCAATATCCAGTACTTTCGCTTCCAGCTCTGTATATTTTTTGTCCGGTCTCAGCATCATCAACAGATTTTCAGCAGTGGAAAGCTTATTGGAGGGACGGTGTATGTACATACTTTCATCGTTCTGATAATGATTGTACGCATGGTACCCATAAACCGCCAGCATCGGAAATACACTGATCAGTCCGATACACTGACGCAGGACATTCTCTATGGAGGTGTCGCTGCAATTCTTGTCATAAGAAGCCAGGGTCAACACGCTTCTGATCAGGGAGTTCATGATATCACTGCTGGGTGCTTTCATGATGACATCTCTGGTAAAATTGGTAGGAAGCGTCCGGTGTGCGATCAGAATATTCCGGAAATCCTCCAATTGCTGTTGCGTAGGCAATTCTCCGAAGAGAAGCAGATATGCCACCTCTTCAAATCCAAAATTCTTACCGCGGAATCCGTTAACAAGTTCTATGCAATTGTATCCGCGATACCATAATTTACCCTCACAGGGTGTCTTAACACCATCTATCATCTCAAAGGAATCAATCCTTGAAATATTAGTCAGACCGGTTACGACTCCGTTTCCGTTTTTATCACGTAATCCTCTCTGAACCTCATATTCATCAAAGAGCTGCGCTTCCAGCCTGTCAGCCTCTCTGCACAGCTGTGCATAATCCTGTATATATCCTTCATTTTTCTTCATCTGAAGCCTCCTTATTATTATTTTTCTTACGGGAACCGCCAAAGAACACCATCAGCAATACTATTGTAACCGCTGTAACCGCAAAGACAGCCCCTATCGTCACGAGGGTTATATTATTGCCGGGGGAGCTGCCGTCCTCATTGCTCTCTCCCTCCACATTGTCCTCGCCGTCATCATTGTCCTCGCCGTCCTTACCGGTCTTTTGATCCTCCGTAATACCATCCTTCCCTGCGGGATAAATCACTTCGGGAGCCAGGCTCAACACCCTGTCATCCGCCTCAATATCGGTAGCGGAGGGAGCACTCAGGCACAACCAGACATTACGTATGCCTCGAAAGTAATTGATATATCCCCAGACTCTCCCCTCCGGATCTTTCCAGAACTTTCCGCAATAGGCATTAATACCACCTGTTTCAGCCAGGTCTCCCACCTGTACCTCCTCAGCCGCGATCACACCGGAGCAGGGATAACTCCAGAAAGTTACTGTGGATACCTCCTTCAGCGCATCCTCATAAACAGGATCCATGCTTACAAACTCCTCACTGTACTTTTGTAAAAAAGCATTGTTATCCGGTATCGGAAAACACTCTGCCGTTCTGATCCAACCGATAATCTCGATTGTCTCGCCATGAGCTTCCGGGGACTTCAGCGCATACCATTCCTCTCCGCTCTTGTCCTCATATCTCCAGATTCCCTGTAGGATCGTCCCATTTTCATATTCTGTCTTTTTCTTCGCTGATTCCGGACTGCTGTATACAGTCAGCTTTCCCGCAGGGCTATTCACAAGAAAAGATTTGCTGACTTCCTCACATTCACTTTCGTGTTTCTTCAGGAAGTCATCCTTGTATTCAAGCTCAATAACCACATCAGCCCGTACCTGCTCCGGAAACAGCCCCACCGCCAAAGCGCAAGCTACCAATAGAACCGCTGCTGTTTTCTTAATTTTTCTCACCTTTTGCCATCCCTTCTGTCCAATGATTCGGACTTAACACATATTATTCAAAGTCTCTTTTCTATATCCACAAATTAATTACCAGACCCATACCAAAAGAAAAAAGATTGGCAAGTGCCGCAAACAAAACCGGATATGGTATCTTTTCTCCCCATGCCCGATAACATAGTCCTTCTACTGTAAATGCCGATATTTCCAGCACAATTAAAACAGGCCATCCGGGAAACATTGCATGAAAAAGCACTACCAAAGGGTTCGTCAGGAGGTTTACCAGCACAAACAAAAGCCAGTTCTTCCCCCGAAAGTGCCAGAGCAATGCCACACTGCCCTCCAGGAACAAAGTCAGAATTAATGAGAGTGCAAATTCAAGAAATACCATTGGTATTACCCTTTCCGGCCTTACGAAGTCCGCAATACAATATCGGTATCGATATTACGGTTCCGATTCCCAAACAGACAGTAGTTAATCCGGACATTCCATAAAAAACCGGCAAAAATCCCAAAAACAATCCAAACGTCAATAATCCGAAAGAAAAACCCTTGATTCCCGGCATTAATCTCGCCACCGCCCACAATGTCAGCGGCATCGTCATGTTAAATAAAAATAATGCCGGAACACCAAACAATATATGTTTCCCCGCGAAAAAACAAACTGCTGCAAGTCCAAGACTTGCCATCGCAACCCTCATGGTTCCAAAACGGTCTGCCAGATATCCTCCTGCGGCCTTCCCTCCTGCCACAGCGCTCACCGCAAGGATTCCATGCTCAGCCTTCCAAGGTAAATCGGCAGCCAGCCCCAACAGGGAACGAAGTATGACAACCGCCAGCAGACAAAGAATTGCCGGAATAAGTCCCTCATTTCCTCCGGGCAGTTCCAACCCGGCATTTTCTGTTTTCCCGCCCGCCGGCAGTAAAACAAGGGCTGAAATTCCCAACAAAAGACATATATATGGATCATATCCGTTTAACGCCCACTGACCGCCGAAATATACCCCAAAGGCTCCTGTCGAAACAAACAACCCCAGAGGACCCGCTTTATCACCGCTCTCGTTCAACGTATTCAGACCCCCACCAACGTGAAAGGCGGCATTCCCCAGTCCGGCTGTCATGGCAGCAGGCACCCCGGCCGGCAATAGCCAGCCCGCCAGTACCAGGAGACACCCTGCCGCCGCAAAATACCGACATCTGCCTATCTTGTCAGCAACTAATCCCATGGGCATCTGTACTGCAAAGGCAAAAAAATTATATAATAGTATTACCATTGCCGAATTGCTCTGGGGACAAATTCGTCCCAATACTAATAAGGTACAGCCAAGATCCACCAGAAAATGAACTACAGCATATCTTAACAATCGTACTTTTGCCATTCCATCTCCGCTTCCCGACAGAATATTTTAATAAAATACTTTCGTTTTTCATAAATATACATTCACAGTCAGTATTATACCGAATAAAAAAGCTCTTCGCAAGTCTTGTAATTCTTGTATTTCTTATTTACTTATGAAGAATCCGGCGGTAAAATAGTATAAAATCCGACAAAAAGAGGCAAAGACATGTATCATATCATCATCAATCCCGCATCCCGTTCCGGAAAAGGAATCAGGATCTGGGAAAAACAGGTGGAGCCTATCCTACAGCAAAGAGAAGTTGCCTATTGTGCTTATTTCTCCAAGCATCCCGGAGATGTGGCTGCACTGACGGCAAAGATAATGGCAGACAGCAAAGAAACTCCGGTACACTTCATCATATTGGGCGGTGACGGGACAATCAATGAAGCTTTGCAGGGCATCACCGATACCTCCCGTGCCGTAATCGGCTATCTTCCCACGGGTTCCAGCAATGATTTTGCCAGAGATCTGAGGATTCCCTCCAATCCTGCCCAGGCTCTGGAACTGATTCTCAGCTCCGGCAGGGAACAGGCTTTCGATTTGGGAACCGTGACCTATGAAGACGGAGAAACCCACCGTTTTGCGGTCAGCTGCGGTATCGGCTACGATGCTGCCACCTGCGAGGAGGTTCTCCGTTCCGGAATCAAAAAGATTCTTAACAAAATCGGGCTTGGGAAAATCGTTTATTTATGGATTGCCCTGAAGCAATTGATAGGCACAAAGAAAGTATCGGCAAAGATAATTTTATCTGACACCACGGTATTTCAGATTGACAAGATGTATTTTACCGTCTGTATGCTTCACCGCTTCGAAGGCGGTGGGTTCAACTTCTGCCCTGAGGCAGATGCCACAGACGGTATTCTGGATATGTGTATGGCAGCCGATCTGTCAAAGCCAAAAGTCCTGATGGCACTGCCTTCTGCTTTTAAAGGAAAACACTACCGTTATAAGGGAATCACCGGATTCAAAGCCCCGGGGCTTACCATTGAGACTTCTACTCCGCTCTGGGTACATACGGATGGTGAAGTTGCCAGAAAGAGCAGCAAAATCACAGTCTCCTGTGAACAACAGGCGATTCGGATCATTGTTCCTTAAACATTCCCTGTCTCATATTCAGCATTTTCGCATAGGCGCTGAAGGCGGAAGGAATCGGATACTTCTCTGCAGTTTCTGCGGGATCGATATAAATCCAGTCCGCCGCCTCCCCTTTCAGCTCACCATGTTCCAATTCATCGGCACGAATCATGTATCCCTTCATATGCCATTCCTTATGTGTAAATATATGCTTCGTATCCGCAAGAGGCAGGATTCTGACCACCTTTATCCCGTTTTCTGCCAGATATGCCGTAACCTCCTCCGGGGTTCGATGTCCCGTCATCCCGGGAAATTCATACATCCCTGCCAATAAACCATGGTTCTTTCTCTTTTGAACCACCGTCTTGTTCTCATCACAGATCACTAAAACAGTCTTCTTTTCTACCGTCCGAGGGGCCTTTTGTGCCTTCTTGGGGTACTCTCTCTCCATGCCTGACAGATGAGCCTTGCAGATATCTTCCAGAGGACACCGGTCACAGAGCGGTGCCCCGTTAGGAATGCAGACGCAGGCTCCGATTTCCATCATTGCCTGGTTGAAATCTCCCGGTCTGTCTTCCGGTATTAGCTCCGCCAGATCCTTCTCTACCGAGAGCCTGACCTTCTCCTCCGAAATCAGCCTGTCATCCATCCTCAATCTGGAAAGCACTCTGAGCACATTACCGTCCACTGCAGGATTAGGTTGTCCGTAGGCTATTGAAGAGATTGCACCTGCAGTATATCGTCCGATCCCGGTCAGCTTAAGAAGCTCCTCAAAATCTGACGGCATGACGCCGCCGTAATTCTCGATGATCTGTATCGCAGCCTTCTGAAGATTCCGCACCCGGTTGTAATACCCCAGTCCCTCCCAAAGCTTTAACAGCTGTTCTTCCCCGGTCTCTGCCAGCGCCCGGATATCCGGTAATGCCTTCATAAACCTTGCATAGTAAGGCTTCACAGCTTCCACCCGGGTCTGCTGCAGCATGATTTCCGACACCCATACATGATAGGGCGTAGGCTCCTCTCTCCAGGGCAGAACCCTACGATTGGCATCATACCAGCAAAGCAGTCTGCCCGGCACCTCCGCAAGGTCTGATCCTCGAAGGCGAATCGGAACAGGTCTGTTGATATGCAAAGTGTCAGCCCCCACCAAGCAGTCATAAGCAACCATCTCCACACCTGCTTCTGCCGCACGACACAAGGCTTCGGCAAATTCGGGATGTATCTCCCGGTTTGGCTCAAACCACCTGACGTCCTGCATCTGAACCACAAAAAGGACAAAGACCCGGTAGCCGTTCTTCTTTGCCTCAATCAGTTCTTCCACATGTTTGACTGCACGGTCCGAGGGCGCATCCGGAAAGCTGACCACTCCGTTCTCTTCCAGGGTCACTCCCTTCACTTCCAGGAAAATCTTTTCCTCCCCGTTCTCGATATAAAAATCGAATCTGGAATTGCCATATACCGTCTCCGGGCGTACCGCTGACAGTTCCGGAAACAGCTCCTTCTTTTTCAGCCATTCACCCACCACCTTATTCGGTGCCTGAGAGTCAATATTCACCAGACGTTTCCCCTTTTCCACTGCCACAAGATCATAGGCGGTGGAACGTTCTTCCCTGTCACTCTTAACCAGGTACACCAAAGCTCCAGGCTGCAACAACTCCTTACAGCGTCCCGTGTTCTTTACATGCACCTTCTCTCTTTTTCCGTTTATCTCCACATATGCGATAAAGCGATTCGGGCGCTCAAGAAAGCGCCCGCTTTGTATATTATCATATCTCATTGTTTCACCTTTAATTCAGGGAGCCGGCTGCCGCCCATCGTCCCATGGATCCGGCACTGCTGTATGGAACCCTCGCAGAAGGCACCACGGAAGCCGCACTGCCGGTATGTAACACCTGATCATCAAAAAATATCTGTGCGCCAAAGGCACGTAAAAACTCTTTCTTGTCCATTCCCCCAAGGAAAAAAGCCTCATCCACCCTGACATTCCATGCGCGCATGGTGCGAATCACTCTCTCATGAGCCGGTGCACTTCTGGAAGTAACCAGAGCTGTTCTGATCGGGCAATTGTCCGTTCCCAATTCTCTCTGCAAATCGGACAGTTTCTTAAGAAAATGGGCAAAGGGTCCCTCTGTCAAAGGCTCGCGGGCATGAGCCCTCTCATTTTCCTCGAAGGCATCCAGACCTTTTTCCTTGAAGATCAGTTCCGAATCATCCCCGAACAGAACCGCATCCCCGTCAAATGCAATCCTGATTTGTCCCGCAGGTGACATAGGAATGATCCGCGCATCATAGCCCATCTGTCCGCCTGCGCCCTCCGTACAGATAATTCCTGCCGCGATACCCCCATCGATGGCTCTCTGCACATCCTCCTCACACGCTGACAGGAACAAATCCGTATGAAACGCGTTCAGATAGGGAGCAAGGGAAGCTCCACTTACCAGTGCGGAACGGGTAATCCCCAGACCATAATGGGCAATGGCGTTAAAAACCCTGAGTGAGGTATCGGGACTATTCCGGGACATCACGATCACCTCCACAAGGTTCTTATCAGCCGCCACCTCGTTCAGACGAAGCAGAGACTTGATCAGTCTGAAGCCCGGTCCCGGCTTTAGGATATCCTGCTCATGTTCCACCTGATATCTGCAGTATGCCTCCAACCCCTGTTCCTCAAATATTCTGTTCTCCACGGTCAAATCAAACAGTGCCCTGGAAGAAACACCGATCACCATTTTCTTATCCAGACTATATGCCATATCCGCTCTCCTCCACCATATTAAAATCAACTCAGCATTGCAGTTGCATCATAAAGCATTATAAGCAAGGCTTCGGTCTCCGGCTCTGTACAGAGGGCTTGGCAATACAATTCAGTACTTTTTGTGTTCCGGCACCGGTGAGAGAAACAATCACCTCATCACGAGCTGTTATCTCAACCGGTTACACTCATATTTTTCCAAGGTCATAATACAGTTTTTCAGGGATTCGTACCGCTTCTCCGTATCTCCCTCATCGACCTCCACATCACAGGCTATTGCCATGGTGGTAATCATTTCATCCGTAATCCTGTGATGAAGTCCCGCCAGAATATTCAGCTTCTGCTCATAACTGTCTGTATCAAGGAATTCCAATACCATGGGATCCAATACAAGTTCCGCTTCCGAGGGCTCCTGCAAATCCTCTTCCGCCTTCTGTCGGTCGGCCTCAGATCCCTGAAGTTCAAACCGAAACTCCTGTGCAACCTCAGGATACTTAACCTTGTCAACCTTGCCGGTAAACATCTCAAGAGGTCTGGCATAGGTCTTAAAATCCCCGTAAAGTGCCTGATAAACCACCAGTTGTTCCCCTGTCTCCGTATGCTCCGCTATGGCTGTAATCTGATACAGATTACCCTTAAAATGCTTATATATTTCGTGTACCTTCGGGATAAATGACATATACTGCACTCCTTTCATACAAAAAGAGTATACCTCATTTTTCATAAAATGTCATGTAAATCCTGTCAGGTCACACTGAAAAAATTTGTCATTTCAATAATTGAGAAATCTCTGTCTAAAGCTGCAATTCTCATCCTCAAAAGAGAACTCCGCCAGCCTCGCCGCCAATAGCTCCTGTTCGTTTCCGTCCATCCTGTCGATGTCTCCATGATGAACCGTCAGCGTATATTCTCTGAATCCGTTCTCTTCCTCCACATAGGTCAGCATGATACCACTGTTCTCCAGTCCCTGTTCCTCCAGAAAAGACCTGACATTTCTCACCATATCTTTTTCCTGTTGTCTGTAATACGCCTCTCTCTCCTCCCTGTCCAAGGCTGTTCTCCCGGCCACTGTCATGACAAAGAAAAGGGCCGCAAACAATACCATAATCATTGTTGCAGCCAATAATTTCAGACTGCCTGTAATTCTCTTCATCTCTCTACCTCCGTATATGTTTTCTGTGCTCCAATGAATTCTTACAGGCATATGATAATATATTATAAGTCCATTAATACTCTCTCAATACTCTTTTTTTTACTGTATGTTACTGTTCAGACCCTAGCCAAAAAGCCTTACTCGTAACCATATTTTATTTCT
>CALZBR010000003.1 GCA_945621435.1 uncultured Lachnospiraceae bacterium
GTCCTGTCCACTGCTTATCCGTAATATCTGCTCCCACATTTTTGCTTACACTACTCGCAGCAAATGCTTGTCCCTCATCAGTTCCTGGAAAAAACACCCTTACTAAATCTTTCTCATCTGGCATACAGTAAAAACCACTACCATCATTAGATGAATAAGCTGTTGAATATGGCAACCAAACAGTTCCACCCTGATCATATTCCTCATCAATGTCTATCAAATGCACCTGTACCATATCGCCGTTTACTTTCATTACTTCACCGGTATACATCTTTCCAGCTATATTATTATTTACAACAATTGTTTGCTTAAAACTACTCTCTCTTCCAAAGAAAACAGTAGTTATCAACATTCCACTCACCAATGTTGCATATATTCCCTTAACTCTCTGAGTACTACCACCATAAGTCACTGCGTCTCCAAGAAACATATATTGTGTCGTTCTTACATTTGTTCCAAGTGTATCTTCCAACATTATATCTTGTGTTTTTATATTTTCCGATTGAACTTTTGTTTCTACTTTTGTCAAATCATAAGTTGGAATATTCTGTGGAATTCCGATCGTTATTATAGGTATTTCCTTATTAACAGATGTCAAAACGGAGGCACCTAATCTTGATGCCATGCGCTTACAAAACTCCCAATCAGTTTCATTTAACTGGACAATCATATTCTTTATACAGGTATCAGAAACTTGAACATCAATTGTTGCATTGGCACCAACTGCCGACGCCATAATTTCCTCATATGTTTTCTGAGTATTCTGATAGCTTCTGTTTTTCTTTTCAACATCAATCAGACTACTTGTGGATGTTAATATAAGCTTTAGTAAAGCATAATCATCCTTCTCTTCTAATCCGATATTGGAAATTACTCCTACAAACAAAACTTCTGGCTGTCCTTGTGCAGTTGTGCTAATTTTTACAGAGGTTTGCTCATTTACTCGATCGATATATTCCCTTGCAACGTCTACATCCATTTCACCGATAAGCACTGCTGTCCCATGCTCATTCACTGAATGCTTAATTTCCAACTCTACTAACTTTTTAAATACAACGCCATCTATCTTTATATTCACATGCGTAATTGGTTCCATTTTTACGCCTCACTTTCTTCCAGTAATTCTATACTATTAATAATTTCCTTTGCTAACGGTATTAATCTCTTTTTATATTTGCTTAAAAATACTACTGAGCCTATCAACACCTTCTCTTTGATGCTAAGATAAAATTGCATATTATAGGCATTACCATCAAGCGCTCTGGACACAAAAGAAACATATCCAATATGAAACATTTTGTCATCTTGCAAAGCCTTCTGTTCAACACCCTTTTCTATAATTCTAACCTTAGGTCCCATAATATCCATATATTTAGCTGTTACTTCAACAAAACTTTTTATCTCTTTATCTTTTACTTGATGTGTGGTCGAATTAAAGAGTAATTGAAAACCAATGTTCAGTTGTCCGAAAAGATGACTGGGTGTATTACCCATGGGACATATTTGTTTTGTTATATCATCTGAAAAACGGAAGAAATCTTCTGGCATGTAAATACTAATCCCTAACTCTGGAATCAGGCGCCTCTCAAAAGTTACTTCTTCCCCCATAATATGTACCTTCTCATCGTATATAGATTCATTCATTTCCTGTTCTAATTTTTTGGTTGATTTCTTCCTTTTTTCTTCTTCCTCCATTTGCTTCTTTATTTTCATTATTTCTTCATCTTTATATTGCATAACATTCACACCTTCCTATCAGTATAATCGATTTTACTTTTTTTCTTTACATCTGTACCCCATTCCAATATAGGAGAATTCGTATAAAAAAGGAAACCAATAATCAGAAGAAAAATTGCTATTACAAATGGAGTATTGTAATTTTTATTTATTGGCAGATAAGACCCTGTCAACCAATCCTTCTTTGCCACATACGCTTTATGTGTAGCATTTTTTTGATATAAAACAGGCACCTTATCTCCTTTTGAAAGAATATGAGAAGAATATCTTTCTGATATTTCTTCCAAATAGTTATAACCTTCTACAGGATACTCAATCCATACTATGTAAGATGGAACTTCAAACGAACGATTTCCTGCTCTAACCCACTCCTTCGTCGTTTGTATCGCAGTGACAGTCCCCTTTACCTGCACATATTCCGTACTTTTCACAGCATCCACCACTCGACAAAGCACATTTATGCAAAGAATAATTCCCGCTATCCAAAACAACCACTTACCACATACTCTATTAATACTTCTTTTGTCCTCTTTTATCAGTATTTCCTGCGCACATTCTACATCACTTTTTTTCTCTTGCACTACATCTACCTGTTGCAAATCTTTATTTTCACATCCAATTTTTATATTATCCAATGTCCCATACTTTGCAGCATTTAAAACATCTACACAAATATTTGCTTTCTTCAATGCCTTTTGCACCACATCCGTTTCTATACTTCTCAATTCTCTGGATACAAAGGTAGGAAATTTTCTTACCTTGCCATGATACGAAAATTGAAAATACACATAATTTGTCGTATTTAATAAATTTTTGTAGCCCTTTTTAATATCATCAATATCTTTCGCATAAATCAATTGAAATTTCCAAGGAT
This sequence comes from uncultured Lachnospiraceae bacterium, assembly GCA_945621435.1. Taxonomy (GTDB): domain Bacteria; phylum Bacillota; class Clostridia; order Lachnospirales; family Lachnospiraceae; genus Acetatifactor. Next base: position 2,612 of record CALZBR010000003.1, read on the forward strand.
TTAAATTGGAAATATAAGCAATTCTTCCACCTTCTATGTCAAGCATAAGTGTTGCATTGTTAACATAAATGGTATACGGCTTATCAAAATTATGTTTTGGTACATTTTTTTTAACTGTTCGGGCAACTATCCAATCTGTAATCTTATTGTTTTGAATATTTGTATACAAACAAAGTGGAACATATGTTACTGCAACCAAAGCGCAAATAGGCAAAAAACTTCCTTCCACTCCACTAAAGCCTATTCCATATATAATAGCCGCACTGCACAGTATAACTGCGACATTTAATAAAATAAAACTAATACCTATTTTCCTCATTTTTAATCTGCCGATTATCCTAGAAACAAATAATCACTCGTTCCTTCCTTAATTAATCTACAATAATTCTTCTTTCCATTCTTTGACTCATAGATTGTCTATTAGTCCCACCGCCACTAGTACGCAAAATTTCACACAGTGCCTTATATATTTCCATATTACTCATTTCCTTATATGGCCTGTTCAACCTACTCGAAATATAAAAAAGAATAGCCTCACGATTCATCGTTTTTCCATCTAAATTCAATACTTGCTGTATAAACATAATATCTTGTTGGTTCTGTAAGCCTTTTTTCCTGGCCTCTTTTGCAAATTCTATGAGTACACGTCCGGAAATAGATTGTTCCCCATAGCCAGACCATTGCGCATTAATTTCGTTTACTGTATCAAATTCAGTATTTAAATCTTGAAAATCCCTATACTGATTCCTTAAAACAGCGCCATTTTGCAGTCTAAATCGACAAATCTCAATCTTATTTGTTGCACCAATAGAATCTGACGTAAGCTCTAATTGTAATTCTCCAATCATGAAATTTTTATCACGACTCATATTCCCTACATGTAAACGCAAAATTTGCCAATCACTTCCGGAATTAATCATGACTTTCATTTCATTAGGTAGAAAATATAAATTTTCTGAATACTTTATAATACCACGACCAACATGCAAAAAATTGCCTAACATAGTAACTTTACATCCCGAAATAATACCATCCGCATACCCAGCATATTCTAAAGTCCCTAAATCTATTGCATACATTTTCATGGTTTCTAACATTTCCTGTGTTAATACAGTTCCTGTTTCAAAAACAGGTATCTTAAACCCTGCCATATTTTTCACCTCATCCTATAGCAATTCCATTTCATCAATAATTGTTGTCTGCTCTTCCCCCAAAACCGCAAAATGATTTTCCCAAAAAACATGTAATGTATATCCTAAGGGTTGAAACAATTGTTGTATTACTTCGATTTTTAACAGACTATCCTCATTCTTCTTCTCATTAAGGTATAATAATAATTGTTTTTCATTCAACTTATTTTTATATACAATACCGCCATTTAATACTGTAACCATTACATCTGCAAATTTATCCACAGATTCTTTACTTTCTGCTTGTCTCCACAATGTATGAGAAATATAATATTTGTTATCTGTTGACAAAGAATTAAATAAACTTCTAATTCTTTCTCCATAGATGCCTTTCTCCAAATAATTCCAGTACCTTCTAACCTGTAATTCCTGAACGGTAACTCCTCGACGATATTCGATATCCGTTAAATAATGCATGTATATATCAAAAAGCCAGTCTTGATATTTCTTAGTTATTCGACCATTCTTAAACAGTGGATGCATGATATTATCATACCGATAAAATCCATTGATACCTATTTTTATTATCCCTTCTTGCATCTCCATCCACTTGGGTAAACATTCACTATACGGACTGTACGAGGTGCTTTGATGAAATCTGACCTTATCTTTATTTTCCGCTACTACCTTCCACAATTTATCCATTCCTTACACCAACTCACCAATACATTTAAATTCAGGTAACTGCCATTGCATTTTACTTACCAAATAACTCATAATATCACTTTTAAGATAATTACTATCTTCCTTAGCTTTGAATTTGAAGATTAGATAAGGACGATTATTTCCTATTCTAATTTCATCTTCAATAAAATCATCCAGAAAATAAGTGTTATAATTTCCTTTGTGATAATCTACTAAATCTATATCCATTAATTGCAAATACTCTTCATACTGCAATCCGGTTACGAAACGCTTCACTTCCGCTATCGTATGTATACAACATCTACCTTTTTCATTTTCACTTCCGTTTTTAAAGATTGGCATCTCGTAATTCTTATTTAATGATTCATATCCTAATTCAAGAAGTTTCCAATTAACCGGATTAGCCTCATCGCATATAATATGCATATCTCCCTTCTGCCAAAAAACATTCCATAACTTATTATTATCATTCACCACCAAATAATCTCTACCGGATACAAACCTTTCTTTATATATACAATGTTCGTAATGAATTCTATCTATTGCAAAATCCGGATATGCTCCCGTCTTCTGTTCTACAAATCGAACATTCCACATAGGAACCAAATCATAAATTATACTATCCTGATATTCCTGAAAATCAATGCATATTCTTTTTACCTCTTCATCTAGCGGACAATCAGTACTTATTAAATGCACATCAAAATATTTTCTCAAATATGGAGCACAAACAGTGTTCCATTGAATATTATTACTTTCAAAAATGCTATATAAAGCTTCAATTTGCTTAAAATAGGATGTGTTCCGTTTCAGCTGTATTTGCGCAGGATACTCATCTTCTTCTGTGAAAAGTGTTGCCTTGAAACTCCTTTTTTCACTCTCTAATCTTCGTAATTGTTCATATTCAAGTTTAATAAAAATACTCATAACGAAATAGGGCTTTCCTTGTTGTAAGCAGTCTTTCATATCTTGAATATCAATAATTATTTCATTTAAATCGTCATATCGCATTGGAACTAAAGCTTCCTCAGTAATATCAATTTTATTCCTATACTGAACTCCAGTAATAATTTCATACTTTTCTTTACTTTTTTGTTCAGTACGAAAAAGTCTTTCCTCAAGTTCAGTATATGAATTTTCAACATGGTCATAGAATGGTAACAAAGTTTCCTTTAGTACCTCTTTTAATGCACGCCTTTCCCCTTCATCACTTACTTCCAGGAGCCGCTCATTAATATACTTTTCAAATTGAAATCCTTTTGTAAAAAAACTCTCCATCGTTTCTCCTATTCAATAAATATTGAAACCTTTTCTTCTTTTAATAAATCATAGCTATTAAAATATACTGAAAACGTGCATTCATTACCTGTATCATCTAATTTATAATTCAATTTTTCATTCTCTTTTAATAAGGCATTAATAATCGATTTATCATCCGTAAACCAGTTTGAGATAATACTTCCTGGTCTTTTTTGAAAGAACTGATTAATTAAATTCTTTTTAAAATCCTGAGTTTCATATCGAATTATCCGTTCAATATAATTTATTGTTTGAACCATTGATATAGATAATGGGTTTCCGTTAGTATATGAAAATACTCTATCCGTCAAAATAATCACTTTCCCATTTCTTTGTCCAAACAACACACCTCTGCTTTTTTGTATTGCAGTCTCCAATAATTCTGACGAATACTCTATTGTTTCACTAAGCATATTAGAAACAGTTACTTGATTGTTCCCGCCTTCTGTAAAACGATATGCTACACCTGGAAGTTCCATATTTACGCCTCGTTTGAAATGTGCCCTTAAATATTGAGGACATTGACATGCTGCAACTAATCCTGCTGCAATATATGCAGCTTCGATTCCCAATTCATCCAACCAGACATTTCTTTTACCATTACTTATGATTATTTCTGTTAAATCATCATATTCTAAATATTCTCCTACACATAAACATGCAGCTTCACTTGTCATCACTGTGAAATTAGGAAAACAAGGAACAATATAATCTTTATTTTCAAGTCTGTCTAATGGGGCAAATAGGTCATTAGTATAATCAATGCCTTTTCTAGAAAATAATGTAAATGTACTTTCTTCTTCGAATGCCAAACTAAGGAAATTTTGAATTTTGTATTTTGCAGATACTTCTAGTAATACACAAACGGATTCTATATCTGTTCTGACGTATTGATTTCGTCCTTTATTTGCTTTAAATCTCTCCCTGATTGAATTTCCATCCATATAATCTACAAGTGCTATGTTGGGAATTATCGAATACCATATTGTATTTTGATAAAAAATTTTATCATTTACTGAACGTAAATATATTTCTAGTTTTTCTCTATTTTGTTGAACCGCTACATCGGAAACACTAAAATTGCTTATTATAAGTGCCGGTGCCATCCCTTGCGCTGTTTGATATTGCTCAAAATAATTCTTAATTCCGAGCATTGTCTCAAAAAGTGGTTTAGCTGTTAGCCAAAATCTTTTTATTATTTCCTCATATAAATTACAGTATTGTGTATATTTTTTTTGAATAATACCATATTCTTTGTTTACAAATAATACCGGTAGCATCAGCAGATCCTCGAGTAAAGTCATGTGCTTAATTTGCTTGGTTTCTGATACTATTCGCAAATATTCTAAGACTGTTTTTTGGTAAACCGTTATATCTGTTTTCTCAACTATAAATACCTTGTTTCGATATCCGGAAGCACTTTTTATTACTTTAATTTGCATTCTTTCATCATCATGCAAAATACCTCTGTCAATTTTTGATTCTTTTCCCATATGAGGCAAATATGATATAACTTCTTCTAAAAAAGCTTTTAGCAATAATATTCCATCATCACAATTCTGATGAAATTCATTAGTCCACAGATCCATACCATATAAATTTCCGTTTGTCTGTTTAACTAATTTATTAACTACAGCATTTTTTTCTTTTATGAAAACTTTCGGCTCATTTGAAGTTAACATATTTTCCAAAATATCACTAAAATTCGTCAACAAATATTTCTTGTTTTGTTTGGCTTCCATTAGGTATAAAAGCATATTGAACAAAGAGTCTTCTTTATTCAAATAAAGCGTAGGCTGTGAATTTTCAATAGATTCTCTCGAAAACAGTACCTGATGATTACATGTATCTAACAACATATATACTTCAGGTGTAAATTTTGAAAGAAATTCTTGAAATGACTTAACTTCTAAATGTTGATGGATTTTCAAAACCACTTCGTCAGTCAGACTCTCTTTTTCTCCTGATTCATTTACTAACGTCAATAAATTTGTCTTATTTGGATTTATCTCCTCAAAAAGAATTGTCCTATTTGTCTGCTCCATCTTTTCCCTATTCCTTCTATCTACTTCAGCCCATCAAAAAAGTCCATCTCCCATGCATCATTTTCGAATGCATAAAAGGCTTCTCGCCCGATACACAATATAGAATTTTTTCTTGTTACCGGTACCAGGAAAAAGCCCCACTGGTCCTTAGCTGCAAACACGAAGAATTTAACCTCTCCCTCGTATATGGTATCCATGTCATCTTGAGGAATACATTCGCTATAATCAGCATAGCGATCTATAATTTCTTCGTAAGTAGTTTCCTCATAGTCGGCTTCCTTATTGTCATACATATATCTGTACTTCAAATTACCTGAACCATCCTTGAGGAATAACTCCAGCTGCCGAATGCCACTATTTCTGGACAGATGTCCATAGGTCTGGGTTCTGTCCAGACTGTATATCAACATGACTTCCTTGCCTTCATGAGTCAAGCCACTTACCGAGTAAGGGATAGACGGCATCTGATAGTACAGATGTACATCTGTAAAGCCCATTTTTCTGGCATTGACATACTGAATGGCACCTCTTACACAAGTCAGTTTCAGCTCTGAAATATCTTTCTTTTCTCTAGACTGTTGCTTAAATTCAATGCTCTTACCAGGTACGAACTCCTTGAGTGCTTCGCGGAAAATATCAATGCGGCAGGATTGTCCTGTCAGTTTGATAATAGAGAAATCACCCAACGTTCTGTTCTCATAAAAATCATTCAAAAACTTATTAACAATTTCATAAATATCTGCTTTTAAAAGCAATTCTATTTCCTTAATATTGAAAATAACCTCCGGAAAAGAGTGTTTGTAAACCAGTCTGCCTTCTTCACGAACCACCAGATTCCATCTCTCAATCTGAGTTACCTTCAAGTCATCATCTTCCTTGTCATAATTGTTCTGGAAGCTGTTACGGATAATACCCTCTCGCATATAGAATTGTTTCTTCATACGATCAGCGATATCAAACAAGAAGTAAAAATTATTCTTTACCATGAAATATTCATCTCTGGTACGATTTTCATAATTTTTAAACTTGGTAGGGATAATATTCTCCGCTTCATTATAGGCTCTTTCCAAATGCTCATATACTGCAGCCTTGCCAAACTCATCTACATAGCGGAAGATATCCTCTGATGCTACCTGGATGATATCATCAATATGCACAGCCTTTCCCTGACCATAAAATGCCGCAAACATAATCTTGATATACTGCATAATGCGGTATGTAATATTATTTCCACCAAAATTGGTATCACCATTTTCATAGGTTGTTTCAATATCCACGCGATAGGATACGCTATCATTTTCAATTACAAAGTTACAGGAGGACAAATCCGTAGTACCACCGCCACAGTCTACAATCAGTGCAGAAATCTGCTCTCCATCATAATATTTTTTCTTCTCTATGAGATTATGGATGGTATTGTATATAACTGCAGTTCCTTCATCCAGCATGTGTTGTGTATCAATCTCATATTCCGGCAACAAATCCTTAAACATAAGGTTATACTGTCTTTTCATTTTTACCGGGCTTGTCAGATGTAAATGCTTAAACTTACACTTAAATCTCTGTTCTGCACAATGTATCACATATAACAGATATTCCCTAACAATATCTCCACGTTTCACAAAGGCTGTATTTCCCGCCTTATCATTAATTTCCTGTCTAGATTCATAGCTATTTACCCAACGCTTAATCTCATAAAAAATACTAAATGACTCATCATAATATTTGATATGGGCATCTTTTTGCGCTTCATATCCAAAGTGGTAAATAATATTGTTTGCATCACTACAATCCACTACAGAAACAACTGTAGGAAGCATAGGCACCCATTTTTTGACCTTTTTGGTATGGTCCATAAAACGTACTTCATTAATGGCATCCAGCTTTACGCCTCCGTTTAAAAGGTCATTGCTGTCATGGCAATTGATATAACCGTAATCTAAGTATGTTCCTGCGGTAGTATTTGAAGTACCAAAATCAATCGAAAGAATTGCCTCTGTCTGTTCAGCCTCTCTGATTTCCAAATCTACCAAAGGTATTTTGTAATAATTGAGTGCAGCACAAGGTTTCTGTTCCTTGGCATAATATGCGTTATACAGATAATCAGACTCACGCTTTTCAAAAAACAGCAGGTAGTAAAACTTTTTATCACTTAAACGAATGGGCTGTCTTCCGTCTCGTTCCAGGAAGAAATGTTCCTCTTCTTCTCCATCGCTCACAAGATTGAGGATACTGCAAATCTCTCCATTCTCACCAACCAGTAGAACATTGGACTCCACAATATGATTGATAACTGTTTTGCTGATATCATTCTTTTTACTACGGTCAATACCAACCTGATATCTGTCATACAGCGTAAGATCCAGTCCTTCGTACATAATGATTCTAGCAGGGTTATGGATTGTTCCCTCGTCACGAATCTGCGTACCCAGTTTTCTTGTCAATATAGACTGCAAGCGCTCCCATCCACCTTCCTTTACGTCCCGGATTAAGAGCGCTTCTTTTTCTCCACGATATCGCAAAATCGTCTCTATCAGCTCATAACGATTAAGGGGATCTGTAATCCCCTTAATGATCATTTCTTTGCTACAGATATCTCTGAGCTGATAAGTCGTCATTTCCTCCAAATCTCTCTTTTGATAAGTATGAGTTGTTGCTTTTTGCGTAGTATTATTTAAATGTAATGTGTAACCCATAAATCATCTTCCTCTATTCCAAACTGTTCTCCCTAATAAAAGTATTAATACACCTCATCAGTTTCCAGCATTTTGTTTTGCCGAAATCTTATTCAATATGTCCTTTACTTTCTTTGCTGACTCATTGTCTTTTATTGCATTATAATTTGCCAAAGCAGAATTTAAATATGTTTTAGCCAATTCTACATCATCATTTGCTAAAGCCTCTAGAGCAGACATCAAATCATTTGTCGCATCCTGGCTTGTTTCAGATGCTTCTGCACTGGTTCCTACTACCTTCTCCTTCAGTCTGTCTACTTCTTCTGTATTACCTAACTGTTGCCAAATTGCCATTGTTTGTGAATAAAATTCTTTTGCACTGTCAATGTTACCGGCTTCCTTTTCACGATCACCCATTTCCTCGTACATTCGTGCCTGATCTTCTTGTGACAACTTGTTTATACATGCTTCTGTTTCAACCATTTTCTCCTCTATTTCCTTTAGTTTTGCAGTAGCATCTACATTACCCATTTCAGAAGCTCTTTTATATTCCCCATGTGCAAGTTCATACTGGAGAAGTGCATCTGCATACGTCTGTGCAGTACGTAAACTATCACCACTCGCCTCTAATTCTTTTGCATTTGCCATCGATATTTGAGCATTTACTTTTGTTTTGTATTCCTGTGCAATATCTCTGTTAGTAGTATCATCTATTTCATCCATAACCTCATATGCCTTGGTGAAACTGCTATTAGCAGTCTCGTAGTCAGCCTCTTCATAGGCTGATACACCTGCTTGCATATTTGTAGCATAGGTAGAATAAGTCTCTATTCCTTTATTGTAGGTTGATGTATCTTCCCCATGATTTGTTTTAAGTTCCTCAGCCAAACCATTTGCATTTTGGAATAATCCAGCTGCTTTTTTATATTCCTTTTCCTGCAACGCAGACATTCCTCTATTCAAGTTATCTGTAAGCTTCTCATAGGTTTCCACACACTCTACTTTCGCATAATTGCGGCTTCTCTTACCGGCCTTAACATTTTCCGAAGTAATATATGCCTGATTCATCTGTTCATCTGCCAGAGAATAATTATACTCCTGCAAATATTCGATGCCTCTTTCCTTATATTTCTCCATTTTTTCAATGTTTGACTTATTGCTTTGTACGCGAGTTATAAACAATGTTAAAAACAATGTCAGCAATACCGCTCCAAGAGAAACACCTATTTTAATCCATTTTTTGTATTTCCCTTCGTTCGGATTTTTATATATTTTATTAACAAAAACCGTAGCAATTGTATAATTCTCAACTATTTCCATTCTCTGGCTTAAAATTACATCTTCCAAACCGGTACAAACATCTTCTGCCTTTGACACGCCATCAACAGCATCAATAATTTCAGCATCTCCCACATTTTCCCAAACACCGCGGGTCATGAGCATTAGGATGTCACCGTCTTCTAAGACTTTTTTACTTGAAATAACCGGGGTGAATCTTCCCGGTTGTCCTAAATATGTATAAAGATTGTTTCTTTCTTCATGATATGCCAACTGGTCTATTGCCAGTTCCTCATCATCTACCATTTTTTGAGTTAATGAGGTGTCTTTGGTTGCCAGTTTGATATTGCCATTTCTCATCCAATACAAACGGCAATTACCAACATGCGCCCACATAGCTTTTTTATAGTCTGTCAATAAAATAGCCATGCTGGCTTCTAAACGCATCTCTTCAGCTTCTTCCAATAATATCTGATGTGCAGCCTTCATATATTGCTTCAGCTTACCGGCAGACATTCCCGGATTTTCTGAAAACTTGGTTATTACTGTCGTAATAGCGAGCTTTGCACTCTCTTTCTTCTCATCTATATCTATGCCATCTGCAATAACATAACACGCATAATCCTTCAGCTCCACAAAGGCAAAATAGTCTGAATTTATCAGATAGCTTCCTGCCTCAGAAATAAACTTGGTAATAAAAGTGGCATTATCCTTACGCATTGCTATTCCTCTTTACTTGATTGTCAAGATTACAATCGTTGCATTGTCCTTATTTTTCTTCTTATGTTTTTCAACCTGTGAAATAACTTCATCGGCAATATTCTGAGGATGTGTTTTCTTCGACAACAACTTTTCCAGTTCAATTTGTCCTAATACTTCCACTCCGTCAGAGTATATGAGCACCTTATCACCCTTCTTCAAGAATATAGGACGGTCTGACTCATCAGCTTTTTTAAATCCGTCATATCCCAAATAATTAACTAATCGGGTGTCTGTGTTATTACTTAAAGCTTCCTCTCGTGCAATGGCCCCAGCATGATACTGATCCTCCAACCAGTTACGCACATTCTCCTTACGGTTTACCATGATCAATCTACCGCCCCTGAAAACCGCTATATTGCTGTCTCCCACAGAACTCCAAAATAATTTATCATCTTTAAGCACTACCGTTACAACGGTTGTCCCACCCTTTGCTTCTCCGAATTCATCTCGGATTCTTTCATTAGAAAGCATTGCAGACTTCTGGAAATAATAAGTAAGGTTATCCGTCACATCTCTTTTTTCAAATTCATCCATGAAGGTCTCAGCCGTAATACTACTAGCCAATTTACCATTTATATAACCACCAATGCCATCTGCTACCAATGCCATGATTCCATATTCTCTAATACTTACTGCAAAAGAGTCATCCTGTTTCTCTCTAGTTCCTATTGTTTGTGCATTTCCCACATCTGCATATAAATTATTCCCTATTGCATAGCCTTTATTGTCTCGTAGAAGGCGTATTAAAATACAAAGAACCAGAACAATAATAATTATGCCCACAGAAACCCCTAATGCTATCAGCACCTTGCTATCTGTAATCAGTTCCCACATTAGTATTCACCCATCTCATCGCTTTCTGCACCATCATTATTCCATTCAAAATGCTCTCCGCATAAAGGAACAAAAATAAACTTACTCTGTCCTATCTCTATTACCGAAAAAGCATGTAATTCTACCGGTGTATAAACAGCTTCCCCATTATGATATGCCAATCCTGAAGAATCACCTGGCAACAAATATGTAGAACGGTTTTTACTGTCATAAATAATAGCAGCATGATTAATTCTGGATATTGCATTATCTCCTAAAATCTGGATATGCATGTTGTCTGCTCTTCCTATAAAATTCTTACCTGCATGGATCTTATAATCCTTTCCATACTGCGCACCTTCGATACAAACTAACCAGCCAGTTACAGGCTCAACATTTTCTGCTGCACCAGAAATAGGCATGGTCTTATCCGGATCATCTACCATCATCCTACGATTATTTGAATATCTGTTTACGCTCTCCAGCTCTGTGTTACAATATGGACAGGTATCTCCATATTTTCTAACACTATACATATGTCCATTTTTACACCGATTCAGTCCCATACCCTTCTCCTCACTATTGAATTTGCAGCATTGTACTTGCTATATAAATAATATCTCCTACCTCTACTTCAATAGCACCTACAAGCTTAACATCCATAATTGAATTTTGTGTTAATTTCTTTACTCTGGTTCCGTTCTTAGAATCAATATCATCCACATACCAGCCTTTTTCAGTGTAATTAAGCACTGCATGTTGTTTTGATATCATCTGTGCTACTGCAGACCCAGACAAATCAATATCCACAATTTCGCCATCAGCAGATTTTCCTATAATCAATGATGTCTTACGTTCCAGGCTCCACTCCATAAGAGTTTGTCCTTCCTCATTTATCAGAACAATCTTCTTTGCACCTGTTTTATCACGCTCATGTTGTTCTTTTTTTGCAGCACTCATGGGGCGTCTATCTAAAGGATTGCTTTGCACCTGCGCCGGACTGGGACTACTTTGTTGTATATTTGCCCTTGCCATGTTCTCCGGCATCGTTACATTTCTGCTTATTCTAGCATTACTTTCAACGCTGCTAATCCGGCTTACTCCCTTATTTTCCTTTTTATTACCCATAACAATAAATAACACTGTCAACAGCGTTGCAAGTAAGAGAATTCCCATTACACAAACCACTTTTACTATAGTTGTTATGGATGAATTGATAATAGCACCAGCTATTATACCCAAAGTTATATAAACAATTGTTTTGATAATTTCCATTGCAATCTTCTGTGATGATTTCACAACTATTCCCTCTTTTCTTTCAGGGATAACAGTCAATGGGACTAAGCCCATTGACTGTATACTGAACTCCTGTTTTAAATTTAGCTAGCATATCCGCCGGTAATTTCGGTTGCGCTATTCTTGTCCTTCTTCTGCTTTACAACCAGTTCAAAGGTACCTACACCCTCAGTATCACCATAATTCTCTTTGTAATCAACAACGAAAGCATTAGGTAATGTGTACTCACGAACTACCTGACCAGCTGCAGTTACCATTACAGATACATTTCTGTAACAATCTGCCTGCTCAGCAGGAACCATAGACCATAATGCAAGATCTACTGTAGCCTCTGTACCACTGTCTAACATGGTAAGAATCTTGCCTGTTACCTTCATAGTAACACCAACATCTGTTGTCTTTGCATTTGTATCCTTGGGTGTATCTACACTGAAATCCACGGTCTGGATTGTTTCTACACCTAAATTAATTGAACCACCAACATTCAAAATAAATCCCATTGTTATATCCTCCTTCTAAAGTATTAGTATGCGAAACCACCCTGATATTCTACGTTAGCATTCATATCCTTCTTCTGCTTAACTACCAGTTCAAAAGTACCCACGCCGGTTTCATCACCGAAGCTCTCTTTATATGCTACAACATACGCGGTATCCATTATAATCTGGCGTACAACCATACCACCAGAAATAACGTCAACGCTTACCTTTCCATAGCACTTAGCATCTTCAGCAGGTACAAGTGCCCATGTAGGCAACTTAACAGTTTCATCCGCAACACCTGCAATGTTTGCACGGATTTTTCCAGTAATGGTAAGAGTCATTCCCAAATCTGTGGAACGCGCATTACTGTCGTTGGGGGTATCAGTGTCAAACTTTACAGCAGTTACTGTTTCCAACCCCAGTTGAATAGTTTCATTTGCTTCGATAGTAACTTTAAATCCCATCTCTTCTCTCTCCTGTTCTTTTTATTTATTAAATGAAAGTATCTTTCATTTAATTTCTTAGTTGCTACTGGTGCTCTTAGTAACGGAAACCTTCAGATTCTTCACATTACCATTGAAGCCCAGTTTGATATTACACTCATTTGTATTATCATCAATCACAAAATCGAGTGTATCACCTTCTTGAACGATTGCATTAACTAGATTTCTGTCAGCCTCCCACAAAGACTTCTGGCTCTTCGGATTATTGCTAAAGAACTTCACAACATTTTCCTGTTTGAAATCATTGGTCATAAATCTGAGCATACGTTCTACATATGTACTTACCATTGTTTTGTAAATTGAATCATACGCATCATCCGACATCGCCATAGTTCTTGCCTTATAAACGGTAAGATTCTTGATTTCCTTGCCCTGCATCTGGCTACTCTCTGATGCAAATACAAAACCAAATCCCTTGTTATTAATGGTATTTTTAATGGCATTAGTAAATCCTGTGATTTCTTTACCTAATGTAGTAACCGTTCTCAATGAATGGTCACTGGATTCAATATCATATCTGATACCAGGATACTTAGGTGACACGCTACTATAATACTCTCGCAGGTATTCCGGACATTGATATGCTGCCACAAGACCTGCCGCCGCATAAGCTGCACCTACATAAATACCTTCTATCCAAAGTTTCATAACATCTTCTCTGGCTTTGGAAAGTTCCACATTTCCGTCCTCATTCATCTGCATTCTGTTGTCCAGAACCACTTCTGACTTATCTTTAGGAACAATTGTAAAATTAGGTAAGCAACAAGATACAAATTCACTGTAATCCTTTTTAGCCATAGGCTGTGACTTTTCGATAAACTTATCGACACCGGATGTTGCTACATAATTAAAAGTAGTGTCTTCTCCTGTCTGGAAGTTATAGAACACTTGAATCTTAAATTCTCTAATCACTTCCATAAGGCTAGAAAGTGCCTCCATTGTATTGCCTTCTGCCTTCTCAACTACTGCGTTACCCTTAAATCTCTGTCTTGTAGCTTTCCTGCTTTGACTTGCCTCTAATTCAATGTTAGGAACAATACCAAGCCATACAGTATTACTATAATCATTCTTGGTATTCACAGAATTTAAATATGTAGTCAAACGCTCTATATTTGCACTATTAACCAACATGTCCAGTCTGGTATTGGTAACCAAAAGGCTGGGACGCATGCCCTTCTCCTTGGTATTGTATTGTTCAAAGAATACTCTTACGCCTAAAAGCTTCTCTACCAACGGCTTAACAGTCTTAATGAAATCATCCTTTGCGCTCTTATAAAACTCAAGGTAGGTATTATAATTGTTCATTTCCTGCTCTACATTTACGTCTGCATTGGTCACAGCCGTCATGGGGCAGAAAGTTCTGACAACCAAACTTCTAACATATTCCGAAGGTTCTTCATTTACTGCATCATAATCATCCTTAAACGCCTCTACCAAACCGGTATTTGTTTCGGTTGTGGTAAGTGCCATCAGTTCATTCTTGTCTTTCTTTTCAATTTCCAGAACCTTCAGTTCACCATTTTCATTCATGGAAAGCATACCTAACTGAAGCGCGCTTTCCTGCTTCTTTCCAGATGACTGCGTTAACAAAAGTCTGGTCTTAATATCCTCAATCGCCAGCGGAAGCATAGCCATGACATTGTTGTAATTTTGGCTCGCCTCTTCAAACTTGTAATTCAGTTTGTCACCAATATCCAGTTTCTTAGGATCGCCATCTTCCAATTTTTCATATTCACCATACAAATAATGAATTTCTTTACGAACCTGCTTAATATCCCTCATGATTTTTTTCGGAGAAATCATGTCTAAAATTTTCTCAAATTTGAAATCGACATTGATAATTCCTTGAGATCTTTTCGTATCCATAATAGTAAACAGCATATTCAAGAAATCATTCTGTCTATTCAAGGGAATCTCCGAAATATATTCCTCAGGAATATTTTCAGGTTTCTCCAATGTGTAAGCCACGCTCTGTGTAGCTGCATTGAAGAAAGAATAAACTACCGGCTGAAACTTATCCAGAAACTCATCAAAGCTATGCACCAGCAAATGGCTGTGTATTTCTTTGATTTTAGCATCATCTAAGCTTTCCAGTCCTTTCGTGTCCCCTACCAAAGTCAGCAAATCCAACTTTTCAGGATTGATTTCCTCAAAAAGCATTGTTCGGTTTGTTTGTGTAATTACTTCCATTTTTTTATCCTTTCTTTGTTTTATTTACATTTGTAACATTAGTTGTAACAAAAAAATGCTCTTAAATCTTTTCTCTTTGTTTCTATTTAGTGTGCTCAATATTACCTTTTCCAGTAATGGCGGTATATCTATAAATTCTGAAATTGGTGGAATGTCCTCCTGCTCATCATAGTCATCCGGTTCCGGCAATTGACTATCGGTTAGTACATAATAAAGCACTGCACCTATACTATAAATATCTGCTCGATAGTCTATCTTTCCTCCATGATACAACTCCGGAGCTGAATATCCGCGACTTACAAAAACCATATCATTTTGTTTTTTGTCCCTAAAACTTGCCGAACCAAAATCAATCAGTGTAACATGTTTGTCTTCGTCATCCAGAATAATGTTCGAAGGCTTTATATCGCAATGTATAATCCCTCTTTTGTGAATCTGCCTCACAATCGCAACTAACTGCTGCATAGCCAATCGAACCGAATAATCCTCACCATTTTCAATATAATCTTGTAAGCTTTTTCCTCTAATTCTTTTAGTTATTAAATACTGCGTTCCATTTTCCGTAAATGAATCTAGATATTCCAGAACGCAACCTTCATATGGTTTTTTTAAACCTTTCAATCTTAATATGCACTCACATTCTGCATCAAAGGCTTTCTTGAATTTCTGAAATTGGTCTTTATACCCTCTACTTTTGCAAACAACCGTTTTTCCATCCATGTCTCTATTCGCAATACTATATGGCATAAATTCTTTTATTACAATTTCTCGGTTTTCTTGAAAATCCTCACCAAAATATACGATTCCTGTCTGTCCCAGATAATGAACTTCTCGTATTTCATATCGTTGGTGTAAAACAACTTGGGGTGCAAGTGCTATATCACTTACTTCAATACCCATTCATTTCCTCTCTTCTGCATTATCATTACAAACAATCCATTTTTGCAGTATATTTCAACTCAATTTCGGATGCATTTTCTGCAAAGGATATAAACAAAACATCTCCTGAACGAACAGTTACGGGCTTATTTGCCCTAACATTTTGTTCTCCTAAAAAGATACCGCCTTCCATGCAATGCACCAGCAACAACTCGCTTCGGTTCTTGCCCGGATAAAAACACACTTTTCCAATATCCTTAAAATTCTCCTTTATCCCCTTACTTAATAACAATTCCTCTAATGTTACTCCTTCAGGCGGATAATCTTCTAAATTCCAACACATATCTACAGCTTCATTTTTACTTTTTAAATCAATAAAATAGGCTTTTAGGATACCCGAAATGGCCTTCTGCTCTTTTTTATTACCAAACAGCACCGCTTTTACAATATATATGCAAATACCAACCGCTATCAAGAGAATTAAACCAATTAATATAACCGTAAGAATCCCTTGATATTCCTTCCACGCCGGCTGTATTTCTAAGCTAAAGTTTATTTCAGTCTTATTTTGTTTACTGTCTTCTGCTGTTATTAAGTATTGATTCTCTCCTGATTTCGTAATATCAATACTAATCATACTTCCAGACAACGTGCATGTAGCCTCTCCTTGATTTTGCACAACATCATATTTGACAATATCGTTGTCTACATCTTCAAACAGACTACTAACATCCATTGTCAAAGGAGTTTTGTCTGTATATATTAATTTTGAAACATCCACTCCCGTTGGAGCTTGTCCGGGTTCCTCTACGGGTATATAAACATATTCCGGTGTAGGCTCTACCGGTGTTTCTTTCTCAATCTTAACAGTTCCCGTTATTATTGTTGTAGGATTTTCGACAGTATAAATGGTTTTAAGATTATACTGTCCCTTTTCATCCATTCTCTGAATTAAATAATTATTTCCTTGGAAAACCTGTACACCTTCCCCCACATTCACAATTTCACAATCAGACATGCTTTCTGTGGAAAAAAACACCTCATAACATTTTTGATTTTCTTTTAACTCTGTTGAAGTTTCAAATCTATTAACAACCTCTGATATTTCCTCAGTCTGAAAGCTTACTTTACCATATTCATATCCATAGAAAAATGTACTCAATACCACCTGAATAAACTGAGGTGCATTATTTACAACCGTTGTGCTGCCCCCGGTTGAAGCAGTTGCTACTGACAACAGACCTGTATCCTGATTATAAGCGTTTGTATAACCTACCACATTAATCATGATATCATTCTCTATCGCCAAGTCAGTACTGGTCTTTATATCTGCATCAGAATCTGCAGTTGTTCTATCTGTTTTGCTATTTTCAAGATCAGTATTTCCATCTGATACCATAATAATGAAAGAATTATCATACTCTAATTGTGAATCCGTAATAGCCTTAGTCGCCGCAAGAAGCCCTAAGCCATTATCTGTTTCACCCTGAAATTGTAAAGCATCCAAAGCTTCAATAAGCTGTTCTTTTCCATCCGAATTGCCCATTGAAATCAATCCGCTATGGTAAACAATTTGGTCATTGTATGCTGTTACACTCAAGTAATCCGTTTCATTACACACATCCATGAAAAGTTTAATCAATTCTATGGAGTGCCTTTGAGAATCCGTTTGTTTCATGGAGCCACTGACATCAATCGCAATAGATATTGCATTACATTCTGTTGTCTCTTGAGTCCCCTCTGCACTTACTTGTAATGGTACTGCTACAAAAAACAACATTGTCATCACTATGCAAAGGATTTTTTTACATTTACTTATCATCTTTCTGTTCTCTTCAAATGTTTTTCATTATTTAGGTCGAAAACCAAAAAAGCTGGCAAACTGATCACTTACGTCATTTAAATTCACTTCTCCGGGCTTTTTACTTTCTTTTTTCTTGTTACTGACTTCATCAAACATCATATCGCCAAAATCCATTTTAAAATTTTGGGCAGTAAAACCGGAAAAAGGATTAGTCGTCTGAGTTTTTCTTCTCGCACCTTGCGGCTCACTATTTGCAGACGAACTGGAGTCTCTTTGCTTGTTTTCATCATATTCCTTACGTTTTTCTTCATCACCCAGTATCGAATATGCCTCATTAATTTCTGTAAACTTCTTCTCGGCCTCAGCATTTCCATTATTTGTATCGGGATGGTATTGCTTTGCCAGCTTACGAAATGCTTTTTTTATTGTTGCTGCATCAGCATCTCTTTGTACACCTAAAATTTTATAATAATCTTTACGCATACACTATCTCCTGCCTACAGATGACTTACATGCCGGGCATGTCGTACAAGATTCGGATACAGGTGCATAACATTTTTTACAAATTATAATTCCTTGCTTTCTTACAACTTGATTACTTCCCTGCATCATACTTACATTATTATTTTCTTGTTGAGAAGACTTAACTTTCCACACATCCCGTTTTGCAAAATCAAGCAGAATATTTTGTTTTTTTATAACATTTAAAATCAATACCAATGAAACTACAGATATCACAATGGAAATAATACTTACCACTAACAACACATAAATCATACCATTATTCATAAATACTTATTCCTTTTCTGTTTATCCTTACTCAACGTAAAATGTATACTCTTCATCAACAAATTTAATTTTTGTACCATTAAAAATTTCCACTGTAGCCTTGCCAGGAATGGCCTTGCCGTCTACATAAGTTTTATTGGTAGAATTGTTGTCAATAATAAAATAGCTGTTTCCTCTTACTATGATTTCAGCATGTTTCCTACTGATTACATCCTTATCAATCAATAAATCCACATCTTCTTTTCCAATCCAAAAACTGGCCTTATTGATAATTACTATTCTGCCACTTACACTATGTACTAACTTGAGAACAGGTGATGCTTCCGCCACTCTACCCAATCGCTGTGAAGGAGTTGATTTTAAGGCTGTATCCCAAAAAGATGGGTCCAAAACGCCTGTTTCACCATTATTAGGTTGCCCCATATAATTTACCTGTCTACTTTGATTTGGCTGCCCATTGTATTGCTTTTCTAAATTCTCCCAGTATGAAACATCCAAAACACCTGTTTCGCCGTCTGCCGGCATCTGTGTAGCTTTTGTTTTCAAAGGATTTTGAGTGTTTATAGGTGTATCCCCAGTAATATAATTTTTTATATCCAACAGCTCTACACCATTCCATGTATCATCCAAAAATCTTAAAAAAGCTGTTACCTTATTACAATCCTCTTCTCCATCAAAAATACACTCAAAGGTAAAATCCTTTAAAAAAGATTTGATTCTCCCACCTTCATATATAGATTCTTCAGTTACTAACTGAAACTGTACCTGTGAATTTTTTAATGTCATTTTGTCCAAATCCAAGACAACCTGTATACCTTCACCTTGTACCTTTTTAATCATATCAATAATTTGCTTTACTATATCAAAATATGTCAAAACACTTATATATTCTTTAATATATTTCTTCAGTCCATCTCCAGAATTCGTCTTCATATTTTCACCAATCTTTCCATTTCGTAATAACAAAATGCCCAATTTTACTCATTATTTATTTTACCATATTTTTCCATTATGTCAATTCTGTACATACAATTCTATGCCCAACATGAAGTATCAAAACTTCTTGTAATAAAATTGTAATAATTCTTACAAGATGCTTGATTACGGACCCTTAAAAACAACTTTTTCTCCTATAGTGTACAATCAAAAAGTGATCGATGTATTTTCACGTGCAAAATACAAAAGGAGAGGCCTTAAACCTCTCCCATCATCATATTCCTCTCCTGATACTCCTGTAGTATCCTTTTCAGTTCTGCAATTTCTTCCCTTGTTATCCGCTCAATTTCCTCCTGCGTATGCAAAAAATAAAAAGACGGCGGAAAGAGCGAAAAGCAACTCCCGTTCAGCATACGCCACTGATAATCCATATCCATTAATTTCAAACGGAACATTATTTTCCTAAACAGTCTTCTCATGTATTCCCCTCCGTCCTTTTCCACTGCTCTATCTTCATCCCTCAAACACTTAGCCAATTATCCCACAAACTTTCATTATAAGCAATTGTATTTTAATTTATGATGGTTTTGAAATTATTGCTGTTGAAATGCAGCAAGTGAAGCCATAATACCACTTAATGCATCCTCATCCAGACTCGTAAACACATCTTCCTTTTTGTGCTCCGACTCCTTTTTAGGTAATTTCTCTAAAGCAACCGTCTTTACAGGCATTCCCATCTGACTTTCCCGCTCCTCAATTACCTGAAGCACTACTCTGCGAATCCGTTCATAATCATAAGCACCAGCAGTGGGAACTAATTCCCCACTTTCCTGCATGTCCTGATACAGCATTACCGCCTTCACAATGTACTGTGCCTTCCCACGGCTCATGCTGTTTAATAGTTCTGCTACATAAACATGGTCGGGATCATCCCGCTTGAAACCTATTGTTGTAATATACGGATTTTTCTTTGCCATGGCAATTACCTGCCTTTCTTCTGAATCCTGTAAAGCAATTCATAACCTTTCGCATTGGCACAGATGTCTTCGATAAAGATACACTTACCTATCTTACCAGATTTCTCCAGATATTCTCTTAAAAGAAGTGCGCCTCCGCCAATAAAAACCACGCAGCCGGTCTTTAAATCAATTCCCAGTTCTCGGAGGGTTCCAAGTAAATCATCCACATACATTTTAGTCATTTCCTGTACCAGGCTGACAATACTCTCATCATAATCCGTCTTCTCGCCTTTAATGATACTGTCAATGTCCGTTTCATCCAGCAGTATATCATATTCAGAGTTTGCACGGGAGATAATCTTGTTATACAAGGTAATGACACCCTTTTCTAAGGAGTCACATACGGATAACTCCGGTGCACCGTTTCTAAGAAGCAGATAATCCAGGGTAAACCCGCCAATGTCCACGGTAACCACTTTACTGTATTCTTTTATATCCGGGAAAATCGTCATGGCAGCCGCATAGTCCTGTGGAAATGCCACTACGTCACCAATTTTAATAGTATACTCTCTGCCTTTATAGGTGAATACCTGCTCGCCCCTGCCCTTGAAATAATTCTGGAACTTTTCAAAAAGGGCTCCATAATGCTTCGGCGGAAGTCCCACCGGCAAATCTACATTTAGCACCGTGTTTTCTACATCTTCCACTTTTCCCGCAGCTTCCATGGCAATGGCAAACAGTGTCAGGATAAAGAACCTCTCGTCCTTGGTCTTATCCCTCATATAAGGAATCCTCTGGTCGGACAGCGTGTAATAGTGTCCATTGTAATACAGGTACTCTCCCAGCACCGGCTTGCAATCACTTTCGATAAGTCCGGAAGTAAAGAAAGAATCATTGGTTTTTGTATTACGGTTTCCATGGTCAACAGCAACAATTAACTTCTGATTAATCATAATATCAGCTCCTTTTCATTTTCTTTATCCTTTTATACGCACAGATTATGTAAAAGCCAACATTTATACATAAAAAATGCCGGAGCAGCACTTCCGCTATGGAAATACTACTCCGGCATACTACCTTTCTTTACAGACAAATTACTTATTCTGTTCCAAATCATACAGGTAATCATCCACACCTTTTACATGCTCTGCCCAGTCACCATCTTCATCCAAGTCCCAGGTAAGCATTTTACCTGGCAAGCCTAAGTCTTTGCAGATTCCCGCAAGTTTGTTACAGCCTCGCTGGATATTCTGGCGTTTTATCTGCTTTTTCTCACAGATAATGATAGTATTTTTCCAGTCCTTCCTATAATTGAGACAATATACGCACTTCTCATTGTAATCTCCCCTGCATACCGGTTTCAGCAGCTTGTCCATATCATAAGCTTCGTAAACAAATTCTGTTCCCAGCTTCTTCATGGCCTGCAAAAACAGTGGCAGGTTAGCATACTGGTTTGCTCCGGGTACACATCCGAAGGTTCGCCCGGACAATGCATAAGACAAATCCCCCTTTAAGGGGCCTTCCGTAATAAATACCGTCTTTGCTCCCGGCTCCCCGACTAAATGTACAGGTGATCCGGAGGAGGTTCCCATGTGGTAATTGGTACTGGAAAGCCAAATATACTTTCTCCCATCATAAGGATGATCCAGTCTTATCTGCGCTCCCACAATCAGACCATCTATATTACGGATGGGGATAAGGAATCCTGCCGACTTGGGATTAAAGTGGATACTCCACTCCCCATCCTTCTCCTGATAAAACCCCGGAACACCTTTTACGGTGCATCCGGCTTCTATGAGCTTCTTGGTAATTCTGCGGAATCCAAATACCGGGGTACTTTTATAACCATTCATCTCAATCTGCTCCTCAGTAAAGCCACGCTTTAACAGACTCTGCTTGTGGGTTTCTGCCAGTACTAGCATAGAAAAAAACATGGTATAGGTCTTATTGCGTACCTCATCCGATGCAGGCGGGGCATTTTCTATTTCCGACTCCTTGGGTGCAATCTCTTTTCTCTGTACATGATAGTCCAGAGCCTTTTCATTTCTGCCCAATGCATCTTTGATTTCCTTACAGGCGGTCTGGTTATCCACTCCGTAAATCTTTCCATACAGTGCCAGCATCCCTCCGCTTTCTCCGCATCGGTTGCATTTGAACACATTTTTCACAAGATTTAAGTTAAGTTTCCCCTTCCTGTCACCACAGAAAGGACAGTTCACATCCCAGCTTGCTGCACTTTTATGCCTGACATGTAAGTTTAGCAATGCGGCTATATCTCTGATGTTAAAAGGAAAATCCTGCACGACTTCCTCCTCTCTGTGGCCCGGCAATCATTACTGGACCACTTGTTTCTATAAAATTTAACTTACCTGTGCAAGAGCTGTATCTAACAGATACTTTGCAGCAGCCCGAAGAAGGTTGTCAGGACCGCCATAGGAGCTTACATACCACTCCAAATTTTCAGGCTTTTCTACCGCTACCTGCCCTAAAGTCTTTCCCTTGTTAAAGCCAATGGGAACTACTACGGATGCCGCCTTATCTCTGGTAAGCAGACTGTAAATCTGCTCCACCGGCATATCCTTTTTGATTTCCACAGCACCATTCATCGCCTGAGCAGGACTATTCTGGTTTACAGTCTGCCTGCTCCCTGCCATAGCAGTATTAGCTGTTTGGGTTGGCTGGCTTTCACGCTGCTGCATAGCAGGTGTCTGCGACATGGCAGGTGTGATACCCTGTTGCATGGCTGCTCCCACCTCACTGGACATAGGAATATATTCCTCAATGCCATGCTGTCCGGGAATCATACCATCATCCTCAGCAGGCTCCTCACTCGTCAATTCTTCCTCTATGTTGGTTCCCTGCGGTATCATACTGCCGCCGTGCATAATCTGCTGTTCAATAGGAGCCTCTGTCACTTCAGGATCAAAGTCTTCCTCCTTATCAGCAAACTGCAGACCAAAGCCCGCATCTGATAAGGCACGTCCCACTGCCGCAGTTTCTGCCAGCTCCACATACTTACTGCCAAACTGCTCATCGCCTGACTGGTATTTCTGTGCAAGGGCATTGGAAATGAAATTATCCTCTGCATCATTGCGGTTTAAATACACCCTTGCCTCCACAATGGCTACCTGTTCCGTAAGCTTAATCAGTTTCTTCACTATCTTTCCTTCCGGATAGCAAAGTCTGAACCAGAGCTTACGATATGCAACATCAAGATAATACTTACCAGGCTGTCCCTCTTTCTGAATCAGACGCATATATTTACGAGGATCAAAGCCTTCCACTCTGTTAAGCTGGTTAATTTCTGCCACCTCATCATACATAGAGGTTCCGTTTAAAATCATTTCATTCATTTTCTGTTCTCTCCTTCCGTGTAGGGAAGACAGCTCCATATTATAAGTACCGCCTTCCCTGTATTTACTTGAATTTTTTATGAAGCTTTTGAGAAATTCAGCATCAGCTGTCCGCCTGCTTCCTCTGCATACTTCTCTGCTTCCGCTTTATCAACAACCACATCCGCTTCTCTCACTTCTTCCTTTCCTGCAAAAAAACTTTGGAATCTCCAGTGATTCAGATAATAAAACGGCGTATACCACACATCATTGTCTGGGTGAAAGTCCGGTTTTACCAGACTGTCACCAACAATCACAACAGCCGGACAACCCAAAATGGATAACTGTACATAGCACATAAGTGCAGCCGTTAAGTCAATGTCCTGACCAAAGAAAAGCACTTCCTTCTGATAATTGATACCATGTGCCCTTGCTACATTGGCAAATGCAATCAGCATGGCACCGGCACCACATGCAGGATCACTTACCGTAATATAACCTTTCTTTTTCAATTCCTCATTTTCCACACCAACCATATTAATTTCTGCCATAAAATGACTGATATGATAAGGTGTAAAGAACTGTCCTTTCTGCTCCTGATGAAGCTGCAGTCTATGATACATACTTCCTAAGAAGTCCTGCTCCGGATTTGCATCTAAAGCAAGGGTTACAATGGCTAACAGTTCAGGAAAACACTCCCTTAATTCCTCCGGATATTTATGGATGATGGACAGATACCTCTGTTCCCGCTCCTCTCTCTCTGCTATCGGAATCATGTTTGCCATAGATGTGGCTGCCATGTATAGAAAATCGTTCCAGACCTCCCATTTGGAATATCTGTAATTGAATTTATGAAATACTGCCAGAAAATCTTTTACAAACCTGCTATCATCCATTCTTTTGTCCTTTCTTAATTGCAGTAATGCTGATTAGGAAATCACTTGCTGTCGTGTTTTCCCGAAACGAAATGCTATCTTCTGTAATGCCTGTTATCTCAAGACCTTCGCTCTCCAAGGATTCCTCTATACAACCAAGAATTCGCTCCTTTTCCATAAATTCGTCCTGACATTTGCACTCCTTGCAATAACACTCCGTTAATGTGCAACGATACTGCCTGCCTTCTTTTGTGGTGATTGACGGGTTACAGATAAAATGCCCCTTTCTGTTGAGAATAGCGATTGCATATCCCTGCAACTGCTCGATATCCGCTATGTCCCAAGGATATATCTTTTCAGCTTCCTCATCCGTAACATCCAACAATTCCTGAAACAGATGATAAATTGCATTGTCTATCTGATCCCGTCTCTCCAACATTTTGTCGTTCAATTCTATTTCCTGCATAAAATTACCTCCATTATCACACTGCGATTTTCTTCTCTGTAAGCAGTTGGTTATACTCCCTTATAACACGTTCCCCAAGTCTGGTGTTACGGTTATCACTCTCTGTGTTATGAATGGCCATATAAATCGCCTTCTTATTTCCAACAATAGCAACCTTTACCTTCGCTCTGGTTACAGCCGTGTATAGAATGTTTCGCCTGAGCATCTTATAAAACATGGGAAGCCACGGCAGTATTACTACCGGATATTCGGACCCCTGACTTTTGTGTACGGTTGTTGCATACGCATGTTCCACCATGTCAAGTTCATCACCGGTGTAATTTACACTACGCCCTTCTGAAAACTGCAGTCGGGCAAGCTGGATACCTTCCTCATCCTGATACATATCTGTCAGATACCCCACATCACCATTACTAATCTGATTTTTATTCTTATTATGTATGATGCGGTCACCTTCTCTGAAAGTGCGTCTGCCTGCTTTCATCTCCTGCTTACCTTCTTCCCTGGGATTTACAATCTCCCATAGTCTGGCATTTAAGGAATCCACACTGGCATCCCCACGCTTGCGGAAAGGTGTCAGCACCTGAACACTGTCCACTCCATGCTCTGCTACCTCTGCCAGGTACAGCTGTTCCACCTTATCGGCGGCTTCCTCTGCTGTATCTGCTTGTATCAGCTCAAACCCGGTTCCATAGTCAAGCATGGCATTGTTCTCCTGCATCCGCTGTGCGTTCATGGCAATCCGGCTGTTCTCAGCCTGTCGAAAAACCATATCCAGAACCGTCACAGGTATTACGCCGCACATGACAAGCTCTCTGAACACATTACCCGGTCCTACACTGGGAAGCTGGTTCACATCTCCTACCAGCACCAGTCTGGTACCGGCTTTAATATGATTGAAAAACTCATAAGACAGCCTCATATCCGACATGGTAAACTCATCTGCGATAATAAAGTCTGCCTCCAGCATTTCTGCCATAGCCTCACATTCCTCATCATTGGTAAGTCCCATGGCACTGTGCATGGTAACTGCATCTGGATGTCCCGTGCTTTCCGCCATTCTTCTGCTGGCTCGTCCTGTAGGAGCTGTCAAAAGCACGTTTTTACCACCCAGCTTCTCATTGATATACAAAAGAACCCTTTGTACCGTTGTCTTACCGGTACCGGGACCGCCTGTAATAATGCTGACCAGATGGGAAAATGCTTTCTTTACACCTTCCGCCTGTTTTGCAGATAACAATATGCCAAGTTCCCTCTGTGCATCCGCTATCAGCGTATCCAGATTCGCAGCAATCACAGTTTCCTGAGTAAGCAATGATACCAATTTCTTGGCAGCACCACACTCAAAACCATAATATCTGGCAGGATACAGGGCATTATCCTCGTAATAAAGTACCTTTTCCTTTACCATGCGGTACAGCTCCTGATAGACTTCTCTCTCAGAAACCACCTCAGCCTGATAGCCATGATTTAGCTGCTCATAGACCTTCTTCTGGAATTGCTGCTTGTCCGCATACAGATGTCCTTCCTGGGATTCCAGCTCCATACAGTAATGGATGCAGCCTTCGATACGCATGGCATCATTTAATCTGCACTTGTTTGCCTTCGCAATCTCGTCCACGGTAAGGAAGCCAAAACCATTAATCTGACAAAGCATAAACGGCTGGCTTTTTACGGTGTTCAGCGCATCATTGCCAAAGTGTTCATATATTTTCTGTATCTTTTTCGGGGTAACATTGAATGGGGTAAGATAGGCGGCAAGGTCACGCATGGCATGACTGACCCGGTAAGATATGAGAATGGTATCCAGCTTCTTCTGTGTAATACCTTTTATCTCCAGCAGACTGTCCGGATAATTATCCAGAACATCAAAGGTGCGGGTTCCAAACCGGTCCACTATCAGCTTGGCTGTTTTGGGACCAATCCCTTTCACCATACCAGAGGAAAGATAACCCATAATGCCCTCTTTTGTCTGTGGCAGGATTTCTTCATAGGTATCTACCTGAAACTGTAATCCATAACTGCTCTTTATCCATTTCCCCTGCATGTCAACTTCTATGGCATCCGTATCCGGCAGGTTATTACCTACGGCAGTGAACTGGTATCCACTGCCTTTATAATACTGACTTCTCGCCTGTGCCGGTACACTGGTATCTTCTGTGTGATACACAAAGATACAATATCCATTGTCCTTATTCTGAAATATAGGTTTTACAAATTTACATTTCATATGATGTCATTCCTTTCTTCCACAACAGTAAATCCGGCAATTCCCGTGTCAATCATCTGATATACAGGAATCCCCAGCTCTCTTGCTTTCTTAATTTCACCCTTCATGCCCTCGCTTATCACATCACCACAGATGACAAGTGCCTTGCATATCTTTAATACGGACAGACCAAATTCCAGTGCGATTTCTCTCTCCTGTGGAATGGTATCATCCAAATATTCCGGCAAAAAACTGTGCGGTGCAATAGCTCTGCAACCCCAGTGTGTTGCTATCGACTGTGCATAGATACCGGCTTTATACATATTCCGTTTTATCATAGCCTTTGTAGGCGCAGATAAGGGTGAACAGATATAAATCAAATCCTCTTCCTTCATTAAGCGGCTCCCTTCTTTTTCACAACAAATCGTCTGCTTTCTGTAGTATTCACATAACCGTCATAGACATCAGGGTGGTTAATCTTTAAACGCTCCAGTCCCTTTTTATCAATGCCGGTTCTGTATGCCGGATTATAAGTGACAATGTACTCCGTACTGCCATCCTTTAAGACACCGGTACAGCTTACACCCATATCCTCTACAATTTCTGTATAGGACTCTTTCATCTGTTCCTCCAGCTTCTTGGCCTCACTTTCAAGCTTTGCCTTCTGCTCCTTCAGTTCCATATATCTCTGAAGACTGATAAGATGCTTGCGGCTTAACTTCACCTCATCTGCATCCTTATCAGCAGGACCAAAATGTCTGCGAATACTTTCCAGAACCAAATCTGGCTTCTCTGTATAAGGAGGCTCTACACCAGCCTTTACATTTTCATTCCAGAAATATTCTTCTTCTGCAATCAAATCTTCCTCAATATCCAGGTCACGCTCCATGTAACGGATGAAAAACTCATCTTCGTTGTTACCATACAGACATGCAAAATAAACCTTATTGATGTTCATTACTGCCATATAATGACGTCCTTGATATTCATAATTCACCGGTGTAGAATTGTTTGCCCATTTATTCTGACAGTTATAATTAGTGGTCTTACACTCCAGGATACCTGTTGTTCCATCCGAAAACTCTATAAAGAAATCCACATCTGCCTGCATAAATTGATACAGGGGATGACGAAACATCTTACGAATGGGATATACTTTAAGCCCCGTCTTCTTAGAGAAAATTTCTGCAACTAGGTCCTCCAGTCGGTGTCCTACCTCTTTTGCTACCCAGTTACTCTCTTCCTCTTCCATAGCTGGTGTAATACCACGCTTATCATAATAAAGGTCCCTTTTCGTGCAAAAAGGTGATACACCCATAATTGCAGCTGCATCACTACCACCAATACCGAGACGACGATAACTCAACCAGTCTTCTCTTGTCAGATTTTCTGTATCTACTACTACCTGTGCTTCATAATTCAAATTTAAACTCATATTTCATCCTTTCCGACAGAAAAAGAGAAGGAAATCTCTTCCCTTCTCTTCCTGTCTTAAACACTAACTTGCCATTCTTTCTGTTTCCAAATTGTTACATAAAGGCTCTCCCTGCTGATAAATAAACAGTTTTTCCTTCTCCCTGTCATACATATAGACACTATTGGACAGCCACTCTTCCCTATAGACCTGTTCTTCGTTAATCTGTTTCACCATGTCAGGATCCATACAGCCAAACCTAAAATCTTCCTCAAAAACAATGATTAGCTCATGAATACTACTGGGATAAATAATCAGGTTTGAATCATGCTCCATTGCAAAATTATGAAGAAGGGTGTGATTTACTAAAGCATTAGCTCCCATATGACGCTTCTCATTTGATAATACATACATAAAGCTTTTGTCATCACCAAACATATCATCCATCATCTCCTGAAAAATCTCATTTTCAGCACACACAGACATCTTTGCAACTATATCCTTTATATCAAGAATGCTATGATTCTCTCTATGCAAAGTATTTCTCATACACTGTTCAAACAGGGTGTCTTCATCAATCTTCCAGGTCTTTAACATGTTATGGGTAACATACACAATACCATCCAGTCCATCCCTGGTTTCAACTCTTATCATGCCTACAGCTGCCAAATCCATAAATTTCTTATGGGGACGTTCCTCTAATATTTCTCTGTTTAAATCATAATTAATCAGATTAAATACTAAATCATACTGAATTAGATTGTACTGCTGTAACTTTCTTACAACATCTTCCACGTCCCGTTTTTCTGAAATCAGTTTAACAATGGATTCTACTATCATTTCCATTGTTATAATTCCTTCAATATACTCTTCATAATACTTTTCCACGTATACTATAGGACTTACCTTTTCGCCCTTTTTGTCAAAACGGATACCCAAAAGGGTAATGTCATTGTTCTTCTGTGCATTTACTGGTACTAATGAAAAATCCCCCATTAATACACCGTTAAGTTTACTAATTATTTCCTCTACAAATCTTTCCATAGCTATTTTCTCCTTTGATTTAATATGTTCCCGGAACATCAAATTCTGTCCAATTTACAGACAATGCTCTGGCAATGGTTTCCTCCATCTTGGCAATTCTGCTTCCTTCCGCTCCTTCGCAGGTAAGCATATACAGAATCTCAGAAATACCATAATAGATATCATGTGCCGTACAAGGATCCTCTCCCTGCTGTGCTTTAAACAACTCCACCGCCTCTGCCTGATACTTCTTTGGAATTTTCAGCTTGTCCATTACGCCTCTCATACAGTTTACGGGATTCATAATATCAATCTTCAAAAGCTTGATAAGATTACCCGTTGCCAGCTGGTATTTACCATAAAGCTGCTTTAACTGCTGATCAAATTCGGCAATGTTATTGCCATTCCTGTGCTCCAGTCGTAACGGCTCTCCCAGATTAATGGTTGTATTCTCCCTGCCGAATACCAGCATAGGGAAAATATTTGCTCCACCTGCCCCGGTATCAGAAGTTGTAATTCTAACCATCGGTTTCATTTCATCAATACTCTTTCCATGCAGACGAAGCTCTTCCTTATAAGCCTCAAGCAGTTCATTCTCTCCGGATAATTCCCACAAAGCAGAAACCATATCATGCTCATAGAAACCACCAAGATACTGGCAGCCTTTGAAATTACCGGTAAGATAATCCACAGAATGCAGGAAAATCTCCTCTACATCCAATATGGAATAGTCATTGCAGTCACCGCTTAATACAGCAGAAACCTTACCTTCTGAGAACCTTATCAGAGCCTCACCATTGGCAACCTTCAGTAAATCGTTCAGGATGCGGGTATACACATTTTTTTCTACCCTGCGTAAACCGTTACCCTGAATACCTGCACGATCCAGAATACTCTTAATCGCACAGCCTCTTACCGGGTAATACTCATTTTTGTCCTTGAGCAATAATCCGGTATTAACAATGGTATCTGTAATGATGTCTTCATCCAGCCCATCGCTAATATACTTCTCCTTCATTTCCTCTGCCATCTGACTTCCCTCCGTTATCGCCACTAATCGCAGGTTCTTTGCCTTTCTCCTTTTCCAAAACGAATTTTCTCCAATCCGTTTCAGGCAGGCAAGAAAATCATCCTGCTCCCGGAAGATGCCACGATAGCCGTCTTCGAATACTCTTGTTTCATTCATTCTTTGTTCCACCTTTCTTTCTCTCCAATTTGGAGGTTATTTTATCCAGCCGCTTATGCGGGTAAGCCCTCTGGGCAATTCTGGCACACTCTCGCAGCAAGCTGCTTGCTGATGCGGCAGTCGCCAAATGCGAATGCAAGCATCTCACTTGGCTCGTTGCTACGCACAAAAAAAGGAATGGCTCAATTAAGTTCCATTCCATACTGCGTGTGGTATCCCACAAAATAACTTTTTTGCTATTCAATTTTCCAAATAACAAAAAAATGCCAAAAGACTGCCACTTCTAAAATTAGTGGTATCCTTTGACATCAATACAATCATAAACAGCGTATGCCTGGTTATTACATAACCAACACCTGCCGGTTCCATAGGTTCACAGGATATATCGAGTACATCCTGCTACTTCCCGTTCCCTATACAGGTAAGCACAAAAATCAATTACGGGTTCATATTAACACAACATTTTGTATTCTGTCAACTTCTATGTACTATATGTTCTGCTTCACTACAAAAAATATTTTATATTTTTTCAAGTAATTTTATATTTCCGGGTATTTATTCTTTAGATTGAGTTTTTAAATGGATGCTCAACTACTTATTGTTCCTTGATAACTGCATAACCTACACCATTATGTATATGGGTTATGACGAGTGGTTCACTGCCAAAAGTATGCCACCCGTTATATTGAATTGTGCATAGCACAGCCAGTCAACATGGCCAAAGAGGGCATAGGAAACGGTAATGGAAGGTATGTGTAAAATTTATTTTTAGAGGATTATAAAATGAAAAATAAAAACAATATATTTTTAGATTACCCAGATGTAGTCACAGTAGAACAGCTTTCTACCATGCTCGGTATAAGTACAAAAACGGCTTATAAGCTTGTTAAAGAGAAAAAAATCAAGTCCATTTCCATTGGACGTACCTATAAAATACCCAAGATTTTTGTCTTGGATTATTTAGAAATACCGCACTAATCCCTTTAAAACTGGGAAATTTATGATATAATTAGTCATGTCATGGCAGATGAAAGCTGATTACCAAAGGAGGAATATTTTATGGTAGCAGGTCATCTGCGCGTACAAAACGGCGTATATCAAATGATACTCAGTTATAAGGATTTTAATGGTAAGAGAAAAACTAAATCAATCTCTACCGGTCTGAAAGAAAGAGGTAACGCAAGAAAAGCCGAGCGTATGCTTCAGACAGCAAGACAAGAATTTTCCGCACCAGATATGGCAGCTGAGTATGGAAAGGATGTGAATGCAAGCGAATTAGAAAATACTGACGATTTAACCGAACTACCCTTTACAGAAACACCAAATGAAGGCATAAAGGGTTTTTTAGAACCTACACTGATTCAGAATACGAATGATGCTACAATCAATCCGCACAGTCTGTCAGCAGGAGATGCTACTGTTATGCCAATCTTAGATTCTTCACTTTTGTTAAAACCAAAGGAAGAAATCCTTTTCTGTGATTATATGCTTTACTGGTTGCAGTCTTCACGCAAGACTATAGAGGCAGATACATATTCCGGATACCATTATGCTATCCAGAACCGTATTTATCCTTATTTTGCAGATAAAGGTCATTCATTGGCTGATATTGAGGAACAGCCTTTTCTTATTCAGGCATATTATGACTATGAAATGGAAGTCCACGGCGTTTCAGCAAATACTGTTACACACAGGCATGCCAACATCCGTAAAGCACTGCAAGACGCCTTTAAAGTAGGATTAATAAATTCTAATCCGGCTGACCGAATTACTAAACCTAAAGTAGATACTTTTGAAACTACTGTTTACAATGAAAATGAATTATCCACTCTTTTTGAAGTATTTAAAGGCGATCCGTTGGAATTGGCGGTCATTTTGGGAAGTTTCTATGGACTAAGACGAAGTGAAATCGTTGGCTTGAAATGGAACTGCATTGATTTTGAGCGTAAGACTATTACAATCAGACATGTTGTAACACAGGCAACGATTGACGGCAAGTATCAGTTAGTACAGAAAAATCGCACGAAAACGAAATCCAGTACAAGATCATTACCTCTGGTTCCCCAATTTGAAGCCATGTTGCTTCAAATGCGTGCAACACAAGAACAGAACAAGCTTATTTTGGGTGATTCATATTGTAGGGAATTTAGCGATTATATCTATGTCGATCCCTTGGGCTATCTGATTAAGCCAGGATATGTGACACAGCATTTTCGATTGGTATGTGATAAAAATGGATTAAAGCAAATCCGTTTCCATGATTTGAGGCACAGCTGCGCAACACTACTTTATGAAAATGGTGTAGACATGAAAGCAATTCAAGAGTGGTTGGGACACAGTAATATTTCTACTACGCTTAACCTTTATACCCACCTTGACTACAAAAACAAGGTTAATTCAGCAAATGCCATTATTGGTATCTTGCCTGGTGCAAAAGAAAAAGAACTCGTCATAGGCACAAACTAATCGTCGAGTTCCCTTTCAACACATAATGCTGGTGGCCGGACTTGAACCGGCACGGGATTGCTCCCGAAGGATTTTAAGTCCTTTGCGTCTGCCTATTCCGCCACACCAGCTTGGTGTGTGTATGACATCAACTCGAAGCTCTATTCCAAAACTTTTGGAGGGATGCTACGAGGGATGTATCTGAAAAACTAAATATTGATTCTGCTGAAACCCAGTAAAATCAATGGTTTCGCCGGATGTGGTAAATCTCACGCATGAGATTTTAAGTCCCTTGCGTCTGCCTATTCCGCCATACCCGCAATCTGCACACACGGTGGCTTCTTCCCGGGAACATGCCCTGCTGAGCCACTCCGCCTGCGTCAATGGATGGAGGTGGATTCGAACCACCGAAGCAATTTGCAGCAGATTTACAGTCTGTCCCCTTTGGCCACTCGGGAATCCATCCATGTCTTAGATTTCGCTCTGACAATGTGGAATTATAACACAGATTACAGCACATTGCAAGCCCCATTCAGCTATCTGTTCATATTGTTGTTGATAATTGTTGTTGCTATTGTTCATAATACTTTAAAATCACAGCACAGGTCTTCGGCAGAGTCACCTGAATCCTTCCGCCTACCACTTCAAACTGCTGCCCTTCACTGTATCCGTTCTCATCCGTCCAAAGAAGTGCTCGCATCAATCCGTGCTTGGGCGTACCCAGATCCCATACGAACACCTGGCGTTCCATCTGATAATCGTTGTTATTAACAAGGATCAGGCACTGACCCTCCTTCGTGAAGCGTCCGTATGCCAGGAAGTTATAATCACTGTCAATTTTTTTAATGGAGCCCTTGCGAAGCTCAACATGCTCCTTGCGGAGTCTTATCAGCTTCTTATGGAACTCTATCAGCTCCCAATCCTCCTGTCCCCAGGGATAGGTTCTTCTGCTGTCCGGATCCGTGAATCCGCACAATCCGGCTTCGTCACCATAATAAATCGTGGGAGCACCCACCCAGGTCATCTGCATCACAACAGCTTCCCTGAACACTGCTTTGTTGACTCCTCTTTCCGCAGCCTCAGGTCCCTTCGTGGCTGTTCGTCCCACTACATGATTGGTACGGGTCAGGAATCGGGAATGATCGTGGTTAGAAAGCTCATTCATGGCAACCTGCCAGCTGGGCATGGTAAAGCTGGTGCAATGATGTATCATGGCTCCCCAGAAGCTTTCTGCATTTCCGCGCATATCCTCACGAAAGTCATCGCTGTGCTTCTCCATACCGGTGAGGAACCAGGTCACAGGCTCCATAAAAGCATCATAGTTCATGACAGAATCCCATTCATTGCCCTGCAGCCATTCTCTGGTGTTACCGTAATGCTCCGCCAGAATGATGGCATCCGGGTTCGCCTCCTTTACAGCTTTTCTGAACTCCTGCCAGAAATAGTGGTTGAATTCCTGGCTGTGACCCAGATCCGCTGCCACGTCGAGACGCCAGCCGTCGGCATTGTAGGGCGGAGATACCCACTTTTTGCCGATTTCCAATATATATTTCTGAAGCTCTTCACAATTCTCATAGTTCAGCTTAGGCAGAGTATCATGTCCCCACCAGCCGTCATAGGTCGGATTGTAAGGCCATCTGTTCTGATCAAAGAACTGGAAGTACTGTCTGTAAGGGCTGTCACCGCTGACGTAGGCACCCTTCTCATAGCCCTCTGCATTTTCATAGATACGCTCTCTGTCCATCCACTTATTAAAAGACCCGCAGTGGTTAAACACACCATCCATAATGACGCGGATACCTCTCTTGTGGGCTTCCTCCACCACATGGGCAAATAGTTGGTTGCTGGCCTCAAGGTTCGCACGGTTTGTCACTCTGTTAATGTACTTTGTGGCATAACGATTCTCCTTCTGTCCCTCAGGCAGAAGCTCGCCCTTATCCTCCACAATTTTGCCGAAATGCGGGTCGATATTATCATAATCCTGAATATCATATTTGTGATTGGAAGGGGAGACAAACAGGGGATTGAAGTAAATGGCATCTATTCCAAGCTCCTGAAGGTAGTCCATCTTGTCCAGGACGCCCTGCAGGTCACCGCCGTAAAACTCTCTCACATCCATACTTGCGGGGTAACGGTTCCAGTCCTCCACCTTGTGAACCGGTTCATTGATATAACAGTATTCATTGGTCTCCACATCGTTGGAGGTATCCCCGTTGCAGAAGCGGTCCACGTAAATCTGATACATCACGGCACCCTTGGCCCAGACCGGGGTCTTGAAGCCGGGCACAACAACGAAATTATAATATTCCACAGGCTCATGAACCAGACCTCTTCTATCATAAAAGCATCTCAGTCTGCCGGACTGCACCTCAAAATAATAGCTGCATTTCTCACTGTCCAGCTGAATCTCCACCTCGTAATAATCAAAGTGCTTTTCAGACTCTGCCTTGGACATCAGATACTTTTGGTCCTTCCATACCAGAAAGATATAGTCCACATTGTTTTTGGCAGTGCGAAAACGAATCTTCAGCCTGTCTCC
Organism: uncultured Lachnospiraceae bacterium; assembly: GCA_945621435.1. GTDB lineage: Bacteria > Bacillota > Clostridia > Lachnospirales > Lachnospiraceae > Acetatifactor. Next base: position 38,646 of record CALZBR010000003.1, read on the forward strand.
AACCTCCGGCTCTGCCGGTGTCAGGTAATTCTCTGAAGTATCGGTAAACAATGCACGCCTGTTAAATACAGGTCGCATTGTTGCAATATACTGTTCACAGTTTTCCAAACGCCTCATTCGATTTATATCCAATATATCTTTCATAGAAAAATCCCCACTCTCATGATACATCCATTTTACTTAATCCTACGAGGTTATTCAATACTTATTCAAAAAAAGACAGTAAAAAGGACAGCCATGGGGTGACTGTCCTTTTTAGAGAAGGTATTTCTTATGGGGTATAGCAAAAACTATATATAATGTATTGGGGGGTACGCATATTATAATAGCATTGTGATTGAATTTTGCCTATTCCCATTTTTCATAAAATATACAAACATATCTCAAATTAATTGTGCAATTTTAATAATACATCGCTTCTATCGGGAAAAGCTGTTTCAAAGGCACTCATGCAAACAAAGCCTCAAATTCTTCCCTTCCGATCTTTTCCTTCTCGAGCAAAAGCTGGGCGCAGCTGTGCAGGATTCTCTCATGCTCTCTGATCAGTTGCTTTGCTTTATCATAGCAGTCATCAATGATGGACTTCACCTCACGGTCGATTTCGCCCGCAACGGCTTCGCTGTGAGACTTGGTATGCGCCAGGTCACGACCGATAAACACCTCATCGTCATCGTCATCATAGCAGATAACACCTATGTTTTCCGACATACCGAAGCGTGTTACCATGGTTCTCGCCATCTTGGTGGCTTTCTTGATGTCGCTGGAAGCACCGGTGGTAATGTCTCCAAAGATCAGCTCTTCCGCAATTCTGCCGCCCAGTGACACCATAATATCCTGCAGCATCTGACCTTTTGTCATAAACATCTCGTCCTTTTCCGGCAGTGGCATGGTATAGCCCGCTGCACCCTGTCCGGTGGGAATAATGGATATGGTGTGAACAGGTCCCACATCCGGCAGTACCTGGAACAGTATTGCATGACCGGCCTCGTGATAAGCCGTTATCCGCTTCTCCTTGTCGGAAATCACACGGCTCTTCTTCTCCGCACCGATTCCCACCTTCACAAAGGCTTTGTTGATATCACTCTGGCAGATATACGGTTTGTCGTTCTTCGCTGCATTGATAGCAGCCTCGTTCATCAGATTCTCCAGGTCGGCTCCCGTAAATCCGGCTGTGGTCTGGGCAACCTGCTTCAGGTCCACATCATCGGAGAGGGGCTTATTCTTCACATGTACCTTCAGGATCTCTTCTCTGCCACCCACATCCGGTGTTCCCACGGTAATCTTTCTGTCAAAGCGTCCCGGTCGCAGGATTGCGGGATCCAGGATATCCACACGGTTTGTCGCTGCCATCACAATGATTCCCTCATTGGCACTGAAGCCATCCATCTCCACCAACAGCTGATTCAGAGTCTGCTCTCTCTCGTCATGTCCGCCGCCCATACCGGTACCGCGGCGTCTTGCAACGGCGTCAATCTCGTCAATAAACACGATACAGGGCGCATTTTTCTTGGCTTCCTCAAACAGATCACGCACTCTGGAAGCACCTACGCCTACATACATTTCCACAAAATCAGAACCGGATATGCTGAAGAATGCCACCTTTGCTTCACCGGCCACCGCCTTTGCCAGCAGGGTCTTACCGGTACCCGGGCGACCCTCCAGCAACACACCTTTGGGGATTCTGGCACCCATATTGTTGTATTTTGAAGGCTGTTTCAGAAAATCAACGATCTCCTCCAGGTCTTCCTTCTCTTCCCGAAGTCCCGCCACCTTATCAAAGGTAATCTCACCATCCGTTATCATTTTGGCACGGTTCCTGCCAAAATTCGCCATCTTGGAGTTGCCCGCACTCATCGCCGCATTCTGGGCTGTAATCATCATAAAGAGGAAAATGCCCACCACAATGATAATCAGCATGGGTACAAGAGTGGTCAGGAACCAGCTCTGTCGCTTCACGTCGTGTACGACAGGATCAAAGTCATAGGACCGGATGGTTGCCTCCATCTCAGCGATATCGGTAACATACAATATCTTTTCCGCTCCCGTCTTGAGCCGGACATACACGGTACCGGTGGGAGTCTCGCTGTTCAGCTGAATCTCCACATCGGAGATATTTCCCGCCTCCATGTCCGCTATAAATTTCTCCTTGGTATAATTCTTTCTCTGACTGTCATTATTGGCAAATCGGTAATAAAACACCATTCCCAACATCAACAAAATAAACACCACTACAAAATTAATTCTTCTGCCTTCCTGCTTCAATGTGCAAGCCTCCTAATCCTCAAATTCCACTGCCCCGATATATGGCAGATTTCTGTATTTCTGGTCATAGTCCAGTCCATATCCGACCACAAAGACATCGGGTATCTCAAAGCCTGTATAATCCACCTTGACATCCACAACCCTTCTGTCCGGCTTGTCGAGCAGGGTACACAGCTTCAGTGAAGCGGGACCTCTGTTCTTTAAAAGCTCCATCAGATAGCTCAAGGTTCTTCCGCTGTCCACAATATCTTCCACTACCAGAACATCTCTGTCCTTCAACGGTTCATCCAGATCCTTGACGATCTTTACGATACCGCTTGATCTGGTATCACCGCCATAACTGGAAACAGACATAAAGTCCAGTGTCACCGGAACGGTGATTCTCTTTGCCAGCTCACACATAAAGAAACTGCCACCCTTCAATACGCAGACCAAATGCACTGTCTTTCCTGCGTACTCCTTACTGATTCTGTCTCCGATTTCCTGAATTTTTGCATCAACCTCTTCTTCTGTCTTAAGTACCCGGATATGCTCTTTCATGCTTCCTCCATTTCGTCTTCCGTGAGGGTCTTTTTTATTTTAACCTGCAGGATACGTTTTGTATTCTTATCCACTTTATAGTATTCACTGATCCGATAGCCGATCAGCCATATAACATGATGTTCCTGCACCAGCACGGGAATACGGTCCCTCAGTTCCCTTGGTATCTTTTCCGTTACCATGTAATCCTTCAGAGATTTGTGAATCCTGTTTCCCAGTCCGTCCGAAAGTGTCAGATAATCACCTGTCTGTCGGAACCGAATCGAGGGTATCCTCTGTATTTTATCATAATCAAACCATTTCGTATACTTGTTTTCCGGAATTTTCACACCCTGTTCATAATCAAAAATCCGATACTCCGGCTCCGGAAGCACCGCCGGCGTACTCTCCTGCCCATCTTCTGTCTCCAGGATCACCTTTGTATACTGTCTGCGGCACACAATTCCAAAGGGCAGGCAAATCTGTCGGTTGCCCTTACCGGCAAACAATCCTCTGACATCCTCCACATGTACACCTGAGATGTCCTTGCCGGTAGGTGACAGTTCCTCTAAAAGCTTCAGAAGCACCCTCTTTTGCAGTACCTCGGGAAGCGCCCCAAATCCTTCCACATCTATGACGCTGCCGGTAGTCACTTCGCCGTCTTTCTTCCACGCTCCCCCGGTAGTCACTTCGCCGTCCTTCTTCCACGCTCCCCCGGTGGTTATCTTCTCCACACACAGCGCTGCAGCTTCCATTGTCTGCTGAGCCATATATTTTTCCGTCTCGGAAATCAGTTCCGCTGTCCGGCACATGTGCGCAACCGCCTTTTCCGAAACCTGTTCCTCCACATAGGACAAGATGTGATGTCTGATACGGTTCCTGGTATATTCATCTGTGGCATTGGTACTGTCGGTTCGCCAGACAATACCTCTGGTCCTCAGATACTCCTCTATCTCTCTGCGTTCCAGACAGAGAAGCGGTCTGATGATATCCTCTCTCACCGGCTCGATTCCCCGCAGCCCCCGAAGTCCGCTGCCACGGAACAAATGAAGCAGCATGGTTTCCGCCTGATCGTCTGCGTTGTGTGCCACCGCTATCTTCGTGGCGCCAATCCGACCTGCAACCTCCCGAAAAGCAGCGTATCTTAACCTGCGCCCCGCATCTTCTTCGGAACATTTTTGTGTTGCCGCCAATACCCTCACATTCTCTTCTATCGGATAATAAGGAATGCCCTGTGAACGGCAGAGCTCCTCCACATAAGCTGCATCCTCCCCCGCATCTTCACGGATACCATGATTCACATGAACCACCGCCAATTCCAGCGGTATCCTCTTACCGTATTCCAGCAACACAAATAAGAGGCAAACAGAGTCTGCCCCTCCTGAGACCCCGAGTACTATTTTTTCGCCGGGGTGTATCATATCATGTTGTCTGATAAAAGAGAATACTTTTTCCATATGTGAAATGGTATCTCATTCCTACAAAAAAATCAAGTAAATCCGTATTCTTCAGGTCTTCCAGATGCCGATTACCGCCACGGTCATGTCGTCGGGAATCCTGCCACCCCCTGCCACCACTGCCATCCTCAGTATTTTTTCAGCGATTTCTTCCGGATTCTGCTCTCGGATCCCGGCAATAACATCACAGATGGCCGCCTCATACAATTGATTGTCGAACGCCTCTATCACACCATCAGACACCATGATCAGGTAGTCTCCGTCGCTTAAGCTACTGTGAATCGATATCATCTCCGGCTTTTGAAAGATTCCCAACGGCAGAGACCCGTCCGAAAACTTTTCCACCAGCTCCTCATGTTTCAAAAACGAAGCCGCTCCCCCTGCTTTATGAAAGTCACAGCTTCCCTGCTGTAAGTCGATTTCGCAGATATCCAGGGTGGGATGATTACAATCGTCCCCCATGGCAAACAGTGCCAGATTGACCATCTCCGCCGCTGCCTTCGTGCTGTATCCCGCATCCAGGAGCTTTTCCATCAGATCCAACACGTTCCCGCTATCCCGGCCTGCCTGCTCTCCGGAACCGGTACCGTCAGAAAGCACCACCATCAGCCTTCCGGATTCCGGCTCGAAAACAGAATAATTATCACCGGATACGGTTTCGTCTTCCTTAATAGCCCTTGCAAAACCGGTCATTGCCAGATAACGGGCTTCTTCCTCCAATTCATAGCACCTGGGGGTTCTATCCAGCAGTAAAGGGCTTTCCTGTGAGAGCTTTAGTCTTTTATTTAGCAACACCGATATCATATCCGCCGCATCCTCCGCGGATACATCCTTTCTTCTTCCCACGCTTAATGTTACCACGATTGATTCTCTTCCGGTCTCCCTGCATAAGTAACACGGGTTCTCTGCACAGATGCCTTCCTCCCGCATGGCACGAATCAGCAGCCTCCTCTTTTTCTCTTCCATGGGCTTGCAATGAAACACCTCTCCGGCCACATTTTTCATAATCCTGGCCATCTCATCCAGGTGACTCTTCAGTACCTGTCTGCTCTCCCAAAGTCTCCTTTCCACAAGCATGGTCTGCCTGTCCATCCTGCTGTCGACAATCAGATCCCGATGATAACTTTTGGCCAGTTCCTGAAAACTTTCTGCGTAACTTAACAGCCTTCTTCTGCACAAATCCGATACCTGACCCACCTGCATCATTTGCTTTTCCGTCTTCATCCCGATACCTCCCTGCCCACCAATTCAGCGGCAAGCACGATTATAGAATCAGGCATTTGCTTTTTTTGTCAAATCGGGGAAAGAATGCCTTAAAGTTTTGCGACAAAAAAAGCAGGAGTCTAAGCTCCTGCCCTAAATCATCACCTTATTCTTCTTTAAAGAGAATCTCATCTTCGTAAACAAGTCCCATCTTCTCTCTGGCCACTTCTTCATAATAGCCCTTAGTATGAACCTTCTTGCCGAATTCCTCTATCTCTTCCGTGCGCTTCTGTTCCTTTTCAATCTGTTGATCCAACTGTTTGGCATAGGCTTCCTTAACCTCTATCTTCTGTCGGATTCCCGCGCTTCTTATGGCAACCACCACAACCATCAGCATCACAACGAAGGTCACAAGAAACATACTCAGCTTATTCTGATATCTTTTGCGATATGCAACCCTACGTCTTGTCCTTGCCATAAGCACTCCTTTCCAAAACACATGTTATTTCTTAAGACTTATTTTAATCATTTTCGCAAAATACGTCAACCTGTTTTTTATCTGTTTCCGAATTCTTCCGGAACAGGATTGTACCCTCCGACCGGCTTTTCCCGCACTTTTCCCTGCCTTATGGAACAGACGCCTGACGGGAAAGGTCAGTCTGCCGAGCATCCGGGCAATCACCCGGCACAATTTTTGAAGCAGGACTGATACGTATTTTACAAAAGGAGGACTGATGATTTTATGGTAAAAAATGATTCCGGTCATGGCTCCGAGCACTGCATACCATCTGAGAGTCCCATTGCTTTCGCGGTGCATTAACAGAAACACCTCCGCCCCGCAATAGATCCAGAAAATAAGATCCTCCAGGGATACCGAAAACACATTATGCCGCACCACCCTTCGAAAGATTCTCAGACAATCGTAGAGAAAGGCAAAGTACAATCCCAACTGTAATGCATGAAACAGAAACTCCTTCTCACTTACCATAGAGCTTACCGAAACAACCTGCTGAGCAATGACTCCGTCTTATGCACGCCACCTGATACCTCGGAATAGGTAAGGCTGTCAATCCTTCCGTCGACATCCACCTCTCCTCTGTCCAGGGTCAGCCTGCTCACATGAAGGTCATCACCCTTAATCATCAGCATTCCCTGCTCCGTCTCCAGCAGAACCTCATGTATATCAAATGAAAGTACATCCTTCACACCGCTCAAGGTACAGTTTCTTCGATTTGTCATGGAAACCTTGTGCGCTCTCGTATTGTTGCTTAATTCTTCCATAGGCTCCTCCCTGCTTACAGCTCTCCTGAAACAGCCTATGCGAAAAAGGAACAGTTCATGCCTTGATTCTTACAAATACCGAAAAAGCTCTTTCGCCTCATCCTTTTTCACGGTTTCCTGTACATCAAGCACCTCCACCTTAACCTCTTTATTTCCGAAAGAGATGGTGATGATATCTCCTTCCTTAACATTTGCAGAGGCCTTGGCGGGTTTGTCATTGATCTGTACGCGCCCACTGTCACAAGCTTCATTTGCCACCGTACGACGCTTAATCAGCCTTGATACCTTCAGATATTTATCCAGTCTCATATTATAAAACCTTACCCCTTAATTGATTCCTAAAACAAAACGGAGAACCCAGGGGGTTCTCCGCTAAAGTTGCATATTTTAGTTTAAGCTATCCTTTAATGCCTTACCAGCCTTGAACTTAGGTGCCTTGGAAGCAGCAATCTTCATGGTCTTACCGGTCTGAGGATTTCTTCCCTCTCTTGCTGCTCTCTCGCTAACCTCGAAAGTACCGAAGCCAACCAGCTGAACCTTCTCACCCTTCTTCAGCTCTGCTGTAACAACATCAACAAATGCCTTAAGTGTCTTCTCAGCGTCCTTCTTAGATACGCCAGCGTTCTCAGCCATAGCTGCTACTAACTCTGTCTTGTTCATATTGAACTCCTCCTGTAATGAGTTTTCTAAATTGTATTTTAACAGATGCTTCAAGTGAAACGTCTATTATATTTATAAGATGTTTTCTACGGTTTGTCAAGATTATTTCAGCATTATTTCGCCTCTTCGTTATTTATTCCGGCTGATTCTGCCAAATCGGCAAAAGAAAATGAGATATCTCTCTCTTTTTCGTCCACCTGAATGGTATAACTCCGAGTCTCATAACCTGTCTTTCTCAGGGTAATAACATGTTCTCCGGCTGATTTACGGAAATTGCAGGGACACATTCCAACATAATTACCGTCAAGATACACCTCTGCGTCCACAGGAGCATCAATAAATACCTTGTAGTAATCTGTCACTGCATCTTCATCTGACCCCGGGGATTCTTCCTTTTCCTCTTCCTCTGTCGGATTCGGCTCCAGCACGATATTGATACCGGCCGACTCCTGACCTACCCGAATATACTGTGTAATGGACTGATAGCCTTCCTTTCTGGCTATCAGCTGGTGTAGTCCGTAGGTCAGCCTGACGGGTCCGGAGATGTCTGCCTGGGTTCCGTCTATGTACAGCTCTGCTGCCGAGGGACTCAGGGAAAAGAGCACCATGCCGTACTGGGGTTCAGGAATTGTCAGATCTCCGATATCAAGCTCCGTTTCCTCATTGCGATTGATCGTAACCTGCTTCACACCGCCGCCACCCTTGTGACTGATATTAACCTGATAACTTCCCTCAGGCACAAGCAAAAGCATGTCCTCTGTGATTTTCTGAATCCGCGACTGCCCCACCTCTATCCAGCCGCCAACGAAATTCTCGTCATTAATCAGTCTCAGGTATCCGTGGCCTTTCTTTACACCAACGCTCAGCACCTGACTGTCAATCCCCTGAAAACATAAAACATCAGAAGCGTTCAGATCGCTGATCTCAATCTCTCTTCTGTCAGACAGATACAGAGTATTGGAAGTCAGTTTATAAATCTCAGAGCCGATACTGACCTCTTTTCTCACACTGTTGATCTCATAATTCTCCACACTGTCATACTTCCATGCAGATGGCGACAGCTTCATGGTAGTCAGATGTTTTTTACTCCGAAGAAACGTCACATCCACGATGTCTCCCGGCTGCACCTGACTGAAGGCAATCCCTTCCCCGTATTTATCATAAAACCGGGTGGTTCCATCCATGGACAGGGTGTATCTGCGCCCCAGCTCCAGATTTAACAATGTCACCGTCCTGTTCTCATTGTCCGAAGATACCAATACAGCCGTATCTGCGGAATCATAACTGTCCGGTCCTGTCACCACCGGTCCGAAATCTGTGGAAACCTGAGAAGCGGAGGCTTCTGTCTGCTGACTGTTACCGTCGGATGTACCGCCGCAGGCAGTCAGCAGCACCATAGTTATAAGTAAACCCATCCATCCTGCAATCCTGCCGGTCTGATTCTTTTCTGCTGTGTTTTTATCGATTTTCACCGCTTACTCCTTATTTCTCATAGCTGCAACATCACGAAATACTTCATCCAGAAAATGTTGCTTTTCCTTTTCCTGTGCTATCAGTTTCTCCAATTTTTCCTGATTCTTTACGGGTATCCATGCCTTACCCGTATTGTAATAAAAATTAGCTATTTTCCAGAATTTCTCCGGATAGGCCAGCCGGTAATACAGATCAATCCTGCTGACCGCAGATATGGGCCGCTCCCTTTCGTATGCACTTAACAGCTCTGTTCCCAAAGTGACCGACCAGTTTCCCTTTTCAAGAAGCTTTCGCATCAACAGGTAAATATCCCTGACGGGGTCGTCCTGAATACACTTTTCAAAGTTGATGATAAACCAGCCCCCGGAACCCATCAAAATATTGTGATACTGATAATCCCCATGACAAAAAGCCACCGATTCCGCTCCCGTATCCGCCTTTGGAGCGGACATGAAAGACCGGCTGTACTGCTGCCACATATCCGTAATCTCCTCGGCCTGCTCCAGGAAGAAATCACAGGCACCCAAAAGCTTGGTTTCAAAGGGTTGTTTCTGACCTTTCTGTTTCAGATACTTTCTCACTCTTCTGATCTCACGATTATGCCTTTCATAATCGTTCCCGGGCATATAAGCCGTCGTCAGACCGGGTGTATCCGGGGAAAGATACATGCTATCATGAAGATTTGCCAGAAGCCGTACCGCCTCCACACACTCATTTTTGTCATAGATATTGCACTCCCGTCCATCCTGCCAGGTCTTTAGGATATAGGAAACGCCATCCCCGTCTTTTACCAGAAGCTCCCCCTCCTTACTGGGGATAATCTCCTCTACAGCCACCTTTTTATCATCGGAAATTGCCTGAAGTAATCTGTTCTGCAGTTCTGCGTGTTCCGAACTCCCCATATATTCCTTGAAAATATAGCTCCCCTGCTCCGTATCACACAGTATGGCACCTCTTCCTTTTCTGGTTCGAAGCACCTCTATATCATATTGCTCCAGCAATTCTACCGCTCTGTCATTCAAAACCCTTCCCTCCCGTTACCTAAGCTCTCATAATGCTCACTGTATCTTATGAGAAGGATTCTGAAAGTATGTTACAGGGTTGACATACTTTGTTCAATATTTTTTGCTTCTGTCAAAAGCTGTTCTTTGTTGTTACGTGCAGGTTCATCCAGCACCAAATCCAATAGTCTCTGAAGCACTTCTCCCAGCTCTCTGCCGGGCTTCATCCCTGCTGCAATCAGATCCGATCCTGTAACTGCAAGGTTTTTTAACGAGACACACTGGTTCTTTTCCAGCATTTCTGCGTAGAGCTCCTGCCATTTTTGAAGACGCTCTTCCTTTTCACACTTCCTATAATCACTCTGCGCCGCCATATCCGCTGCCTTCACCTCGAACAGGTCCGGAAATGCCTTTTCACCGATTTTGTTCACGGCACGACGCAGGATTCGCAGATCAGGATCCACATCATTACCGTAATCGTGATATTTCACCAGACATTCCACTCTGTCAATGGTATCATTGTCGAACTTCAGTCTGCGAAGAATGGATCTTGCCATCTCCGCACTCTTACCTTCATGCCCGTGAAAATGGGTTATCCCCTTATCATCCACCGTCAAAGTCTCCGGTTTTGCAATATCATGCAAAAGCATGGCAATTCGCAGCACTCTGTCCGCCCTGACCGCTGTCAGGGAATGAAGAATATGCTCTCCCACTGTATATTCGTGATGAGGATGATTCTGGACCGTTTCCATGGCACGGTCAAACTCCGGCAGGAAAACCCTTGTGATTCCCATTTCATATGCCTGCCTCAGATAGTCGGGATGGTCGGATATCAGAATCTTTATCAATTCCGCCTGAATTCGTTCCGCACTGATTCTGCTCAGTGTCCCTGCCAGCTTCCGGATGGCATCCCCGGTGTCCTGTTCTATATAATAGCCAAGCTGGGCTGAAAAGCGGATGGCCCGAAGCATCCGAAGTGCATCCTCCTCAAATCTTTCCACGGGATCCCCCACGCAGCGAATTACCCCGGCACGGATGTCCTCCATGCCGCCAAAGAGGTCAATCAATCCCTGCTCCTCGTTATATGCCATGGCATTGATGGTAAAATCCCGCCGTTTTAAGTCTTCCTCCAGTCTGGAAGTAAAAATAACCTCTTTGGGATGACGACTGTCCTCATATTCTCCGTCTATCCTGTAGGTAGTAATCTCGAACCCTTCCTTATCCTGCATGACAGTGACTGTTCCATGCTGTAAGCCGGTGTCGATGGTGCGATGAAACAGCTCTTTCACCTGTTCCGGTCTGGCAGAAGTGGTAATATCCCAGTCCTGTGGCTCCCGACCTAAAATAGAATCCCGCACACAACCGCCTACCGCAAATGCCTCATACCCCGCTTTTGTCAGTGTATCTATGATATGTGCTGCCTTTTCCGGCACCTGAATTCTGATATTGCCGTTCACTCTGTTCCCTTTCCCTAAATATAATTACTGTTCTGTGTCCTATGCAAAAAAACGATGTATTACTTCTACCAATCCGTCTTCATCATTGGTAGCAGTAATATAATCGGCCGCATCCTTTACCGCCTGCTGGGCATTTCCCATAGCCACGCCCACACCTGCGTAACGGATCATGGAAATATCATTAAAACCGTCTCCGCAGCAGACCGTTTCCTCCCTGCCAACCCCGATCACAGGCAGCATTTTATCCAATGAAGCCGCCTTATCCACGTTCTGCGGCATAATCTCTATAAAGAACGGCTCGGAACGATAAATACTTGCAACAGCACCGTATTTTTCCCGGAGTTCACGCTCCAGGGATTCCGCCTTTTCCGGCGGAGCCGTCATAAGGCACTTATTGATATCAAAGTCAACAAAATCAACAAAATTGTCCACTTCCCGAATGGGCAGTCCGTTGATGCGCGCCTCCAGCTCTACATACTGATCCCTGGGAAATGCAGAGATGACCTCATCTCCAAGGTAGGTGATCAGTCCGCAGCCATTTTTCTCCGCAAACCGGTATAGTCCCGGCAATATCGTTAGAGGAAGCAGATTCTGACATACAATCTCTCCGCTGCTGCACTCTATGATTCTTGCTCCGTTGAAAGAGAGCAGATATCCTCCATACTTCTGCAGTTCCAGTTCTTCTTCATATCTGCGCATACCCGGAGTGGGTCTTCCCGATGCAAGGATTACTTTTTCTCCGCGCTTCAGCAGCTCCTGAATTGCAGCCTTTGTCGCCGGCGTAATCTCCTTTTGAGAATTTGTTAACGTCCCGTCAATGTCTAATATCAATGCTTTTGAAGTCATACTTAATTTCCTTTTTTAAGAAAAGCGGTGAGATATTCCCACCGCCACTTTCTTCTTTTTCTTTTTTAGTTGCCCGCAGACGCTGAACTGCTTTCCGCAACATTGCTGTTATCCTGTTCTGCCTGACTGCTCTGTGTAGCCTCACTGCTCTGTGTAGCCTCACTGCTCTGTTCTTCAGCCTGAATCTTCAGATAATTCAATTTACCCTTGGGATCCTCAACCGGGATACTCTGAGTGATCTCTGCCATATACTCAACCATCTTCTCATTTACCAGGGTTGTCTTAATGCTGTTTTTCCAGGAAGGCTGATTCTGTCCGACGTAATAAACAATATAAACAGCATTTCCCTCGGGTGCTACCACCTTGGTATCACCCTTCACTCTTGCTTTGTCATCCATCCAGGTTGCCAGCTCCTCAGGCAAACCGCTGGAAGTAAGTCCTTCCATCAGACCGCCTTCCATAGGAATAACGGAGGCATCATTCTTGTCATCCGCAAGCTCTGCAAAGCTCTCTTCCGTTGCTGCACCGTTCTTCCACTGATCCAAAACAGCCTGGCCGTCTTCACCCTCGGGGAGTACGATAACACGAAGATCGATGGTAGGCGTTTCATCACGATAACGCTTTTCAAAGGCAACGACATAATAAAGATTCTGTGACTCATACTCAATGATCGTCTTGTCGCCTGCTTTTCTTTCCTCGGCAAACAACCACTCGCTGAGCAGGCTGTTCAGGCTGCTCTTCTTAACATTCTCATTCAACTCACCCTCTGTAGCAATCTTTTCCAGCTTTTCTTCTGCCTCTTCGTGAGCCTTCTTCATGGCAGCTTCAATCTCAGCCTCAGAAGGTTCGTAGGTCTCTTCGCTGTTTTCTTCGGATGTATTCTCTTCTGATTTATCTTCCTGAGGATCTGCCAGTTCTGTCGGAGCTGTAGGCAGCTCTGCATTTACACTGATAAGTCTGTAATCAACCGAATCGTACTCTTCCGTTCTTTCTTGATAGTATGCCTCTATTTCCTCCTCAGAAGGTGCCTTCTTCCCGGAAACAGAATCATAATATGCATTGGTAAAAAGTGTGTCCATCACAAAGGGCTTTACTCTGTCCATGGTTGCAAGAGAACCATACAATTCCTGCGCATATGCTTTCTCGGATTTACCTTCTCCGGCAGCCGCCTTCTTAAGGGTTTCCTCGTAATCTGCATATTTTGCAGTCAGATCACAGGTAAATCCCTCTGCCTCTGCCTGAGCCTTTAATGCCTTGGTATTCCTGATACTGTCGACTGCCAACTGCTCGAAGTAATCCTGCCAGGTCATGGTACCCGAATACATCATCTGGGATAAATCTCCGCTGAGATCCATACCAAACATGCTCAGGTAGTAACTATTCTGTGTAATGTAGTTATTCTTAACAATATTATAATTGTAATCGAATTCTACCTTTGTTATCTTCTCTCCGCCCACCTTGATATAGGTGCCGTTCAATGCCAGGTATGTGCGAATCGGGAAGGAAATCACAAAGCAAAATACCGCAAGTACAGCAAGCACTCCGATAATCCTGCCCATTTGCCGCTCTCTCTCGGCCTGTTTCCTCTCCTCTGCTCTTTTCTGCATTTTCAAATCATATTTTGTGACAACTTTTTCTTTTTTCTGTTCCGTATTCTCCGGTTTTTTAGACATGATAAAAATGTCTCCTTCCTAAAACTTACTGCATCCGGGTGAATCACCCGATGCTCAATTATACTGCACGGCTTTATGCGAATGCAAGCTATTTCACATATTTTTCAAGCTTTTTAACGATATTTTTCATGCAACCCGGCTCAAACGGACTGTCAAGTCCCACTTCCCTTATCATATTAGTGTAAAAATCACAGGCAGAGAGCTTACACAGCTTCAGATAGCTCTCCCAGGCTGCTTTGTAATCATCGTCCATTTTTACCTTATACTGCAACGCGCAGGTCTGAGCCAGGCAGTAATCAATATAATAGAAGGGGGAATTGTAGATATGCTGCTGTTTCTGCCAGATACCGCCCTTACCAAAAAATGCATCATCCCCATAGTCCTGGTGGGGTCTGTATTCCTTCTCCAGCTTCAGCCATGCAGCATGCCTCTCAGCCGGCGTCATATCGGGATTCGCATATACAATGTGCTGGAATTCATCCACCATACAGCCGTAAGGGATGAATGCCGCGGAATCCTCCAGGTGCATCTCTATATAGTCCTCCGCCCTGTCTCCGAAAAACAGCGGCATCCATTCCTGCGTAAAGAATTCCATGGACATGGAGTGAATCTCCGCCGTCTCCATACCGATGTCAGCGTGCTCTCTGACAGGATCCATACCGGAGAGATATCCCTGGAATGCATGCCCGCACTCATGGGTAATCACATCCACATCTCCGCTGGTACCGTTAAAGTTTGCAAATACAAAGGGAGAATTGTAAAGAGGCATATAGGTCATATAACCACCTGCCTTCTTGGTCTTGCGCCCCAGCACATCAAAAAGCTCATTATCTATCATAAAATCATAGAACTCTTTGGTCTCCGGGGAAAGCTCGCTGTACATCCTCTGCCCTGCGGCAAGGATTTCCCCGGGAGTTCCCACAGGCGCAGGATTGCCCTCAGTGAAATAAACAGCGTCATCAATATAACTCAGCTTATCCAGACCGAGCCTCCGTCTCCTGCGCTCATGCAGCCTCTCGGCAAAGGGCACAAAATCCCTTTTCACCTGCTCCCGGTATGACTCCACTTCCTTCTGGCCGTAGCAGTTGCGACCCATGCGGTAATAGCCCAGCTCCACATAATTCTCATAGCCCATCTTTCTTGCCTGGGCGGTACGGTTTTTGACCAGCTTATCGTATATCTCATCCAGCTTCTCCGCATTTGCCTCAAAAAAGGCACCGTACTCCTTCCATGCGGCAGCACGGACAGATCTGTCCCTGTGTACCAGATAGGGACGCATCAGGGAAAGATTCAGCTCTTTACCGTCAAATCGGATTTTTGCACTTGCTATCAGCTTGTTATATTCCATGGTAAGCGCATTTTCCTCCTGCATCAGGGGAATCAGCTTCTCATCCATGGATTTCTCCCGAAGTTCAATATTCTTGAACGCCACAGATCCGATCTTCTTCTCAAGATACTCTCTGTACGGGGATTGGTAAAGCTTCCTGGCATACTTCAAAGCCATGCTCTCAAACATGGGAAGCATCTCGTCATAATATTCATGCTCCTTCTCATAAAATTCATCGGAGGTATCAATATCGTAACGAATGTGTGCAATCGTATACAGAGTGCTTACCCGGTCGCTCAGTGCATAATATTTCTTGTGAACCTCAAACTGCTCCTCCCCGTTTTTCGCAGCATCGAACTCCTCCATGATCTCGTCCATTTCCTTCTTAACTCGGTCGAAATCCACTCTTTCGTAAGGCATGTCCTTAAATTTCATTGTGTTACCTCTTTTCCGCTTACATATCTATGTTACATTTTCACATTGTACATGATTCTCACATTCAAAGCAAGCGACGTGTGTTATTTCGACAAAAAGAGCAAAAATTGACTGGAAGACATCATTCTACTATGATAAGATAAAAATGTTAAAACATTTATTTCTTAATGAGGAGGCAAAGATGGAGGAATTAAAGAAACAATCATTTCGCAAGGCTCTGGTGACCGCAATCGTTCTGCTCATCATAGGTGCAGGCATTGTTGCAATATGCACGCGCTTTATTATCTATGAAAAATTTGAAGACCTTGCACCGGAAGAAATCAAGAACCAGAACGTAACCATTGATCTCACTGCCAACTTCGGTTCCTATCTGGAAGAATACAGTGAAAATACCAAGACCCACAAGAGAACTACCACAGATCTCTACTATGTCATCTGGACCGGAGACGACGAAGCAACAGAGTATAAGTACATGTCTGTCAAGGTTCCGGTAAAATACGAGAAACAGATGGAAGAAATCGCAGAAAACTCTGCCAATGAGACCTTTTCCGAGCCCTTCCACATGGTGGGACACATACACAAGCTGAGCAGCGAGGAATACCGCTATTTCAAAGAATACTTCCTGGAGAGCGATTTCTCTGAAAGCGAGATTGAAGAGTATACACTTCCCTACTACATCGACATCTCCGGTACCTCTGCCGTAAACGGAAGTGACCTGTTGTTTGTCATCTTTATCTGTGTGGGCGGTTTCTTTATTCTCTGGGGTATCGTTCGTCTCATCAAGGCTGTTACCGGAAGTTACATGAAACATTTCAATAATGGGATTCAGGAGGCGGGCTACAGTGAATCCGCCATAGAATCCGACATGAACCATGCCACCGGCTTTCATAAAAATGATATCCGTCTCGGTAATCTCTGCTTTTACTTCGGATTGAACAGTACTGTTCCCCATGCCATCCCCGTAAGCAAGCTGCATTGGGCATACCAGACCACCACGACCCATCGTACCAACGGAATCAAAACCGGCACCACCTATGCGATTGTTATTCGTGCAGATGTTAAGGGTGGCAACTTTACAATCGCCATTCCCGACAACGGCACAGCCCAGGCAATCCTCGATCAAATCAATGTGAAGTATCCCTGGGTAGTCGTAGGATTCTCAAACGAACTGGTTAAGATGTACAACAAGAATCGCGCAGAATTCTTAGATATGCGCTACAACAAAGTTGATCACTATCCCAAACAGCCCGGCATGGAGGGATTTAATGACGGTTTTAATGACAGTTTCAACGACAATTACAATCAATTTACCTGATTTATCCACCGGGAATCCGGGATATAAGTGCACAAAACCCTCGGTCATTTGAGCCGAGGGTTTTATTCATTATCTGCAATCTTGTCTTAATCCGCCATTTTATCCTGCTTTCTGTACTGCACCGGCGTGATATCATAACTCTTCTTGAACAGTCTGTTGAAATGCTCTACATTCTCATATCCCACCTCAGCGGCAATGCTTTCCACCGTCTGGTTGGTTTCCCTGAGCAGGATTCTGGCCTTTTTCATTCTTTCCTTCTTAACCACATCCTGGAAGGTCATGCCTGCCTTCTCCTTGATGTACTTGGAAAGATAAGGCTTGGAGAGATGGAATTTGTCGGACAGACTTTCCAGAGTCACATTTTTGTAATCCTCTCTGATACAGTTGATGATCTCTACGATGCGCTCTTCTCTCCCTGCTGTGATGTGCTGCTCTGCTGCCAGCTTATTGGCTGCGGAGGTCAGAGCTGCGATAGAGGCCTTGATGATATCCTCATCCACACCCACGCCCCAGTAATAGCTGTTGTCATGCATGATGCCCACATAAGCCGCCGCCTTGGAGCTGGAGCCCTTGGAAATGGCATGTTCCTCGTAAACTGCCAACTGATAGCTCATGCCAAAATAGGTCTTTACGGCATTACTTACGGCATCCAGACGACCATTACCGGCAGTCTTTACTACTCTTGACGTGCCGTTCTGCTCGATGGTCACCTCTGCCTGAATTCCCTTCTCCTGACGGAAATGACACTCCGGAATCCGGAATACGCTGCGGGGATTGATATAATTTTCCTCAAAGATGGCATAGACCTCCTTGGGCTGAAGCTCCTGATGGCGCTTGTCGGATACGCCCTTGATCAGGTAGCCTACCTCCTCTTTCATGGCTGCAGGCAACGCAAAGCCGTACTGCTGCTTCAATACAAATGCCACGCCACCCTTGCCGGAGACACTGTTGATACGGATGACGTCAGACTCGTACTCTCTTCCCACATCCGCAGGATCAATGGGCAGATAGGGCACATCCCAGCGCTTTCCGCTCTTGCCTTCCTTCAGCCAGGTCATGCCCTTGCTGATGGCATCCTGATGGGAGCCGGAGAATGCGGTAAATACCAGATCTCCCGCATAAGGTGTTCTCTCATGTACCTTCATGCCCGTAAAGCCTTCATAGGCCTTTCTGATCTTCATGATATTTGAGAAATCAAGACCGCTGTCCACACCATGGCACATCATGTTCAATGCCACAGTCACAATGTCTACATTACCGGTACGCTCTCCGTTGCCGAACAAGGTTCCTTCCACTCTGTCCGCCCCGGCCAGGATACCGAACTCGGCATCGCTGACACCACAGCCGCGGTCATTGTGAGGATGAACGCTCAATACGACGTTTTCACGATATTTTAAATGCTTGTGCATGTACTCAACCTGTGAAGCAAATACATGAGGCATTGCCACCTGCACCGTGGTAGGCAGATTGATGATTGCCTTGTTGTTCTTGGAAGGCTGCCACACATCCAACACTGCATTGCAGACCTCCAACGCATAATCAACCTCGGTCTGAGAAAAGCTCTCGGGACTGTACTCGAAGGTAAAATTGCCCTCGGTCTCCTCAGCCAGCTTCTTTAACATGGCAGCGCCATCCACTGCAAGCTTCTTAATCGCTTCCTTATCCTTCTTAAATACCTGCTCACGCTGCTCCACGGAGGTAGAATTATAAAGATGCACCACCGCATGAGGTGCGCCCTTCAGCGCTTCAAAGGTCTTCTTAATGATATGCTCTCTGGCCTGGGTCAGCACCTGAATGGTGACATCCTCGGGAATCATATTGCGCTCAATCAATGCACGGATAAAGTTGTACTCTGTATCGGAGGAGGCAGGGAAGCCCACTTCAATCTCCTTAAATCCGATCTCAACCAGCATTTGAAAGAACGCCAGCTTGTCCTCCAGGCTCATGGGATCAATCAATGCCTGATTACCGTCACGCAGGTCTACACTACACCAGATCGGTGCCTTCTCAATACATTCCTTCTTCACCCAATCATATGTCACCTCGGGAGGCATATGATATGTCTTGCCGTATTTTTCCTTAATTACCTTACTGTTCATAGACTGTTCCTCTTTTTCTGTCTTTCTTCTTGATTGGACTATAGTAGCACGGATATTCCAATTATTCAAGTATTAAAATTAATATTATTATTGATTTATTATATCATTTATTCAATATAGCAAATCTATATCTTTGAATTATTCATATCTGTAATTTCAAAAAAATATATTGCTTTGAAAATGATAATAATTGTAATTGCTATATTTAGCATGCATGATGCATTCTATCAAGCCAAACATATTGTTGATTTATATTGTTTTATCTATATTGATTTATATTATCTATTATTATTGAACATCTTAATTATTATCAATCCTGTTTTTTTCTTTTTTCGTTGGCAACCCGCATAAAAAATCCCATCCCGGAATGGTGTCCTCGACAAGATCCGTATTAAGTCGAAATAACACAATTCCGAAATGGGCGACACCCGACACCCGGTTCTTTAATATTCCTCAGCGATATCCAGTTCTTCCTGCTCATCCTCAATGGTCATGGCAAAATGAGGCGTATGACGCAGATATACCAGCCAGTATCCCACACCAACAATTCCTGCCCCTCCGATAACATTTCCCAAAGTGACAGGCAGGAGATTCTTCAACAGGAAGGTACCAAAATTCAGACCCTCCGCTGCAATGGAGTACTCCAGGGAAGTCAGAATACCGGCAATGCCGAAATAAATATCCGCAATGCTGTGTTCAAAGCCACAGAGCACAAACAGCATCACAGGCCAGAAGCTCATCAGAAGCTTTCCCGAGACTCTCTTGGCCGCAAAGGCCGCCCATACCGCAAGACAGACCAGAATGTTACAGAGAATACCTCGGATAAACGCCTCGGAAAAGGTCTGCTCCACCCGTAGGGAAGCCGCTCCCACCATCTTTACAGCAAGACCCTCGCCAAAAAGATCCGGCGTGTGACCATAGACCACCAGCACTGCCACAAAGGCTGCACCCAGAAAATTACCCAGGAACACAAACAGCCAGTTTTTCAGCATATCAATCACTCGTACTTTCTTCTGCAGCACACTGATTATAATAAGGTTGTTACCGGTAAAAAGCTCACTGCCCGCTACCAGCACCATTGCCATCCCGGCGGGAAAAACACAGGCGCTGAGAAGCCTTGCCAGGGAACCATTTTCCACTGTAGCCGAGGCAGTAGTGGAAGCAATCCCGGCAAATCCGATAAAGCAGCCCGCAAAAAAGCCAAGTATCATCATTTTCCAGGCAGACAATTTCACCTTATGTATCCCGATTTCCACAAAATTTGTTGCAATTTCCAACGGTGAATGCATAGAATCTCCTTCCGGGCTCCGCCCTGTGAGAATATGAACAGATATAAATATTCTAATCTATACGCGCGACATCGTCAACTTATGAAACCATTGTTTGTGCCATTTGGCTCAATTTGGTACATATCCCCATAAAATTTGACATATTGCCCCCATGGGAACACTTGCAAATTGTGGCAAAAGAGAGTATGACGGATTCGATTTTATACGTTTCATAAGAAGAGGAGAAACAAAATAATGAAAATTCAAAACAAATGGATTCGTGCAGCCATTCCTGCACTACTGCTCCACTGCAGTATCGGTACCGTATACTGCTGGTCTATTTTCAGCCAGGAAATCGCTGATTACATCGGCTTTTCCAAAAGTGCTACCGAGTGGGCCTTCAGCTTTGCCATCTTCTTCCTCGGCATGTCTGCTGCTTTCCTCGGAAATGTTGTTGAAAAAGACATCCACCGTTCTTCCCTGATTGCCGCTATCTGCTTTGCCGCAGGTATGGCACAGGTACAGGCTTCTTCATCTGGTACGGAGGAAAGCAATTCCTTGCTACCGGCAAGGGAAGCGTTCTTGCCCTGATTGGCATCTATGTGTGCTACGGCTTTATCATGGGTATCGGTCTTGGTACCGGTTATCTGTCCCCCGTTAAGACACTGATGCTTTGGTTCCAGGACCGCAAGGGTCTGGCTACCGGTCTTGCAGTTGCAGGCTTCGGTGCCGCAAAAGCAATTGCAAGCCCCATAATGCAGAAGCTGTTAACCTCCCTGGGTGACGGCGGTATCTACCAGATGTTCCTAATCCTTGCAGCTGTTTACTTTGTAATGATGTTTGTAGGTCACCTGCTTCTTGCAAAGCCTGCCGACTGGCACGAGCCCGTCAGGCAGGAAAAGGGGCAGAAGGCCTTCGATGTTATCAAGACCAAGCCTGTTGTATTCATCGGTATCTGGATAATGTTCTATCTGAACATCACCTGTGGTCTGGCTTTGATTTCCCAGGAAAAGATGATTATCAAGTGTATCGGTTTTGGCGCGATGGCAGGCGTTCTCTCCTCCATCACCGCTGTATTCAATGCAGGCGGACGCCTTGGCTTCTCTGCATGGGCAGATTCCATGAAGGACAGAAATACCATTTACAAGATAATCTTCATTCTTTCCATCATTGCTACAGCCCTTGTAATCGTAACCCAGGGTATCGACAAGCAGGGTGCCAATATCATCAATGGCAACCCCACCAGTATGGCTTTAACCATCCTGGTATTGGTTCTGTTGTTTGTGGTAAATGCCGGATACGGCGGCGGCTTCAGTAACGTGCCCACCCTTTTGTCCGATCACTTCGGAATGCAGAACATCAGTGCAATTCACGGTATTACCCTTTCTGCTTGGGCAATCGCAGGACTGACCGGTAATCAGGTTGCAACCCTGATTGTCAACAAGATCGGTACTCCCAGTGATATCACTGTGGATGGACATGTTTATTCCATCAATCCCACCGGTTATCAGGCTGTGCTGTATCTCACCATCGTACTTTACATCATCTCACTGCTTGTCAGCATCTTCCTGGTAGGCGGCAAGAAGAAAAAAGAGGCAAATTAAGCAAACCGCAATTGTGTTACATAATATAAAAAGGACCTTCTGACAAGCTTCAGAAGGTCCCCACTTTTTCTGAGAGCAATTTCTGATACAATGGATTCTGGTGAATAGATCATTATGGCTGGATAGCCTTCTCTCTTTGAATCTCTTCCTCGCTAAAGCCCGCAACAAGAAGAATCTTGTCGTCAATCCCGGCGGCCAGCATGTTACGCAGATTTTCCAATCGGGCTTCCCTGCGGCCTTCCTCACGGCCTTCCTCGCGACCTTCCTCGCGACCTTCCTCGCGGCCTTCCTCCCTCTCTTCCTTCCGAATCAGTTCCTCTCTCCGTTCCCAGGTAAAATCAAGATGCGTCATTTTTATCACCTCATCCTTCCTGCTCTGAAAAAAGTCTGTCAGAACCTGATGTTCTATACAGTCCTTGATTGCGAGCTCTACTGCATTCTCTCTTGTCTCTTCCCGTCCGTGGTACTCACGGACTTTTTCTACAAAATAGGTGTATCCCTCCAACACATGGCAACGTTCTTTCAGTTTCTCATTCTGACTGGGGTTGATGTTGTAGACCCTGCATAAGACCTCTATACCGGGCTGATCCGAAGAATGGCAGAAGGCATCTGAAAGCTTCATTTCCTCATACTCCGGTCGTTTCTCCAGTCCGTTGTAGAATACCACAAAATGTGGTGTGGGAATCGTAATCATCCGCCGGCTGAACAGATCCTTCCCCTTCTCCTTAATCCACCGCTCCATAGTGTTTGCATAGTAGATCATCCCACGCAACGGAATGTTTGGATTATAGGTGGATTGATGTTCGTAGAAGCTGATGTTCATATCAATGATAAATGCCGCATCATTTCGGACAGACAAGGATACACCTTTGTCCAGCCTTACCATCTCCACCTGCTCCGGCTCGGAAAAATCAGATCCGTTCAGGGCATTGTACACCTCCAGGGCATACCGTTTGTCTTCCATGAGCATGGAAAACACATCACTTTTGTACTCTCTGTTTTCGCTCATAAGTACTCCTTTCTTTGGAGACCAAAGCGAAACAGTCTCTATCCTCTCGCAAGGTCTCCCGCTATTTGGTTGTTCAAGCATGGATTCCTTTATCGATTCGATAGATGATAATTAGAAAGCGCAGAATTCGGCTGCACAAAAGAAAAAGATGCTTTGAATGTATTTTAGCATCTTCAAAGCATCTTTACAATCCTTTTGTTACCCACATATTGAATATATTTCATCTTAATACCATACCAGGTAGATCAGTGTCAGCCCAAGGCCGATACCCGCCAGAAACAGTCCAAAGGAAAGGCTCCTTGCAATGATCCTGTTGTTCTCATTGAACTCGGCATTCTTAAGTGCCAGAAGATGCTTGTAATTCACAGACCTTGGATTCTTCTTATTCCAGGTTCGGTTTCCCAGCTCCTCCCATACGTTTGCTGCTCCACCGATGGCTGCAGTCAGGGTGTTACCCTCAGGCTTCTCATAGGGCAGAGGACTGTCCCGATAAACGGTCTTTCTAAGCAGAACCACAATTCCATCCACAATACTGTCCGGAATCCGGCACAGTATTCCGCAAACTGTGGGCAGTATTTTTAGCAAAAGAGGTCTGTACAGCAGATTTTCCAGATTCAGCCATGTCGGCCAGACATCCACATAAACCCGATGTCCTTCTTCCTTCTTCATCAGACAGCCTCGAACGAAGAAGGTATAGACAACGGCACCTGTCAATACGGAAATCAGAGCGCCTTGCAAATTCGTCAGACTAAAATACCTCACCTCATGTCCATAAGCCTCCAGTCCCATGAACGCCTGGCTCACTGCGGCTGCCTTATTCATCGTGAATTCCGGTATCAGACCCCAGACAAACAAAACAACAGCACTTACGGTCAAGCCAAGACCGGCCGTAACACCCATGTATCTCTTCTGTCCGTCATATTTGATCTGCAGCTCCTCATCCCGGTTTTTTTCCAGAAACAGTACGGCAAAAAGCTTCGTCATATAGGCTACGGTGAGACCACCGGAAAAGAGAAATACATACTCCACTGCCTTCCACAAATCGTTTCCTCCGTACTCCACGATTGCCTCGTGCAGAAGAGTCTTGGACACATAGCCGCCAAACATGGGTATTCCGCCTACTGCCAGCGCACCGGCGAGGAAAATCGACATAATGAGCGGCTTTTTTCTTCCCCAGCCACGAATCCTGTTGAGATCCAGGGAATGTGTATTCCAATAAACCACGCCTGCTGCCAGAAAAAGCACCAGCTTAATCAACGAATGATTCACCATATGAAGCAGGGTGCCGTGTACTGCCAGGGCATTTTCCTCTCCCAGAAGCCCCTGCATGCCGATACCCACCAGAATAAATCCAATCTGGGACACGGAGGAGCAGGCCAGGGTCCGCTTCAAATCGATAGAAAAGACCGCCAGTACCGCCCCTAGCAGCATGGTAACCACGCCAAGAAACAGAATCACCTTCCCCCAGGCACTGTCCCACAGGAAGAGCTGACAGCTCAAAATCAGGGTTCCGTAGATACCGGCCTTGGTCAGGATACCGGACAGCAGGGCAGACGCCGGTGCCGGTGCCACGGGATGCGCTTCGGGAAGCCAGATGTGCACGGGAAAGGCACCTGCCTTGGCACCGAAGCCAAACAACATACAGAATCCGGCGATTCTGAGCCATAGTCCGGGGTTACCACTTTGTTCGGAGACAGTAGCCCACAAATCCTTCAGTTTTTCCACATACAGGGGTTGTCCCGGGACATATAATCCACAGCCTTCCGCAATATGATACACCAGAAAGATTCCCATAAGCATCACCAGACCACCGATGACCGCCACTGCCAGATAGGTTCCCGCCGCCCGGAGAGAGGGTCTGTTTTCCTCCTGCGCCACCCACACATAGGAGGTAAAGGACATAATCTCGAAGAAAATAAACAGGGTATATAAGTCCGCAGAAAGGAACACGCCCATGGTAGCTCCCAGCGTCCAGAACAGAAACAGGTAAAATCTGCAGACATTATTATGTTCCCTGAAATACTCCCCCGATAGAAGAGTAGCCATCAGCCACATAAACACAGCCACACTTCCGTATACCACGCGAAAGCCGTCCAGCACAAAATGAAGACCGAAACCACAGACCTCTGGCAGAGTGCAGCGCAGCACCGATACCTCTCCACCCGTGGATAGACAGGTCTTCCAAACCAGCCAAAACATCAGTAGCAGCTCTGCTGCCGCAAATATCACCGCCAGTCCTCCACCCGGCTTCCTCTGACCCAGACTTCCCACCGCATATACTGCAAGCCCGGCAACAAAGGGAAAAAACACCAGTACAGGCAATATCATCTCCAACATCATTCCAGCCTCCTAACTGACGGACATCGCTGCAATCTCCTGCAGCAGCTCCATCACCTGCCCGGAACACAGACCGAACACAATCATCATCACAACAAAGAAAACAAGGGGTACCAGCATCCTCCATCCGGGATCCTTCACATCCGGAAGTCTGTCATAGTCAAAATCCTTCCCCGGAAAAAAAGCCCTCACCACAATGGTCAGCATGTAGATTGCCGTCAAAAGTGCGGAAATCAATAGAGCCGCCACACCAATCCATGCCACCGTATCTTCACTTTCCATCGCCGCCTTTGCCAGATACCACTTACTGACGAAGCCGCAGAGTCCCGGCACACCCATCAGTGCAAGAGCCGACACGGTAAAGATGACAAATACCCTGGGCATTTTTCTCCCCATTCCGTCCAGCTCGTGTATATAACTCTTCCCCGTCTTGTGCATGACAGCGCCGGCGCAGAAGAAGGAACAGATTTTCATAAAGGAATGAAACAGCATATGTGCCATGGCGCCCACCAGTCCCAGGGGAGTCATGAGAACCACGCCGAAGAGGATATAGGAAAGGTTGCTCACCGTGGACCAGGCAAGCCTCCTCTTGATGTGTGTCTCCTTCAGGGCACGGCTGCAGCCGTAGACAATGGTAACAATCACCAGCCCCATCACAGTGTATTGTGCCCACGTACCTCTGAGCAGCCGGATTCCAAAGCTGAAATAGGTGATACGCATCACTGCAAAGGCTCCGGTATTCACCACCGCCACTGCATGCAGCAGCGCAGTTACCGGCGTGGGCGCCACACCTGCCTTGGGAAGCCAGGCGGAAAAGGGCCACATAGCCGTTTTTACCGCAAAGCCGCAGAAGGAAATAATGTAAATCAGGTACATCATATTGGTTTTATCCCCGATTTTAACCAGATTCATTACGCCCCCCGGTACAAAAGAAGAAGTGCAACCATAGGTCAAAATGAATATCACGCCCACAAAAGCAAAGGCAGCGCCGCCCAGCATATAGTAAAGGTACGTACGGCTTGCCAGAATGGCTTCCCTGGTTCTGGTGAACATCACCAGGGGCAGGGTAATCAGGCTCAGCATCTCAAAGAAAAAGTACATGGTAAGAATATTTTCGGAAAGGGCAATTCCCAACGTGACGCCATAGGTAATCACATAGAACATAAAGAAGGTCTTTTCCCCCTTCTCCCCCTTCATATATTCAAAGGCATAGAGCAGCGCAAAGGGCCAGAGTATGGCTGACATCCCCGCAAACAGCGCACCCATCCCGTCCAGCTGCAGACGGATGCTTAAGTTGCCCGTAAAACGGAATACGGTAAGGGCGCCCTCAGGTCTGTACAACAGAAGCAGGAACACCAGAATGGAATTCAGGATCGCCATCACTTCCGTGAAAAGCAACATATTTTTTCTGCTCCGGAACTTCATCACAGAAATCAGAATTCCGGTGATAAAGGGGATGAGAACTACAAACAGCATTCTCATTTCATTCATAATCCCACCTCCCATCCGAATACTCCGGCGGCTTCAACCGCATATCCGGTCAAAATCTGCGGAAATACTCCCAAAAGCACCGCAAGAGCTGCCAACACAATCAAAGGAATCAACATGAACCAGGAAATTCTTACTTTACCGGAATGTTTCTCATCCTCTTCCTCTCCCGGGAAAAAGCCCTTCATGACGATCGGAAGCAGATACCCGGCCGTAAGAAGCGCACTGAGAAGCAGTACGATCGGTCCCAGCCAAGATATGACACCAGTGTCAGACTTCAGTGCACCCTCTGCCAGATACCATTTACTGATAAAGCCAGCGGTAGGCGGAATGCCGATCAGTGCCAGGGAAAATAATGTATAACACCACATCACTGCGGGCATTCTTTTCCCCAGACCCTTCAGCTCATCCACCTTCGTATACTCAAAGCAATACAGGAAGACACCGGCCACCAGGAACAGTCCACACTTCACTACCGCATGGATCGCCGTATGCAGGAGAGCTCCCACGTAGGCCATGGGGGTCAGAAGGGACAGGCCAAACAGAATATAGGAGACCTGACTCACCGTGGAATAGGCCAGCCTCTTCTTGAAGCCCTGCTCCCGAAATGCCAGCATGGAGCCCATAAATACTGTCAACAATGCCAGAATCATCCAGGTATACTGTACCCAGGTACCCCGTATAAAGTCAGCGCCAACCACATAGAATACTCCGCGAATCAATGCCAGCACGCCGGACTTGACAATGACGCCGGACAATACCGCCGAGGCCGGAGAGGGCGCCACGGGATGGGCTGAGGGCAGCCAGGCATGAAGGGGCAGCATACCGGCTTTCACACCAAAGCCCAAGATCATCACAAAGATTCCCACCAGGACAAATCCCTCATGACCTGACACAGACGTCATATTTAAGCTGCCGCCGGCAGTAAAGGTCAGGGAATCACAATACCGGTACAGCACATAGATACCAAACAATCCGCCATAGGCACCGCACATGGAATAAAACAGATACTTCAGTGCCGCCATGATGGCTTCTCTCGAGCCGTTGTGCAATACAAGGGGCATGGATACCAGGGTCATCAGCTCATAGAACAGGTACATGGTAACCAGATTGCCGGAGAAGTCCAGCCCAACCAGTACACCATACAGCAAAAGGTAAAAACCAAAATATCTCTTTTCCTCACCCTCATGCTTCAGATAGACAAAGGAATAAAAGCCTGCTGCCAGCCATATCACACTGACAATGGTCACAAACCATCTGCTGATTTCATCTACCTTGAAATATACGGGAAGACCATCCACCAGTGTAAAGAGAGTCATACTGCGCCGGCCGGTCCAGGCCGCTGACAGCACCAATGCCACGGAAACCGTAAGCACCACTGCCACAACCGGAGGAAGCCAAGGAAGCTTCCGGGGCTCTTGCTTCACTGCCCTCAGATGCTCCGAAAAAGAGCCAAGTAACAGACAGATACCTGCCGTAGCAGGCAGCAATAAGGAAACCAACAATAATATGTCCATGCTTTTCATCCTTCCGGGTCATTCTGACCCTTATTCAAACATTCCAAGTCCCGCTTCTATCAGATGTAGCAGGGGCTCTGAATTCAGACCCAGCAACAGATTCAATAAAATAAAGAATACCAGCGATACGGATTTGGCAGGCTGCTCCTTCCAGTTTACTCTTCTGCATTCCACCGTGGGTCTCTGGCTGACGATGGCAGCAGATTCCGGCACCGGGGTATAAATACGGATAACCGTCTTCATAAAATAAACCGCATTGAGCACTGTACTGATGGCCAGGGCAATCAGGGTAGGCAGCATCTTTCTGTCGTGCCCCATGGCCGCCTGGGCAAATAAAAGCTTGGAAATAAATCCCGAAAACATGGGAATACCCACCATGGACAGGGAGCCCACCGTAAATGCAACACCTGCCAGCTTATTCCGGTAGCCCGCACCCGTGAAATCCCGGTAATGCCTGCTTCCGCCGGAGGAATCCGACAACCCGGAGGCCGCCACAAAGAGCAGCGCCTTCGTTGCCGCATGAGAAAGAATGTGATACACACTCGCCCTCACCGCCACCTCGGTTCCCAGACCGAAGCCCATATAGATATAGCCTATCTGGGCAACGGAGGAAAAGGCTATCATTCTCCGGATATCCTTCTCCTTGATAGCACTGACAGACCCCATAAGCATTCCGAGGATACCGAAGACAAACAGGATATTGATGACCCTGCTTTCACAGACTACCGAAAACCCGATGACCCTGTAAAAAATCTTTACCAGCAGGAAAATATAGCCCTTGGACACCAGGGAGGACAAAATCGCAGCCGAGGACAGGGTAGAATAACCGTAAGCATCCGGCAGCCATGCGTGGAAGGGATAAAGCGCACTCTTGATGGCCAGACCAACGGACATCAGTCCCAGAGCCAGAATCAGAGGCACATGATACTGCCCCGATGCCGCCAGGAGCTGCACGGCTTCCTTGATATTACTCATTAGGAGCTGACCTGTCAGGTCATACAGAAAGCAGATTCCCAGCAGCAACAGACCGGAACCCAGCAGGCTCATAATCATATATCGCGTTGCCGCTTCGATATTCCTTCCGTTCTGCCTGATCATGATCAGACCGCAGGCGGATATGGTATTTATCTCCACAAAAACATAGGCCGTAAACAGATCATTGGTATAAATCAGCGCCAGCAGGGAACAAAGCAGCAGATTCACCATGATATAATACAGATTCTGCTTACTCTCCTCAATCTCCGCCTCTCTCTCAGCAATGCCGCCCATCATACAGAGCATCATGATAATGCAGAAGAACACCGCCATGAAGGCTTCCAGAATACCTACCCGTATTTCGTTGCCCCAGGGTGCCGGAAAATGGCCCATGATATATACAAAGGCCTGCTTTGTTTTCAGCGTATATGCCAGTACAAAGGAGGACATAATCCCCACAGTCCCGATGACCAGCGTATTCAGCCGTTTCGCCCATTTCCCGTTCAATATGGATGTCAATGGTCCGGAAAACAGGGACAAAATAATCGACATGAAGGGAAAATTCCGCACGAAATCCATTATTTTCCCTCCTTTTTTAACAGAGTTGAAATCTCATCCAGATCCAGTGTGTGATATCTACGGTACAGACGGATGGTAAGGGACAGCATCAGCGCTGTAACCGACACGGACACAACGATGCCGGTCAGCACCAGACCACTGGGAATGGGATTGACATAAGCCTCCACATTCTGCACGCCATCCACCACCACGGGAGCCTTTCTGTTCATGATATAGCCCTTCAGGGCAAGAAACAGATATGTGGCAGTGTCCATGATATTCAGACCGATAATTTTTTTGATCAGATTTTTCTGCAAAAGCAGATTGGAGAAGCCGATTCCAAACAAAATCATTGCCACCGCTTCAGGAAAATTATTTAACAGATTTGAAAAATTCATCTCCAACACCGCTCCTTTCCAGTGAAATACTTTGATTCGGCGTCAATAGCCGCCCTTGCGGAACATGACATAAAAGGTGTACATGGTTCCCGCAACAACGATACCCACGCAGATATTCAACAGCAGGATCAGACCGCTGCTTAAGATTGCCCCGGGGGTTCCCAGGGGGATGATGCTCTCGATATGGTTTGCCCCGGTGTAGAAGGAATAGCTCTTTGCAAGGCTGTAACAGGCCAGAGCACCGAAACTGAGACGACGGTAGGTTTTTGCCGTGAAAAATTTTTCCGTCTTCTCAAATCCAAAAGCATTCAGGTACAAAATCAAGCCTGCTCCAATCACGGCACCGCCGGAAAATCCTCCCCCGGGTCCCAGGTGCCCTGCCAGAATGATATAAATACCGAAAATAAAAATGGGCGGTACCAGGATCCTCGCTGCTGTCTGCAGAATCACATCATTCTTCGGTTCATAGATTCTGTCGTTGGCTTCATTGGACTTCTGAAGCTCCTTCTTATCCAGTCGCAGCAGTATCAATACCGTACAGGTTGCAATAAACAATACATGGGATTCCCCCAGGGTATCAAAGGCCCTGTAGTCCAGTATCATACCGGTGACGATATTGACGGCACCGGTCTCCTGAAGTCCCTTCTCAATATATCTCTCCGACACCTCATTGTTGGCCGGATTCTCGGGATGACCGAAGGTAGGAAGGTAGGACACACCGATTAAAAGCATGGTAACAAGAAACAGACAGAAAATGACACTGAACACCTTATACATTTTACCGAAAAGCCTGATTTCGGCATTGTGCTCCAGGTCATACACCTTCTTTGCCAGCTGCTGATTTTCTTCCTCCCTCTGCAGCCTCTCGGATTCAGTCTCACAAAACGGTACCTGCGGCTTCATCTCCACGGTATCCAGATAGGGATCCTTACTGCCGTTCAGCCACTGCCTGAATTTATAGGATATGGTTTTTTCATACTGTTCCTGCGGAACTTTTTTACTCATCTTGCTGTTCCCCCTCCTGTCCCGACGGCTCCCTCTCCGGTTGCATGTCCTTCTCCGTTTTCATGATGGCATGTATCTTTTTCAACGTCAGCAAAAAGAGCACCGTTGTTACTCCGGCACCCACGGCAGCCTCCGTGATGGCAAGATCCGGAGACTCCAGCAGAATCCAGATAACAGACATGATTAAGCTGTAGGACATAAAGATCAGAACGGTGTTGAGAAGATTTTTGGAAAAACTGGCTGCAACGGCACAAAGCACCAGAAATCCAAGTAAAATACACATGAATACTGTCATTTTACCTCCTCCTTCTCTGCCGCCTGCACACGGCATTTTTCCTCGCAGTTACTCTGCTCACGGCTTTCCTGTTTTCGATTTTTTTCTTCGCAGTTGTTCCTTTCACAGCTTTCCTCTACCTGGGATAGTATGAGCCTTCGATAATGCTTGTCCTGCTCCTCATCCGTTGTCACCTCAAGCCTGGCTATCAGATGGGAAGACACCGGGGAGGAAAACCAAAGAAAGATAATTACCACGAACAGCTTGAGGGAAGTAAGATTCATGCCGTTCATAATAATCAGCCCCAGAATGCAGGCACCGATACCCAGGGTGTCTCCCATAGCCGCCGCATGCATCCTGTTCAGCACATATTTAAACCGAAACACACCAATCATTTCAAAGATAAAAATTGTGGTTCCAAGGAGCAATAACAGCGCCCCCGCCAGAAACTTTATCCACTCTATCGCTTCCATCTCAGCTTTACCGCCTTTCTTCCCGGAATGTCTCCGCCTTGCAGTTCTCTTTCTGTTTCCCGGACTCCGCTGTTTCTGCTTTGTCCTTATTATTCACTTCTCTGCTTTGTCGTTCCCGTCGCATTTTCCGGGTTCGTCCCCTGCTGTGTACTCCCCGGACTTTGTCTCCCCCGACATTTCCGCGATCTTTTTACGCTCCAGATAAACACCCATATATACCTTGGTCAATACAATCACCGCCAGAAAGCTGATCATGGCATAGATGACACAGATGTCAGCAAGATAATCCTCCTGTAACATCAGCGTAAGAACTGCAATCATGACAATGACCATGGTGCCCAGCATATTGACAGCCACAATACGGTCGGCTGTCTTCGGCCCTATCACCGCCCGCAGCAGACACAAAAGTGCCAACACTGCAAGAAAAATCAAAATGGCAGTAAACAGTATTTCGTAAGCCTGCTCCAATCCTTCGATTCCTTTTCCCATACGACAACCCCTTTCCTTATCCTTCCGAGTTCCGACCTTTTCTCGACTTCCATCCGTTATTTCGAGTTCCGACCTGTCCTCTCACCCTATCCTACTTCTCCAACTTCCTGAGGCGCTCCTCAATCTCGCTGTTCTCCAGCCCCTCCGCCAGGGACTCGTCCAGACAATGAACCACATATTCCGAACCCTCCAGCGATACTGTGATGGTACCGGGCGTCAAGGTGATGGCATTGGCCAGAAAAGCCTTTCCTGTAGGCGTTTCCAGGTCCGAGCGGAAGGTGACCAGCACAGGCTCTATCTCCTCCTCCTGGGACAAAATCAGATGAAGGACATTGGAATTCGCCTTCAGAATCTCCAGAACCAACAGAACAAGATACCTTACGCCCTGAAAAATCTTTTTGTAGATATGTATTTCCTTCTGTACGGAATAATCTGCAAACTTACAGCTAAACCCGAAAATCGCCCCTGCTATCAGGATTCCGAAGATACAGATTTCCCATGTAATCCTGCCGTTAAATATCACCCAAAGCAAAAAATACAGTATGAACATGACTCAGCCTCCGTTAAAAACGATTACATTTTAGCACAAAAATATTTTTTTTCAATGTATTTGAATGTATAAAAAAAGGCACATTGATTATCATTCCTCAATGCACCTTTGCCTATACTTTCCAATCGATTATTTCTGCCGAATATACCATGCGTATCCGTCAGGTCAGACCATACCCACTCTCTCGAAATATTTCATCAGGATATCCGCACAATTCTCTGCCCCATGGACCGAGGTATCAAGAATCATATGATAATTGCTCACATCCCCCCAGACCTTGCCCGTATGCTGATAATAATACTCGGAGCGCTCTCTGTCATTCTTCTCCAGCATCTCTTTGGCCTCTTCATAGGGCAGGGATTCCTTCTTCATGATACGTCTGATACGGTCTTCCTTGTCCGCGCAGACATAGATGTTGAACACATTGGATTGCCCGCTCAGAATCTCGGAAGCACACCGCCCCAGAATAATACAGGATTCCTTTGCAAGCTCCCTGATGACTTCTGCCTCATCGGAATAATTGTTTTCATGCAACTCGTTTTCAATATAAGCCTTATCATAAACCGGAATATCTAACTTCTTGGAAAGCTGCTCAGCAATCATGCTGGCACCGGTGCCGAATCTGCGGCTCACGGTAATCACAAATCCCATGACAATCCTCCTCTGCTGTTACAATTCTTTTTGAGTAAAGTCATTTTATCATATATTGTTTTGGGTTACAAGAAAATACATACTCTGAGTTTACTTCAATTCATTCGCCATCTGATAGAGACTGTAGTATACTCCCTTCT
Organism: uncultured Lachnospiraceae bacterium; assembly: GCA_945621435.1. Taxonomy (GTDB): domain Bacteria; phylum Bacillota; class Clostridia; order Lachnospirales; family Lachnospiraceae; genus Acetatifactor. The sequence goes on from CALZBR010000003.1 coordinate 72,390, forward strand.
TCTCCATCAGCTCCTCATGGTTGCCTTCCTCCGTGATGCCCTCCTCCGTCAGCACCATGATTCGGTCCGAATTGCGGATGGTGGAGAGTCTGTGGGCAACGGTCAGCGTAGTACGTCCCTCCGACAGCGCCGCAAGAGACTTTGCCACAGCGTACTCACTCTCGTTGTCCAGGGCGGAGGTTGCCTCGTCCAGAATCATGATGGGGGCATCCTTCAAAAACATTCTGGCGATGCTGATTCGCTGCTTCTGTCCCCCGGAGAGCTTTACGCCCCGCTCACCGATATAGGTGTCATACCCATCCTTCAGCTCCTTGATAAACTCGTGTGCCCCGGCTTTCTTTGCCGCCGTCTCCACCTCTTCCCTGGTGGCGTCAGTCTTACCGTAGACGATATTTTCATAGACCGTGCCGGAGAAAAGATAGACCTCCTGCTGTACCACACCAATGTTCCTTCGCAGACTTTTCAGTGTCAGCTCCTTAATATTCTTTCCGTCAATATAAATATTTCCGGCGGTCACATCATAAAATCTGGGAATCAGATTACAGAGTGTGGTCTTGCCACCGCCGGAGGGACCCACCAGCGCCACCTTTTCCCCGGGCTTAATGTTGAGATTCAGATTCCGGAATACCTGATTATGATCGTCCGGATATTCGAAGCTCACATTTTCAAACACAATATTTCCCTTCGTATTTTCCAATGCCACCGCCCCGGGTTCATCCAGAATATCAATATCCGCATCCATAATCTGAAAAAATCTCTCAATACCCGTCATTCCCCTCTGGAACTGCTCCGCAAACTCAATGATACGGCGAATGGTTGTGATAAAGGTGGAGACATACATGACATAGGCGACCAGATCAGCGGGACTCACGGCACCCCGAATGAGAAAGCAACCTCCTGCTCCAATCACCGCAAGATACATCAGACCGTCAAAAAATCTCGTGGAGCAGGCAAAAAGACCCATATAATGATAACTGTGCCTTTTGATATCATAGAACTTCAGATTGTCCTTCTCGAACTTCTCGTTTTCCACATCCTCGTTGGCAAACGCCTTGACCACCTTCTGCCCCAGCAGACTGTCCTCAATTCTGGCATTCAGCTCTCCCACCAGAACCCGCTGCTGACGAAACATGGCACGTACCTTAAAATTGATTTTTCCGCAGATGACCAGCATAAAAGGGATTATGAGAAAAATAATCAGGGTCAAAGGTACATTAATACTGCACAGAATGATAAAGGAAGCCACACCCTTAATACCCGCAATGAAAAACTCTTCCGGACAATGATGGGCAAATTCCGTAACATCAAACAAATCACTGGTAATCCTGCTCATAATCTGCCCTACTTTTGTATTGCTGTAGTAGGTGTCCGATAGCTGCTGAAGATGGGCATAGGCGTCCCGACGCATATCCGTCTCCATATCCACGCCCATGACATGACCGTTGAAAGCCATGTAATAATAAGCCACCACATCAATCAACCGCAATATCAGATACAGGAGACCCAATTTACCAATGACACTAAGGGTCAGAAGTGCCGGATTCTCCATAGCCTGTCCCGTGATATACCTCACAATCAAAGGCAGAACAATCTCACACAACGTGGTCAGGGCAGCACAGAACAAATCCAGACACAAAACCCTCCGATGCCTTTTATAATAAGGGAGAAATCTCTTTATCAGTTCTGTAGACTTGTATTTTCTCTCGTTCATACCTACCTCTTTCCTGTCGGTTATTATGATTTCTCTTTCACTTTGTTCTTGGCATTTTCCCAAGCCTCATCCATGGCGTCTTGTTCCGCTCTGCTTTTCACAACAGCCTTATACTTCCACTTTCCGCCAAAATATCTTGCCACACATACCAGCGCCGTGGTTCCCCAGGTAGCACCGGTAGTCATCCAGACTCCCCAGTAACCAATTGCCGGAATGCTTGTAAAAATAAAGGCGTAAATAAGTCGGCAGGCCACCTCGGTAATCCCGTTAATCATGGCAAAACCGGTATCTCCGCAACCGTTCAATATCGCTCTGGGAACATATATCATACCCAGCCCGAAATAAAAGAGACTGGTGATTCTAAGGGCACGTCCGGCCATCTCGATGACCTCAGACTCCTTTACAAAGATACCCACAATCTGATGTCCAAGGAGATATGCAATGGGGATAAAGGCAAGACTGAAGACCAGAACCATCAGAGTGGACTGGACAAAGCCTTTTTTAACACGATCCGTCTTGCCGGCACCGATATTCTGTCCGGCATAGGTGGTAAGCGCCGCGCTCAGGGAGCTGTAGGGCTGCTGCACGATCTGCTCGATTCTGCCGGTAATGGTATAGGAAGCCATGACTACATCTCCGAAGGAATTCACCACACCCTGCAGCGCCATACAGGAAACAGCTATCATGGAGTTCTGCATGGCAACAGGCAGACCCAGGCGGAAGGAACGGGTAATGATCTCCTTTTTCGGTGTCAGCTCTGCTTTGGTCAATCTGAAATACGGAACCTTATAATAAGCATAGATCAGGGAACAGATCGCCGCCACCATCTGTGCAATAATGGTAGCCAGCGCCACGCCAAATACTCCCCAGCCCAGCTTCAATACAAAGAACAGGTCCAGAGACACATTCACGATACTGGACAAGATCAGGAAATACAAGGGTGTCTTGGAGTCCCCGAGGGCCCTGAGGATTGCCGCAACGCCGTTGTACAGCGCGATTCCCACAATACCCATACAGCTTGTCCTCATATAGGTAATCGAATCCCGAATGATATTGTCCGGTGTTTTGAGCAGTCTGAGCAGAGCCGGACTGAGCAGCACGCCCAACACAGTCACCACCAGGGCTGCTGCCATCAGAACATAGAAGGAATTGGCGATTGTGATGCGCACGTTTTTCTCATTCTTTGCCCCGAAATACTGTGCCACCAGAATACCGATACCGATGGCAAGACCGGAGCTTAAGGAAAAGAACAGGAAGCCCATGGAACCGCAGGTACCTACCGCTGCCAGAGCATCTTTGCCCACATAGTTACCCACCACAACGGAATCCACCATATTGTAAAGCTGCTGGAACAGATTGCCTATCAAAAGAGGCAGGGAAAATCTGATTATATGCCCCATGGGACTTCCTACTGTCATATCTGTCATATTTTTTGAGTTCATACTTCTCCTCCGTCTATCCTCCGGATCATTCCTTAATCTATGACACACTTTCATTCATTAGCGCGTCACCGCATATATATACATGAAAAAACTCCGCCGACACGCTTCGGCAGAGCTTTTCTTTCTTTTCTGACTTGAACATTCTTTATTGAGGATTCCCCTGAAGCAGTTTTGCCATGCGCTCCTGCTCTGTAATATCCTGCATGATACTCAGGATAAACAGCTTATCATCCGAAGTGACAAGCAGCTTGGTCTCACAGTGAATAGTCAATACGGTTCCATTGTTCAGGCGGGAATGAAATGTATAGGTATGAGTATCGCCCGGCTCCTTCAGATTGGCGGACACTGCCTGCAGAATACTCTGGTCTCTGCTTTCAATATGACGGATCATATTGTTGTAGAAACTAATCCTCCCGTCAGGATCATAATCAAACAAACGACGAGCCGCGTCATTGATAATCATAACCCTATGCTCCGGAATCGTGTAGGAAAACACGCCAAAGCTCAGAAAATCCATCACATCCGAACTATACAAGATCTGCTCCTGTTCATACATCGTGGATTCCCTGCGTTTCTCTACAACTCCCGCACAAACCTCCGGCTTATGATTTTCGTCCCACTCCACAGTGGTAAGTGTTACCTTGTACCAGGTTTTCCTGCTTTTATCCCGAAACTCTGCAGAAGCAGCAGGCGCACCCATCTCAATATCCGAATACATCCGGTCAAATCCCGGCAAATCCTGTCTGCATACCAGCTTATCTCTAAGACCGTCCGGTATATTATGGCAAACGGAATCACAACGAAATTCCCTGCTTGCCTTTTCCGTCAAGACCACCATTTTCTGCTTCGGAAAATACCGGAACAGAAAAATATTAATATTCCCCAATGCTTCCATAGCATGCGCAGTCTCAAAGGGAGGAATGACAAATTTTTCTGTTTGTGTTGTGTTCTCAGTCTTTTCGCCCATACAGCTTCCTCCTTTGTCCGGTAATCTATGTATCTACTGTCAATATACTACCATTTGACGCTTTTTGCAAGGTATGAGTCACTGCAGCAGCTCCAGAAGCTCTTCCCGGCTGAAGCTTCCGCTGCCCATCTCTTCCGCATTCAGCAGCCGGTCGGCAAGCTCTCTTTTCTTTTCCTGAAGGTGCAGAATCTTCTCCTCTATGGTATCCTTGGCAATTAGTTTGTAAACGCTTACCACGTTCTCCTGTCCGATGCGGTGGGTTCTGTCCGTGGCCTGATTCTGTACGGCCAGGTTCCACCAGGGATCATAATGAATCACGATATCCGCTGCCGTCAGGTTCAGTCCCGTGCCCCCTGCCTTCAGGGAAATGCAGAACACACCCGTATCATCCGTCTGGAAAGCCTGTACCATATTTCTGCGAGCCTCCTTGTTGGTAGCTCCGGTCAGCAGATAATAAGAGATTTTCTCCCTGTCAAATATCCGACACAGACGATCCAGCATGGTGGTAAACTGGGAAAACAGCAATATCTTATGCCCTCCGTTCAGGGCGTTCTTCACGATATCAAGGCAAAGCTCGGTCTTGGCAGATCCCCCCTTGTATCCTTCATAAAGCAGGGCAGGATCACAGCAGAGCTGACGCAGCTTCGTCAGTTCTGCCAGAATCTGAATCTTATTTTTCCTGAACTCCGCATCCGAATTCTTGTCAAGGGTAAGCATCAGCCTCTTCACATGGGCGTCATACAGCTCCTGCTGCTCCCCTTCCAGTCCGGCAAAAATACTTTCCTCCAGCTTCTCCGGAAGATCCTTCAGCACGTCCCTTTTCAGGCGCCTCAGCACAAAAGGACGAATCAGCTTCTGCAGACGTTTTCCCGCATCCTCATCCCGGCTCTGGACAATGGGGATCTCGTAGTCGTTGCGGAATTTGTGATAGGTATACAGATAACCGGGCATGAGATAATCAAAAATACTCCACAGTTCACTGAGCCTGTTTTCAATCGGCGTTCCTGTGAGTGCCAGCCGGAAGCCTGCGCTGATCTCCTTGACCGTTCCGGCAGTCTGGGTACTGTGGTTTTTGATGTATTGCGCCTCGTCAATGATCTGTGCCACAAAACGAAGGGATGCATAGGATTCCCGGTCTCTCTTCAACAAATCATAGGAGGTGATCAGGATTTCCCCGGACCTGCAGCCCTCCAGAAGCTCCCTCCGTTCCACAGCGTTCCCCACAATGGTTTTTACGGGGAGGGAGGGCGCAAAGCGCTCAAACTCATTTTTCCAGTTGTAGACCAGGGACGCCGGACACACAATCAATGCCAGGGGACATTCCCTCTCCACAGGCTCCGCGGATTCCGAGAGCAGATATGTGATCACCTGCAGGGTCTTTCCAAGACCCATATCATCTGCCAGAATACCCCCGAAACCATTCTGCTTCAAAGCCCTGATCCAGAGATATCCCTTTTTCTGATATTCCCTGAGTACGTTCTCCATGGATCCGGGTACTTCAAAATCGTTGTCCTCCACCGTCTTCATATTGCGGATCAAGGCCTTGAATTCACGATTCCTCTCCATTCCCAGGGCATTCCATTCCTTTGCCTCCGCATCCAGATACAGCGCACGATATTTGGGAAGCAGGATACTTTCGCCCTTCAGCTGTGCGTCGTTGAGCCCCAGTCCCTCCTTCAGCTCAAAGAGGGCACCGATGGCTTCCCCCTCCATGTTGATAAAATCGCCGTTTTTCAGGCGGTAAAACTTCTTCTTACGGTCATATTTGCAGAGGATTTCCTGCAGCTGTTCTGAGGAAAGGTCCCCGGCTGTCATCTTCAGCTCCAGCAAATCTCCCGACAGGGATACTCCCACATGAGTCCTGGGCGCCGGGGATACTTTGACGGATTTCAGCGCCTCAGACACAAACACCTGACCCAGCTGCTGAAAATCCTCTATTCCCCGGGTCAGAAGCTCATAAAGCATGTCCTCGTCTCCGGAGAGCACCAGTCTGCTCTCTGCAGGATCATAGGACTTAAAATAACGGTGAATCTGCTGCCCGGTCTGAAGCTCCTTTACCGCATCCCGTTCCGTACCGATTCCGATATTATCAAATACGTTGTATTTCTGTTCATCCCCATACACCGCAAACAATTGACAGGTAATATAATCCTGCCGGGGCGCATCCAGATAGATCTCAAAAGCTACCTCCTTTACCCCGTAGGATTCCTTGTCAAAGGAGCTGTAATCCGTGATGAAAAACTGTTCCAGGGCAGGCAGTACCTCCCTGCAGAATACAGGCACATCTCTGGCAGCAATAAAGAGAAATCTGCCGGCTTCCACATCCTCAAAGCAACTCAAAAAATCCTGAACCGGTTCCGTACAAGCCCGATTCAGACGATAAATCCTGCCGTCCTGAAAATAGAAGGTATCCTTTCTTCCCCGGTATCCTTTCGGAAGATTCACGGAAATATCCAGCCCCTCCTCCTTCCCGTGGATGGTAAGTACCCTGACCGGCTCTTCCTCCGTCTCCCGCCACAGCCTTCTCTCGTAGCTGTCAATCCGTCCCCAAAAAGAGCTTCCCGACATCAGATTGATGAATTCCTCAAATTCCGAAACGGACAGCTCCATCTCTCTCAGCTTGGGAAGATAATAGCTTGCGTAATAGCCATAATGTCCGCTATAGCTATCCTTCGCACTGTATTCCTTTGTCCATTCACAGACAAATTCCGCAAGCCCCCTGCTTTCCTGTGCAAACGCTTCCATTCCGTGGACAAAGGTGAGATTCTTGCCGTAGGAATATTCCTCATTCCTCTCTATGGCTCCCGCCAGAGCCAGAATATCCTTCACAACATACTTATGACCTTCCTCGGTTCCGATGGAAAGCCTTAACTGAATGGAACCTTTTTCAGCCGTAATCTCCGGCACCAGCTTGACCCTGCCGTAATATGTCCCTTCTGTGACGGGAAGTGTCCTCTGCAGCATCCTTTTCTGAAGAAGACGGCTGAGGGAATGGGAGGTTTGTGTGAATCTCGCCTTCCCCGGTCCGCTGATTTTTTTCGGCTGAGACCCTGTCGTGAGTATCCTTCCCCCGTCTCTCTCCCGGAGCAGACTGATGAGCGGTCTGTCTTCCCTTTCGTCAATATATTTCAGTGCCACTGCCACACAGTGCTTGCACATCCCTTCGTAATTGAGATAGGCTGCGCACTCACAGGAATAATCCTCCATGTAATCCAGGTCCCAGTTGTACCTCAGCCTGACCTTATAGCTCAACCGGCCGCTGCCCTTTACTCTGGCAAAAACATCATCCATGAAACCTTTGTCCTCAGCCCGGAAATCAAGGATAGCCCCCCCCTGATACAACTCCTCTCCACGGCGGAAAATCGTTGTTCCCGCATCCCGCATGACGTTACTTCTGGTAAACATATATTTTATTTCCTCTCCTTATGCTCTCTTTACCTGTTCAGATTCCGTGCAATCGCCTTCACAACCTTCAAGTCCCATCTTCCGTTACGGGAAATAAAGAAGAAATCCGTAAAGTGGTTCTCTTCCCTTCCCTTATCCACATATGCCACAATGTCCTCTTCTCTCTCTGCAGTCTTGAGATAAGGAGCTCCTGATTGACCTGCGAACTGCTGGCATTGCCATCCGGGTACCGGAGATTTATCTCCATCTCAACCCCCAGCACATCCAGACATTCCTGAAGCTCTCTGAGGGTCATGCTTTCTCTGGCAAGCTTTCTGTACAGGGAGGACGGGATCATTCCCATTCTTTTGGCCAGATCCGCTTTGGCAATGCCCAGGTCGGAGCAGACAATATTGATTATTTCTGCTGTCTTCATTTGTTTATCCCCATATCGTTATCCTTACATATTTATCCGCATCTCTAAAGTAACATTCTTGCTACCATAACACATACGACATATTTCGACAAGCAAAATATAAATTATTTACAGTTCATGTTACAGTTCACTCGATGACTTCCACCGCAAATAACGCCTCCCCTGCCCGGATTTCTCCTTCCTTCAGCAAACGAACCCTGCGGTTCTCCGCGAGCTCCGTACATACAACAGGTGACGCCAGGGAAGGCGCTTTTTCTCTTAAATACTCCATATCCAGCTTCATCAGGGGTTCTCCCTTTTTCACCTTCTGACCGTTTTCCACATATACCTCAAAGCCTTCCCCATTCAGCTTTACGGTATCGATTCCCACATGGATCAACAGCTGGATGCCCGAACCGGTTACAAACCCTATTGCATGCTTGGTATCAAACACAAAGCTGACTTCTCCATCCTCCGGTGCACGCACAATGGGATCCGCCGGGGTGACCACGGCACCGTCTCCCATCATGCCCTCTGCAAAGGCTTCATCCGGCGCGGTGGAGAGCTTAGCTGCGATACCACTCATCGGGCTTGATATTATGATGCGTGCATCCATCTCCGTATCAGATGTCTGCTCCGATTTTTGCGTCTGCTCCGCATTCATCGCCTGCTCCCGGCTTGGCGTCTGCTGCAGATAATCCTCCAGATTCGATTTGATTACTGTGACATGGGGACCGTAAATGATCTGCACCCCGTTCCCCTTACGAACCACTCCCGATGCCCCGGTTGATTTCAGTAAGGCGTCATCCACCGGCTTTGCATCAAATACGCTACAACGAAGCCTGGTTGCACAACAGTCCACATCGCTGATATTTTCCCTGCCACCAAGACCTCTGACGATTGCTTCACTGACCGGATCCGTCTGTCTCTTCCCGGCGTCAATATCCGCCTTTGAATCTTCGCCTGTCTTTGCATTCTCCCGTTCCCTTCCGGCATTCACATCAGCTCTTGTATACAGCTTCGTCTCAGTATCATCCTCTTCTCTTCCCGGCGTCTTAAAATCAAATTTCTTTATCATAAACCTAAAAATAAAATAGTATAAGAAGAAGTAAAGAATCCCCACGGGAAGGATTCTCAACCAGCTTGTCTTCTCATTTCCCTGAAGGATTCCGAATAGAAAAAGGTCAAGCAGTCCTCCGGAAAATGTCAGTCCCACCGCAATATTCAATACATGGGCAATCATATAGGCAAAGCCTGCCAGAACGACCTGGACAGCAAAAAGCGCGGGAGCCACAAACAGGAAGGAGAACTCCAGGGGCTCCGTGATTCCTGTCATCATACATGCCAGAGAAGCAGAAAGCAGCAATCCACCCGCTGCTTTCTTTTTCTTCGGCTTTGCACAGTGATACATCGCTAGCGCTGCTCCCGGCAGTCCGAAGATCATAAAGATAAATTCCCCGGAAAAGTACCTGGTCGCATCTGCACTGAAATGCACAATGTCAGCGGAATCAGCGAGCTGTGCAAAGAAAATATTCTGCCCGCCCTGTACCGGCTGTCCGGCTATATTCATTGTCCCGCCTACCCCTGTCTGCCAGAAGGGCATGTAGAATACATGATGCAGCCCAAAAGGAATCAGAGCCCTTTTGATCAATCCGAAAATCAATGTTCCAAAATATCCGCTTCCCGTTACCAGACTGCCGAGAGCGTAGATTCCGTTCTGAATCACAGGCCAGATAAAATATAACAAAATACCCACAAACATATACACAAGGGTAGAGATAATGGGAACAAACCTCGTCCCACCGAAAAAGGAAAGGGCATTGGGCAGCGCAATCCTGTAAAACCGGTTGTGCAATGCCGCAACGCCAAGACCAACAATGATACCGCCAAAAACACCCATTTGTAATGTTTGTATTCCACAGACGGAGGTAATCGTTCCCTCCAGAACATCAGCCGTTATCTCACCATTCTCCAGGATCTCTCCGCGATTCAGGAGCATCGCATTGATGGCTGTATTCATGACAAAATAGGCAATCACCGATGACAGAGCGGATACCTCCTTTTCCCTCTTTGCCATCCCGATTGCCACACCCACCGCAAATATCAGAGGAAGATTATCAAAAACAGCACTTCCCACCCGATTCATAATCACGAAAAGTCCATGAAGTACTGTTTTATCTCCCAAAAATTTTTCCAAACCATAGGTTTCAATCATTGTATCATTCGTAAAGGAACTTCCGATTCCCAACAAAAGACCTGCCACCGGCAGGATTGCAATCGGCAGCATAAAGCTTCGCCCGATACGCTGTAACACACCAAAGATTTTGTCTTTCATATTTTCAGTCTCCTTTTCGTGTCATATTTTTTCCAATAAACACAACACTAATACATAGGAGACAAAAAATGACAAAAAACTGCTTACCTTGAAAAACAGTTGAAGCATCCGACAAGGTACTTTCCTCTTCCTCTATTCCATTCAATGCGAGAAACACCAGCATTGCATGAGTCCCAATCCTTTATTACCATCTATCATACTTGATAATCGTGACTCGCCAAATACAGATATACAATGTTTTCAAGAGAGGGTCTGATGGTTTTGTAGAAGATCCTCCAGCTTTTAAGGAATCCAAAAGATTCGTGATTGAAAATGGCGATTCTTGTACCTCTGCCCAGCTTACTCTCCACTTCGATGTCCCGTCTTTTTTGGCATGCGATATGTGGTCTCATACTTCATTCCCACATAATAATGTTCTCCCAAATCAGCTGTCATAGCCAAGCATTCTTTTCATGTGCTCATTCACATAGTAAAGCGGGAATCCCTCTTCACAATAACCGCCGATCATTCCGATTCTCTCAGAATCAGAATCCTTACCGCATGCCTTCCCTCACCGACCCGTGAGAATACTGCCTCCATCCAGTCTCTGTAAAAAGGGTCATAGTATACGGAACAATCCTCCTGCGTATTACCGGCAATGGGACAGTGAGGGCAGGGAGTATCACGCTTCATCGTAGCCTGATAACACAGGTCTCCGCACTGAACCCCTTTATATCTTTCCTTAACGTTCTGATTAAACTCCAAAAGTCTGAAATCATCTGAAATGACATAATAGTCTGTAAGTATGGTTTTGGAATGCTCCAATATGCCACCTCCTGTTCCTATATCGTAAAATCCTGTTTAACCAAGCCACTTCCTCATTGTCTTCATAAGTATCTTAAGGTCCAGCGGCTTTGCAATGTGCTCATTCATTCCTACGGTTTTTGCTGCGTGTACATCCTCCGCAAAGGCATTGGCCGTCATGGCAACGATCGGAACCTGTCTGCAGTAATCCCGGTTCATGGCACGAATTGCCCTGGTAGCATCATAACCGTTCATCTTAGGCATCTGTATATCCATAAAAATGAGATCGTAATATCCGTCCTCGATTTCTTCCATCTTGTCCACAGCCTCCGCACCATTCCATACATGGTCTACGTCTATACCGGTGGTTCTAAAGATTTCTTCTGCGATTTCGGCATTCAGTTCGTTATCTTCTACCAGCAGAATCCGGTAGTTCGAATAATCCACATCCTCCAGGGATTTAAACGGTGCTTCTCCGGTTTCCGCCTCATCTTTATTTAAGAGACCATCAAAGGTTCTCTCCAGTCTGGATCGAAACAGCGGTTTACTGATAAATACGTTGACACCTGCTTTTCTGGCTTCCTGCTCAATATCAGACCAGTCATAGGCAGATATAATGATGATCGGTACATCCGAACCAACTGCCTTTCGGATGTTTCTTGTTGTTTCAATTCCATCCATATCCGGCATTTTCCAGTCAAGAATGCAGGCAAAATAATCCCTGTTCTGTTCGTGATGCTCTACTACCTGTTTCACGGCTTCAGTACCACCGGAGACACCCTCTGCCTTCATGCCAAGATCACATAACATGCTGACACAGGATTCAAGACTCAAAGTATCATCATCTGCCACAAGCACATCCAGATCAATGAATTTTTGGTTGTCTGTTATGATTTCATCCTGTAATTTCAGATACATTGTAACTGTAAAACGGGAACCTTCACCCAGCTTGCTTTCCACCTTGATGTCACCGCCCATCATGCGGACAATATTACGACTGATGGTCATGCCGAGTCCCGTCCCCTGTATCTTTTGTATCCCTTCGTTCTGTGCTCTGACAAAGGGTTCAAAGATATGCTCCACGAACTCCTCGCTCATTCCCAGACCATTGTCTTCGAAAACGAACTCAAAGCACCCGATTCTCGGCCGGTTGCTGTCTTTTTCCGTGATGGAAAGCCTGATTTTGCCTCCGTCCGGTGTATATTTTACCGCATTACCCATGAGGTTGGTAAAGACCTTCTGGATGCGAAGGCTGTCACCAATGACTGCCTCATGACTCACTCCGGTAATATTCACTGACAGCTCATGATGATGCTCCTCAATCTGTGAATTTGTCATGTTAAGCAGGTTATCGATCAGATCGGAAAGATTGAATTCCTCTTCTGCTAAATCTACCTTTCCGGACTCAATCTTACTCATATCCAAAACCTCATTAATGAGGCTCAACAGATGCTTACTTGCCCTGGTTATCTTTTTCAGACTGTCCTGCACACGCTCCCGGTCATCGATGTGCGCCGCTGCGATGGCAGTCATTCCGATAATCCCATTCATCGGCGTTCGTATATCATGAGACATATTCGACAGGAAGTCTGTCTTTGCCCTGTTTGCTGCTTCCGCCACGTCATAAGCAGCCTGAAGTGCCATTTCCTGCTGGCGCTCTTTTTTGATCAGATCATCCACATTTCTTGTTCCAATCACTGCTACATGGCTTCCGTCTGTTGCATGAACATAAGCAACTCTCAACTGGATATAATGGTATTCCCCATTCATTAACACTTCAACAGTGACTGAGTAATCCTCATTTCTGGAACGGATGTATTCCAGACTCATTTTTTCAGAATACTCCGCACGACTGTTCTCCGATACCTGTTCCTTAACATAGGTCTGCATCACTTTTGTCCAGGAGTTCCCCTCTCTGGACAGGAGCTGCTTTGTAGAGTCAACATGCTCGTCTGCAATACGTAAAAAATTAACCGTATCCGCATTGGGATCTACAACAAGAACAGAATCGTATTCTGAGCCAAGACCTTCAATGATCTCACGCTGCACTTCCATCTCTCTGGTCTGCTTCAGCTGGCGCCGTACTTCCTCATCCACATCCCGCAAGCCCAGGATAAAAGTGATCTTTCCGCTTGAATCCACCGTTTTGGCCGTATTCATCTCAAAATAGGAAATGACGCCATCTTTGACTCTTCTGTATCCAAGCTTGTACAGTCCCTGCTCAAGCACCTTCTCCATAAGGATGGAAAGATTGATAGACTCCTTGAGTCGGTCACGATCTTCCGGAACAACAAAGGTATCAATGTATTTGGACAAAATCAGCTCATAATCCTCAAGGGCAAGCAGCTTGTTCAACACCTCAGGATCAAATGCGACTCCATCCGTACGATAAAGTGTCATTTTTCTTGTATTCGCATCAATTTTAAACAGACTGCTATATTCCCGACTCAGAGCACCGATGATACGAAGCTGTTCTTCCTGTACTGCTCTGTTTTTATGTTCTTCCTCCACAATGGCATCGACACAGCGGAATCCCAGGATGATCTGACTCTCTGCATTATGTCTGGTATATAGTCTGATAAAAGAAGCCTGATAATGATGAATCCCTGTATCGCTCAGATTCACGCGATAAGTGCAGGAATAAGAATCGTTGTTTTCCAGCTCCGCTTTCACCTTGTCCAACGAAATAGCAGTCCAAAGAGCGTCTCTGTCCTCCTCCGGAACATATTTGGTAATATAATAATTCCAGGTATCCTGATAAGAACGTCGAAGGGTTCTCTGATCTTCTGCAATGACCTTTCCGTAACGCTTGATGGTCACAGCGGTATCATTTACCGGATCAAGCAGCATAACATCCGGATATTCTCTGCTGAGCGTTCCTGCGATTTCCATCTCATCCCGCATTTTTTCCATGGCTTCCAGTTCTTTTATCTTGGCGTCATGAATGATGCGGGTAGTATAGACCACATGGGAAAGCTTGCCATCCGGGGTACGGTCTCCGACGATAAAAGAGCATTCTGCCCAGATGGGCTTGTTGCCTGTCTCAGGAGAAATATCTACAGTGCTTAAAAACTGTTTAGAGATGATTTTGTTGTTGCCAAGTCTTTGGTCCAATGTGGACAAATCCACAAACTCCAGCATTTCCTCCGTATAGGAAGGCACTATCATGTGATGGCAGAAATAGCGCAGTCGCTCTGTTGCATCGCCGGATACGCCAATGTGAGCATGCACATGCTTTACAGATGACAGCTCCACAAAACTTCCGTCGCTCAAATCAATGTAATAAGCGGAGGTATATATCTCACTCATGGATTGTATCTGAGCAATTCTGCTGCTTAATTCTTCATTGATCTCTTCAAGCTTTCTCTGCTTTTCTTCCAGCTGCCGCTCAGAAGCACTGATCAGAACATTTTCTCTGCGTTCCACGGAAATAAACGCAAATACATTGATAATGGCAATCTGAAATGCCACGGAAGTACAGGGTACTGTTACGAAGAATACCTGCAAAAAATCAAATACCAGGGGGACAACCGCAAACAGGGTAACGACGGCACCTTTTTTTCTCCCGGCTTTCTCTTTTGCCTGAATACATCTTATAACTGCCCAGACAAAAATAACGACAAAATATCCCGTTGTTCCGATTCGCTCAATGATATACCATTTTCCTCTTGCATAGGAATCAACCGTATCCCCGATGGTAAAGAGCAGACCTGTCCATACATTGGCAATCACCATAAAAATAACCGCTGCCATAGGTATCGCCGCCAGAGTCAGTATCCCTTTTTTCGGATTTTCTCTGTTAAGCATACTGTACAAAAAGGCAAACCAGGTAAATGCAAGAATCGCATTGGAAACAAAATACAGGGAAGTGGAAATCTGTAAACCCAGAGGTCCCATTCCTATTTTATCAAAATAGGTAAGCCCCCAGAATAGGTCAATGATATTGTGGCAAACCGCAAGAATAATAAGTTGCAGAAAGCCCTTTTCCCGGTATTTCTTATTGGAACTCAAGATGCGAAATAAAATAACTGTTCCTGTCACAAAAGCGATCACCGTAAACAGCATATAATCCACAAACATAAGTTATCTCCTCCCAAAACGGCGGAATCCTTGCATGTCCGACTGATTTAAACACAAAAAGGCATTGGGACACTACAGGAAATCATAGTGTCCCACGCCTTTGCTGATAATCTACACATTGAATTGCTGTACTGTTGCTGATACCTCGTCCACTGCTGCGGACACCTGCTCTACCTTATCCTTCATGGACACTGCATCCGCCGCCACACCCTGAATATCCCGGCTCGCACCGTCTATCGCAAGGTTGACATCCTTCTGGCTCTTGTTGATATCCTCGACGGAAGCCGTCACTGCATGCACGGATGCAAACAGCTCCTGCGAGCTTGCACCGAGGTCAGCGGAGATAGAGCTGTAATACTCTGCACTGCCCTTATACTGTCCTGCGAGCTCATTCAGCTTCTCGAATGCCTGCTCGATATCGGAAGTCATCTTTTCAACGGTATCCGTTGTCTCCCTCGTCAATGTATCGACTGCATGAAGCAATCTGGCCGCAAGGCTGGAGACCTTGTTGATCTCGTTGCCAGTCTCATCGGACAGTTTTCTGATTTCCTCAGCGACCACGGCAAAGCCTCTGCCCGCCTCACCGGCTCTCGCACTCTCAATCGATGCATTCAGGGACAACAGATTGGTCTGGGAAGCAATCCCCGAGATCGCATCGGAGATAGAAGTAATCTCCCTGATACACTGTGCCTCCCTGATGGCTTCCTCCAGTCTCTCCTGACCGGCTCTGCAGCTGCCGAGGGAAGCTTCCTTTAAAGCCTGCATCTGTGGCAGCAATGTATTGATATGCTGTACGATATCATTGGAGTTGGCTGCCATCTCCTGCGCCTGACGGGCAACGGTCTGTGATGCCTTGGAAATCGTGCCGCAGTCATCGTTAATATGACGAATATTCTCGGTCTGCATGTCCATGGCTGCTGCCGTTTCCTCAATCACGGCAGAGATATTGCTTACGGCGTCCGCAATCCCGCTTACGGAGGCATTTGCTTCCCGGATGTTTCCGTCCACACCCTTCATCTCCGTCATGGTCTTACGAATGGTAGCGACAAATTTCTCCTTGAGCTCTTCAATGAGAAAGCTGATTTCCTCTTCCTCATGTCTGTAGTAAGGAACCTTATCCTGACCTACGACAGTCTCCTTAATAAAGGACTTCATGGTATTCATGGGACCCAGCTGTCTCTTTAAGATCACTGCCAGCGTAGCGATACAGACTGCACCGACTATGACAGCAGACAAAGCCAGAAAAATGATAGCCTTCATCACTCTTCCGAACACATAAGACCGGGGAAGATATGCACCCAGCTGCCAGCCGGTGCTTTCCACGCTTTTCAGTCCAAGATAATAGCTTCCGCCATCCATGCCCCGGATGGTCTGTATTTCCACACTGTCCGTATCCATTTCATATACATCTGTGATCTTTGTGGAGGTACCGTCCTTCTGCATACAAAGGGAATTGTCGTTATGCATGATAATCGTTCCGTCCGCAGCCGTAACATAAACCGTCATATAGTCATTATTCAGCTCTGTCAGATTGCCGATTAAAGCATCCATCGTAATATCCGCAAGGATGACTGCCTTTTTGTTACCGTAATAAAAGGGAGTGGCAACAGACACTACAATGCCGCCGGAATTGGCATCCACATAAGCATCTGTGATAATTGTCTTTTCCACAGCCCAGCAATCCGCCCACCAGCTTCTTCCGGTGGGATCCAGCTCAAATATGCCTCCGTTGTAAACCACATAGGGAGTCCCTTCCCGGCAAAAATAATAATTCAGGACATCGGCATCTCCCGCTGCACATTCGGTCAGATAGGCTTCTGCCGCATCATCGGAAATATTCGGCATGGCCTTGAACGATGCGGCAATGATCTCTGTCTGAGATGCTTTTTTCTTTAACCAGTTATCAATAAAGGTGGCACCATTATCCGTATTCATGGAAATCTCGTTACGCGTGTCTGTAAGCAAAGCTTTCTGAATGGATACCACAGAGCAGATTTCCATAATGAGAACCAATACAATAATATCGAGAATAACCATGTGTCGGATGTGAGAGGTAATACTTCTTTGCCCTTTCTTCATATGCACTCCTTTATTTCCTTTGTTTTTATCAACACAACATATGGAAACATCTTGTAAAGTAATTTTACCACACACATAATTATTATAAAAGAAAAATTTTTGCCTGCAACGGTGATATTCAAGTCATCCTTAACTTCTGCAAGGCTCTCTTCCGGTCCCAGTTAGCTGCCCGGCAAGTCACTGTCTGCAGAATAGAATACCACCTTTTCCAGGATCACTCCCGGCTCAACTGCATAGAAGCAGATATCATTCCGTCCCTCCTGCAGAATGACCGACATGGTTGTAATACGAGAATGATCCCTTACCCCGTCTGCCCATTCCTGATCAAACCATTCCGTATAATACTTTTCAGATACGGTATATCCTCTTTTATTTCCGACAAACCGTTTTCTGCTTTGAAAAGTAATCTTGAAAAAGTATTCTGACCGTTATCAAAAACAATCTGTACCGTACAGTTTGCTTCGTCCTTCCCCTTCAATGCATCACGGTCAATCATAAAATGTACCTCCTTTTTTATAATCTAAGTGTTAGAAATAATCTACTCCGACATTATTTCATCCGCAATACCGAGATTCTGACTCTTCCAATTTTTAAATTTTGTTCTTTCGAAATTTCCCCGGTGCAATGTGATATGTTTTTGTAAATTGTTTGCTAAAGGAATAGACATCCTCATATCCCACCATCTGCGCGATTTCCTTGATGGGAATCCCACTCTCCAAAAGCATACAGGCCTGCTCCATCTTTTTTTCTATTCTGTATTTTCCCGGTGAAATACCGTATTTCTTCCGAAATTCCTTTCGGAACGATTCATATCCCATAGGTATGTCTCCGGCTAACTTCTCCACCGAGATTTCACGGTCCAGATTCTGTTCCAAAATATCATGTACCGTTTGCAGGTAATCGTCCTTATTTGTGGTTTCATTCTTTGCTTTTCCATACCCAAACATGTATAAAAGCTCATGTTCCAGCTCTAATGCGATTGTGGGAAGCTCGTTTTGAGTAGCTGCCTTGAGCTTCCTGATAAGACCCTTATACCGGTCCAGGTCGGCGGTATAGAATGCCTTCTTTCTCACCGGTGTACCCGGTAGTACGCCCAGCTTTTTCTCTGCTTCATAAAAATCAGCACTTACAGATATAAAAAATTCCAACCATTGTCCATCCGGTTCCACTCTCGTTGAATGAACAATTCCGGGAACTCTTTGTACCAGATCCCCCGCTTCCAACAAAAATCTTTCGCCATCCTCCGTAATATATTCTCCACTTCCCCGCAGCAAAAGAAAGCAACTGTAGAACTCGTTGGTAAAATGGTATTGGGATCGTTCCGCAGTTTCTTTTTTCATAAATCCGCATGCAACAATTCCGTTTTTCAGATTTTCTCCTATACATCGATAAATCACATCACTTTGTGTGATTTCATCTCTCTTCTTTTCATATGCCTGATAATTTGTCATGATTTCCTCGCTTTTACCAGATTGGATAAAAAAAAACCCATCTTTGCCATTTCGCTCCCAGTAATTATTTAGTATCTTTATTATAGGATTTTTTGAAATTTACATGGCTCTGAATAGTTACCCATATTGTATCATTACCGGTAAAAAAAACAAATATTTTATTCCATCAGGAAAGGAATTGTGTCAATGAATCACTTAAAGGATTGGGAAAATCAATATGTCACGCAAAGGAACCGATACCCGATGCATACCCCTTACGGTGCTTATGAATCCGTTGAGCAGGCGTTAAGCAACGACCGCAATGCATCCGCTTTTGTCATGAGCTTAAATGGCTTATGGAAATTTCGCATGTATTCCTCTCCGGAAGAGGCTGAACCATTTTGGCAAAATGATTTTGACTGTTCCCACTGGCAAAGCCTGCCCGTTCCTGCAAACTGGGAGTATCACGGATACGGCAAGCCGGTCTATACCAATATTCTCTATCCCTTCAAGAGAGAAAACGGCTCCCAGCCCTTCGAAATAGAATCCACTACCGGGAACTTTGATTTACACGCTCCCTTTGTTCCCAAAGACAATCTGAACGGCTGCTATATTCGAACCTTTGACATTCCGGAAAGCTACATCGGCAGACAGATTCTGATTGATTTTGGCGGTGTGGAATCTTGCTTTTCTCTCTGGGTGAACGGGCAGGAGGTAGGGTATTCACAGGACAGTAAGCTGAATGCTGAGTTCGACCTGACCGATTACATTCACGCCGGCCAGAATACGATAGCAGTCTCTGTTCTTCGCTTCTGTGACGGAAGTTATCTGGAAGATCAGGATTATTGGCATCTGTATGGCATTTTTAGAGATGTGCGTATCATTGCCAAGCACAAAGACCATATCTTAGACTACAAGGTTGAAACAAGATTCCAAAACAATGATTTTACCACCTCCACGTTGATGGTTACTATCTGGCCGGACCAGACGTATCCTCTTTTTGGGGAACACTATGTAAAGCTGTCCTTATATGATAAGAACAATACCAAAATAACCGAGTTCTGCTCAAAACCCTTTTCCGAATACCAGGCATATTTGACCCCCAAATATGTCGCTTCGGTATCCGCCACGGTGGAAAAACCTGCGCTTTGGACGGCAGAGACTCCGGAATTGTACACCTTAGTTTTGGAATTGCAGGATAAGAACGGAACCACCACAGACATCGAAAGCTGCCGTGTGGGATTTCGTCAGCTCGATATCACCGAGCGTGGCATCCTTACGCTCAACGGCGAAAGGCTGATCATCCGAGGTGTCAATCGTCATGAATTCTGCCCTTCCTCCGGTCGCGTTGTCTCTGTGGATAGAATGAAAGAAGAAATCTTTTGTATGAAACGTTTAAATTTTAACGCTGTTCGTACCTGTCACTATCCCAATAACGCAATCTGGTATGACCTTTGTGACGAATACGGTATTTATCTTGTAGACGAAGCAAACATTGAAACCCATGGTTATGGCGGCGGCTTAAGCTCTTCTCCGGAATGGATGAATGCTTACATGGAGCGTGCTACCCGCATGGTGCTTCGCGACAAAAACCATCCCTCTGTACTTTTCTGGTCACTGGGTAATGAATCCGGAGCCGGTGTGAATCACGCTGCCATGTATGGTTGGATCAAAGAATATGACAAGACCCGTTTTGTCCAATACGAATCCGGATTCCCGAAATCCAATATCACGGATATTCTCTGTCCGATGTATCCTGATATGAATTGGGTTGCCGGTCTCATGGCAGATGAAACGGATCTCCGTCCTATGATATTATGCGAATATGCTTATGCAAAGAGCAACAGTACTGGCAATTTCAAGGATTTTTGGGATTACATTCACAAGTATCCTCGTTTTCAGGGGGGCTTCCTCTGGGACTTTGCCGATAAAGCGATTGCCGTAAAAGATTCAGTATCAGGAAAAACGAAATATTGTTATGGTGGTGCTTTTGATGAGGAGGTTGTAGACGGCACTCCGGATATGTGCTTAAACGGCATTGTTTTTGCTGACCTTGGCTTGAAGCCCGGTGCTTATGAGGTCCGAAATGTGCAATCGCCTGTTATCCTGCAAGCCGCTACTGACTGGTCCGGTAATCAGTACATCAAGTTATCCAATCATTATCATGCACTGGACTTAAGCCATTTGGAGTTTCCTTATGATGTGATAGAAAACGGTTCTGTTGTTTTCTCGGGGACATTTGGGCCCCTGCATACGCCAGCCGGTTCCTCTGAGTCGCTGCCGTATCCGGAATTACCTGCCAAACCAAAAGGTGAAGCATATCTCAATATATACGCAAAGCTCTCCTCTGACACGGCTTATGCTCCTGCCGGCACTGAAATCTACCGCTGCCAGCTTGCCCTGAACCACGCTGTTTATATGCCTGAGATAGCAGAACAGCCTGTTTGCCCTCTCTCCTTCAGCGAAACAGAGAAAAGCATTACCATAGATGGCACAGGCACCCATATTGTATTTGATAAGAAAAGCGGTACTTTTACCGAATATCAGACCAATCACTGCGATTACCTGACGGGCGGTATAGATACCTTCTGCCGCGCCGCAA